>DASQKC010000131.1:0-16161 GCA_035630755.1 Actinomycetota bacterium | reverse complement strand
GCTCCCTCGGCGATCCCTTCGATCTCGGGCAGCACCTGCTCGTCGTAGGCGTCGATGGCCGCGACGAACCGGCCGGCGCGGTCGCGCACCTGCGACCACGACAGCGACGCGTACGCGCCGAAGATCGACTCGTAGAGCGCGACGGTGCCGTGCACGCGGTCACGCGCGCGTTCGCCGTAGGATCGGCCGCGCTCCCGCGGCCCGCCGGCGATCGACACGACCTGCCATCCCACGGAGGGACCGTACTAGACTCCGCCCCCACCACCGTCCGGGGAGGCACATCGGGTGAGGACCATCGATCGCGCGCGTCTGCAGGACCTCATGGCGCGCGAACACGCGACCTTCCGCGAGCGCACCCCGCGCTCGGCGGCGTTGAGCGAGGACGCCAAGGGGTCGCTCCTGTTCGGCGTCCCGATGAACTGGATGACACGGTGGCCCGGGGAGTACCCGGTGTTCGTCGATCACGCCGAGGGCGCGCGGTTCACCGACGCCGACGGCAACACGTACGTCGATCTCTGCCTGGGCGACACGGGCGGGATGGCCGGGCACGCGCCGAAGGAGAGCGTCGACGCGATCGCGACGCAGGCGGCCAAGGGCATCACGTTGATGCTCCCGACGGAGGACGCGGCCTGGGTGGGGCACGAACTGGCGCGGCGCTTCGGCATCCCGTACTGGAACTTCGCGCTCACGGCGACCGATGCGAACCGCTTCGCGATCCGGTGGGCCCGCCAGGTCACCGGGCGCCCGAAGGTGCTGTTCCACAACTGGTGCTACCACGGGTCCGTCGACGAGTCGTTCGCGACGCTCACCGAGGACGGCCACGTCGTGGCGCGCGAGGGGAACGTCGGCAAGCCCGTCGAGCTCGCGGCGACCACGCGGCTCGTCGAGATCAACGACCTCGCGGGGCTCGAGCGCGAGCTGGCGACCGGCGAGGTGGCGGTCTGCGTGTTCGAGCCGGCACTGACGAACATCGGGATCGTGCTCCCCGAGCCCGGCTACCACGAGGGTGTCCGCGAGCTCTGCGATCGGTACGGCACGCTCCTGCTGATCGACGAGACGCACACGATCAGCGCCGGCCCGGGCGGGTGCACCCGGGCGTGGGACCTCCGCCCCGACATCGTGACCATCGGCAAGACGCTCGGCGCGGGGATCGCGAGCGCGGCGTACGGGTTCAGCGCCGAGCTGAGCGACCGGATCTACGCGAACACCGACTGGAAGAACGCCGACGTCGGCGGGGTCGGGGGGACGCTCGCCGGCAACGCTCTGTCGGTCGCCGCGATGCGGGCCACCCTCGGCGAGGTGATGACCGACGAGGCGTTCGAGCGGATGATCGGCCTGGGGGAACGGTTCGAGGCGGGCGTGCGCGAGGTCATCGACTCGCGCGAGCTCCCCTGGCACGTGGTGCGCTTGGGCTGCCGCGTCGAGTACCTGTTCCGCCCCGACGCCGCGCGCACGGGCGCGGAGGCGGCGGCCGGACAGGACGAGGAGGTCGACCCCTATATCCACCTCTACCTGTTGAACCGTGGGATCTTGATGACGCCGTTCCACAACATGGCGCTGATGTCCCCCGCGACCACGGCCGAGGACGTGGACCGCCACACGGAGGTCTACGCCGCGATGGCCGACGAGCTGATCGGAGGCTGAGCGATGGCGGACCCGTCGTTCCTGTTCATCACGATCGACGCGACCGACGCGCCGGCGGCGGCCACCTTCTGGGCCGCGCTCCTCGGCACCACCGTCGACGCCGAGATGGACGACGGCCGGTTCATCTTCCTCGAGGGCCGCGACGGCCTGCCGGTGATCTGCATCCAGCGCGTCCCCGAGCCCAGGCAGGGGAAGACGCGGATCCACATCGACCTCGGCGTCGACGACCTCGAGACGGCGACCGCGCGGGTGCTCGAGCTCGGCGGCAGCTGGGACGGGGAGGACCGGCGGCTGGAGCGGTTCACCTGGCGCACGTGCGCCGACCCCGAGGGCACCGAGTTCGACATCTCGCTCGTCGAGGGATAGCTACCATCGGTGCATGGTCTCGCGCATCTCGCATACGACGTTCGATAGTCGCGACGCGTTCGCGACCTCGACGTTCTGGAAGAACGTGCTCGGGTTCGCCGACGTGCCCGGCGATCCGAATGAGCCCGGACACGAGGAGTGCATGATCGTCGGGCCCGGAGGTGAGCCGCGGCTCCTCTTCGTCGAAGTGCCGGAGGGCAAACAGGTCAAGAACCGCGTTCACCTCGACCTGGAGCCCACCGACCGTTCCCGCGACGAGGAGATCGAACGAGTCGTGGCCCTCGGTGCCACGCCGCTCCACGATCTCCGGAAAGAGGATGGGAGCGGCTGGCTGGTCCTGGCCGATCCTGAGGGCAACGAGTTCTGCATCCTTCGAAGCCGAGCCGAGCGCGAACGGCGCTGAAGCGTCTCGTCTGTACGGGCGCTACAGGGACAACCGTGTCCGAGCCGAGGTTCAGCCGCGCGTCGCAGCGAACGCCCGCATGAACGCGGCGAGGGCCTCGACGCCCTCGAGCGGCATCCCGTTGTAGATCGACGCGCGGATGCCGCCGACGCTCCGGTGGCCCTTGAGCTCGGCCAGCCCCTCGTCGACGGCGTCGGCGACGAAGTCGCGCTCCAGGTCCTCGGACGGCAGCCGGAACGTGACGTTCATCAGCGATCGGGCCGCCGGCACGGCGTGTCCTCGGTAGAACCCGTCGGAGGCGTCGATGACGTCGTACAGCGCCGCGGCCTTGCGGCGGTTCCGATCGTCCATCGCCGCGAGCCCGCCGACGTCCTCCACGAGCCAGCGCGTCACCAGACCGAGGACGTAGATCGCGAACACCGGCGGTGTGTTGTAGAGGGAGCCGTGCTCGACGTAGGTCCGGTAGTCGAGCAGGGACGGCAGCCCTTCGGGCACCGTCGCGAGCACGTCGTCGCGGATGATGACGACCGTCACGCCGGCGGGTCCGGCGTTCTTCTGGGCTCCGGCGTAGAGCAGGGCGAACCGCGACACGTCGATCGGCCGGGAGAGGAAGTCGCTCGACCCGTCGGCGACGAGCGGGACCCCGGGCGGCGTCGCGGGGATCGCCGGGAACCGCACGCCCTGGATCGTCTCGTTCGTCGTCAGGTGGACGTACGGCGCGTCGGTCGTGAGCGCGGCGGCCAGCTCCTCGTCGCCGGGGACCCGGTCGAAGCCAACGTCGTGGCCGGACCACGCGATCCGCGTCGACCCCTCCTTCGCCGCCTCCGCGATCGCCTTCACGCCCCACGCGCCCGTGATGACGTGGTCCGCGGCGTGCGGGTGCCCTCGGAGCAGGTTCATCGGGACCATCGAGAACTGCATCGAGGCGCCGCCCTGGCAGAAGAGCACGTGGTGCGTGTCCGGGATCTCGAGGAGCGTCCGCAGGTCCTCGCGCGCCCGCTCGATCACGTTCGTGAACCAGCGCCCACGGTGCGAGACCTCGAGGGGCGATGCGCCGACCCCGTCGAGCGAGACCAGCTCGTCCCGTGCCCGCTCGAGCACGGGGAGCGGCAGCACGCCGGGACCCGCCGAGAAGTTGACGACGCGCTCGGTCATCGGGGGATCAGTCGCGATCGAGCGGGCGCGTGAGGCAGGTGGGGCCGCCGTCGCCGATCGTGCAGATGTGGTCGCCGCGGAACGTGCGGACCTCGACCCCGGCCGCGCGCATGTTGTCGTTCGTGGCGTCGTTCCCCTCGATCGCGAGCACCGACCGAGGCGCCACCGCGAGGACGTTGGGGCCGAGCGTGTCGAAGTCCTCCTCGGCGACCTCGACGATGCCGACGTGGCGTTCGTGCAGCAGCCCGAGCAGGCGTACCGGCGTGAGCGGCAGGTACACGAGGGCGAGGTCGGCATCGAGCGGCGAGATCGACGACATCAGGTGCAGGCATTCGCCCGGCCCGTGGAAGTGGGGCAGATCGAAGGCGATGACGTCGATCCCCCGCGGCTCCAGGAGCGCCGTGAGCTGTTTCACGGCCGGGGGGTTCGTGCGGTAGCTGATCCCGACGAGCAGCGTGCGCGGGTCGAGGAAGAACATGTCGCCGCCGTCGGCGAGGGCGTCGCCCTCCATCCGCCCGACCGTGGGGACCCCGGCGGCGTTCAGATCCGTCTCGACGACCTCGGGCTCGGCGCGGCGACCGGGTTTCCCCGACCGCAGCAGGATGACGCCGTCGTCGATGACGAGGGTCGGGTCGTAGGCGAACTGCGCGTCGATGTCCCCCGGGACCGGCGTCGTCCCCACGACGACCTCGGCGCCGGCCTGGCTGAGTGCGAGCCGGAAGGCCTGGTGCTGCGCGGTGGCCGCGTCGGGGTCGGGACGCGCGCGCCAGGCGTACTCCTGCCAGGCATCGGCATCCTCGATGCGGGGAGGGCGGACGTACACGCGGCGCAGCGCGCCGTAACCGTTCTGGATGCCCATGTGGGGCCCGATCCTAGCGGGCCTGGCATGATCGCGCCCATGCGGGGCGATCTGGCGGCGTTCGTCGCACAGCTCCGCCGGTGGGGGCCCGCCCACCGGCGCGCCTTCCCCTGGCGCGCCACGCGGGACCCCTTCCGCGTGCTCGTGGCCGAGGTGCTGCTCCAGCGGTCGCGGGGGAGGACGGTGGCCGCCGTGCACGATGCCCTCTTCCGGCGCTGGCCGGACGCGGCTGCGTTGTCGCGGGCGCGCGTGGCCTCGATTGAGGCGGTGATCCGGCCCCTCGGGTTGATCCGCCGCGCGGCGACGCTCCGGGCGATGGCCGCCGAGGTGGCGCGGGCTGGCGAGGTCCCGCGGACGCGGGACGGGTTGCTGGCGCTGCCGGGGGTGGGCCCGTACGCGGCGAACGCCACGCTCGCCGCCGCGTTCGGCCGGCGTGCCCCGGTGGTGGACGGCGTCACCGCGCGGGTCTACCGGCGGTACTTCGGGCTGCCGGGTGACCGGCCGGCGGTGGGCGACGCGGCGCTGTGGGATCTCGTCGATCGGGTGACCCCCGCCCGCGGCGCCCGGACGTGGAACTGGGCCGTGCTCGACCTGGCCGCGGAGGTCTGCGTCGCCGGCACGCCGCGGTGCGATGCCTGCCCCCTGGCGCGCACGTGCACGTGGGCCGCGACCCGGCGTTGATCGTGACCGTCGCGCGTGTTAGCGTCCCGCGCGTGCCGGGCCGCGTCGTCGAACTGTTCGCCGGGGTCGGGGGCTTCCGTCTCGGCCTCGAGCCGGCAGGGTGGCGGACCGTCTGGGCGAACCAGTGGGAGCCCTCGACCCGCGTGCAGCACGCGTTCGGGTGCTACGTGACGCGGTTCGGCTCCGACGGGGCGGTGAACGCCGACATCGCCTCCGTCGCCGACGACGTGCCGGCCCACGATCTGCTCGTCGCCGGGTTCCCCTGTCAGGACTACTCGGTCGCCCGGACCCTCGCGACCGCGGCGGGGATCGAGGGGCGCAAGGGCGTCCTGTGGTGGCAGATCCATCGGATCCTCGCCCGCCGCCGGCCCCCGCTCGTGCTGCTCGAGAACGTCGACCGCCTCCTCCAGTCGCCCGCGCGGCAACGCGGCCGGGACTTCGCGATCGTGCTGTCGTGCATGGCCGACCTGGGCTACGCGGTCGAGTGGCGCGTCGTGAACGCCGCGGACTACGGGTTCCCGCAGCGCCGGCGCCGGGTCTTCCTCGTGGGCCGGCGGCTCGCACGGAGCGCGGCGCGTCGGCCCGACCCCACCGCGGCGCTGGCGGCGGGGATCCTGGCGCGTTCGCTCCCGGCGCGGATCGGGGTGCCGAGCGAGCTGACGATCGATGCCGACGTCGTCGAGGTCTCCGATACCTTCGGGCGGGGCGCGGCGCGGACGTCGTTCGCCGCGGCCGGCGCGATGGTCGGCGGGCGCGTGGTGACCGCCACGGTGACGGCGCGGTTCCGAGGGCGGCGGCGCACGCTCGGCGACGTGCTCGTCCCCGACGACGAGGTGGCGCCCGCGTTCGTGCTCGATGGAGAGCAGCTGGATCGCTGGCGCTACCTGAAGGGCGCGAAGCGGGAGGCGCGCGTCGCGGCGAACGGGCACGCCTACCGGTACACCGAGGGCGCGGTGGTCTTCCCCGATCCGATCGACGCCCCGTCGCGGACGGTGCTGACGGGCGAGGGCGGGACCGGCCCCTCGCGCTTCAAGCACGTGGTCGCGATGCGGGACGGGCGGCTCCGCCGGCTCCTCCCGGTCGAGCTCGAACGTCTGAACGGGTTCCCGGACGGCTGGACCGACACGGGGATGTCCGACCGCTGGCGGGCGTTCACGATGGGCAACGCGCTCGTGGTGGGGCTCGTCGAGCGGATCGGGCGCGAGCTGGCGTCGGCGTAACGCTCAGCGCTTGTGGCGGTGGCGCGGGGCGTCGTGCTCCTGGCCGCGGATGTCGTGGCGTCCATCCCCCGTGCCGGGCACGTGGCCGCCGGGGTTGCCGTCGGGCCAGGGATGCTGGCCCGTGATGCCGGGTGGGCCGCCGTGGGGATTGTTCTCCGAGTTGCCGGGGAGGGTCCCGTCGTCGCTCGGACCGGGGTTCGGCGACGGACCGGGTCCCGGGTCAGGACCCGGATCGGGGTTCGGGTTCGGGTTCGTACCGGGACCGGGACCACCCTGGGGGCCGCGGTCGCCACCGCTGCCCAGCGGCGCGTCCGTCGGGGGATACGTCGGGTCGCCGGTGGCGCCGACGCCCCCGTTGCCGCCGCCGTCGCCGTCGGGGCCGTTCCCGCCGGTGCCGTCCGGTCCTCCGGGGCCGCCGGGCTCCGGGATGATGATCCCCCCGCCGGGCGGGACGATGCTCGGCCCGGCCTGGCTTGGGGTCGGGCGCTCGAAGGCCACGAGGGTCGGGGACAGGCGCGTGCCCGACAGGGCGAGCGACAAGGCCGCCGCCCCGATGACCGCCGCGCCACCGAGCGCGATCGCGCCGATCCGGCGGTTCAGGTCGGTCCAGTCGCGGGTCCGCCTCGCCCGCGCCGCCGCGGCCGCGGCGATCGGGGTCACACCCGCGGCGGCCACGGCCGCCGCCGCGGCCACGTCGTCATCGCGGTCCTCACGCTCCGGGGCGGTGTCGTCGGGCAGGACCACCGTCGCCTCGGCGTCCTCGCCGCCGGCCACCGGCAGGATCAACAGCGCGGCGGCCGCGGCCTCGTCGTCGCGCGACGGCGGGTCGGCGTCCGCGGCCGCGACTTCGGGCGCCGGCTCGGTCGAGGGATGGAGGCGCTGGCCGCGCTTCTGCAGCTCGGTCACGCTCGGCCTGGTCCGCGGCATGCCGCCCTTGGCGGCGAGCATGTCGCGGAGGGTGGCCGGGTCCTTGCGGACGCGTTCGACCCACTCGGGCTGCTGGAGCGTCGACACGGTGGCGATCGGCAAGGCGACCTGGGCGACCGTCGTCCCGAGCTGCCGGAGCACCTGCGAGGGCTCGACGCGCGCGTCGCCGCCGATCGGCACGACCGCCCCGGGCCAGACCAGGACGATCTTCGCGGCCGGCGCGATCTCGCGGCTCATCTGGACGGCGGTCGCACCGATGCCGTCGTCGAGGACGACGACGTCGGGCTGGGTGTCGGCGATCATCCGGGCGAGCTCGGACGACGAGGTGGCGCTTCCCACCACGTCGTAGCCGTCGCCTTCGAGGACGAAGCGCAGCAGGCCCTTTCGGGCCGGGTGCCCTTCACCCACCACGACACGGACGGCATTGGCTGTCACCGGGTTCAGTCGCTCCTCGAGCTCCTCGGGGGGTCCCGTCGCTGCGTAGCCTACCCCGCAACGCCGACGCGCGAACGCAGGCCCCCCACGAACCCCTCGGTAGACTCGATCGATGGGCGTCGTCACCCTCAGCTGGACCGGCTCTGAGCTGCAGTTCGTGGGGTCGACGGCCTACGGCGAACCAGTGATGGTGGGCGGGGACGCGGACGGCGCCGGGGCGAAGCCCTCGGACCTCCTCCCGCTCTCGCTCGCCGCGTGCACCGCCTACGACGTGGTCGCGATCTTGCGCAAGCAACGCCAGCGTCTGGTCGCGCTCACCGTCGAGGTGACCTCGGTCCAAGATCCCGATCCGCCGTGGACCTTCCGGTCCATCCACACGGCGTTCACGCTGACGGGGACGATCGACGAGCGCAAGGCGGCGCGCGCGATCGACCTCGCGGAGGAGAAGTACTGCGCCGTGGCGGCGACCCTCAGATCCGTGGTCGATCTGTCCCACGCGTTCACGATCGTCGCCGTCGGGCCGTGAACGGACCCGATCTCCGCGCCCTGCTCGCGGCGCGCCCCCTGCTGGCCGACGGTGGCATGGGCACGTGGCTGCTCGCGGGCGCCGACGCCGGCGAGGAGCCGGTGGAGGTGCTGAACCGCCGGGAGCCCGACCGCGTCATCGCCGCCCACCGCGCGTTCGTGGGGGCGGGCGCCCGCCTGGTCCTGACGAATACGTTCGGGGCCAACCGGTACCGGCTCGAGCGGCACGGGCTGGCCGGGGCGGTCGACGACCTCGTCGCGAGGGGGGTCCCGCTCGCGCGCGCCGCCGGCGCCGAGCTGGTCGGGGGATCGATCGGGCCGCTCGGCGTCCAGCTCCAGCCCTACGGCCGGGTGCCGCCGGAGGAGGCGCTGGCGGCGTACGCGGAGTCCGCAGCGGCCCTCGTCGCCGCGGGGGTCGACGTGGTGGTGATCGAGACCCAGACGGACCTGCGGGAGATGGCGCTCGCGGTGCGGGCCGTCCGGGAGGCGGACCCGGCGATCGCGCTCGCGGTCAGCGCCACCTTCACCCGCGATGACCGCACGCTCCTCGGCGATCGCGCGCCCGACGTCGCGGCGGCCCTGGCGGACCTCGGCGTCGACGTCATCGGCGTGAACTGCGGGGAGGGACCGGCGCAGGCGGCCCGGCTGATCCGCGCGATGGCGCCCGCGGCGGGGGACGCCGCGCTGGCGGCGCGGCCGAACGCGGGCGGGCCCTCGCGGCGGGGGGGCCGGTTCGTCTACCCCGCCACGCCCGCGTACGTGGCCGAGGTCGTCGCCGGGATGGTGGAGGACGGCGTCCGTATGGTCGGCGGATGCTGCGGCACGGGCCCCGCACACATCCGGGCGATGGCGGGTGCGATCGTGGATCCACCGGCGCGCATGGCCGTGTCGATCCAGGTCGAGTTCGCCGCGACGACGCCGCCGGGGGCCGAGACCGAGGGGCCGACCGCCCTGGCGCGCGCGCTCGAAGCCGGCGCGTTCCCGATCGCGGTCGAGATGGAGCCGCCACGGTCCTTCGACGCCTCGGCCTCGGTGGCCGCGGCGGCGACGCTCCGCGAGGCGGGGGCGACCGTCGTGGACGTCGCCGACTCGCCGATGGCGAAGATGCGGATGAGCGCCTGGGCGGCGTGCCGGCTGATCGAGGAGCGGGCCGGGATCGAGACCGTGCTGCACTTCCCGACGCGGGGCCGCAACCTCGTGCGCCTGCAGGGCGACCTCCTGGGGGCGCGGGCGCTCGGCGTGCGCAACCTGTTCGTGGTCGTCGGCGATCCGGTCGCGATCGGGGACTACCCCCAAGCGCTGGACGACGTCGACGTCACGGCGACCGGTCTGCTGCACCTCATCCACGGCTCCTTCAACGAAGGGATCGACCGCGCCGGCGCCTCCATCGGCGCGCCGGCGGCGTTCTTCGCGGGCGCCGCGGTCTCGCCGCTGGCAGAGGACCTCGAGCGGGAGGTCCGCCTCCTGCAGCGCAAGGTGGACGCGGGCGCGCGGTTCCTGCTGACCCAGCCGTTGTTCGACCCCGCGCCGCTCGTCGCCCTGCGGGCCGCGTTCGAGCGGACCGCGGGACGCCCGCTCGAGACCCCGGTGCTCGCGGGCGTCCTGCCGCTCGCGTCGCCGCGGCACGCGTCGTTCCTGCACAACGAGGTGCCCGGGATCCGGATCCCCGACCGTGTGCGTGACCGGCTGGCCGCGGCCGACGATCCGTGGGCGGAGGGCCGCGCGACGGCGGTGGCGTGCGCCGCGGCGCTCCGGGCGGCCGGGGCGGCCGGCATCTACCTGATCCCAGGGTTCGGCCGGTTCGACCGAGCGGCGGAGGTCATCGACGCGATCCAGGCCGGCTGAGCCGCGGGGGCTCGCGGATCTGCCACAATGGAGCGCCGTCCCACCCGACCCCACGAGGCACGACGTGTCCGAGCTCGAAGCACCGCCCCCGCCGGTCCCCGCGGCTGCGCCGTCGGCGGACCCGGTGATGACGACGGTGCTGGAGCGGATCCACCGCGACGTGCCGTCCGAGCGCCAGGACGCGATGTCGATCTTCGCGAAGGCGGTCCTTCGGCGGCTCTCCGATGACGAGCTCGAGGGGCTCGGTCCCGAGCACTGGTTCGCCCTCGTGGCCTCCTCGTTCGCGTTCGTCGACGATCGCCGGCTCCACAGCTCGGCCGTGCGGATCTTCCACCCCGCCGTCGAGCACGACGGGTACACGACGGCCGGCACGATCATCGAGACGAACACCGACGACTCGCCGTTCCTCGTCGACTCGGTCTCCGAGGAGCTCCAGGCGCGGGGGATCGGCTTCGTGCGCCTCCTGCACCCGGTCGTCGGGACGGCGCGGTCGGAGCAGGGCGTCCTCGAACGCGTGATGTCGGGGCGCGACGCCTCCCACCGCGAATCGCTCATGCACTTCGAGCTCGAGCGGGTCCTCGGCGAGCGGGAGGCGAGCGACCTGCGCGATCGGATCACCGAGATCCTGCGCGACGTCCGGCTCGTCGTCCGCGACTTCGAACCGATGCAGGACCGCGTCCGGCACATGATCGACCTGGCGCGCCAGGCGACGGTCCGGTACTCGCCGCAGGACGTGGGCGAGGCGGTCGACTTCCTCGAGTGGCTCCTCCAGCTGAACTTCGTGCTCCTCGGCTACCGCGAATACGAGCTGCTCGACGGCGACGGGGGGCGGGCGATCCGCGCGGTGCCCGGCAGCGGGCTCGGGATCCTCTCCGACGTCTCGCGCTCCGGGTTCGCCAGCGCCACGCCGCTCGAGACGCTCGCGCCCGACCTCCGCCGACGCATCGAAGGCGGGGACCTGCTCGTCCTGTCGAAGACCCGCGCGTACTCGACCGTGCACCGGCGGGCGCGGATGGACTACATCGGGATCCGCCGGGTGGCCCCCGACGGCACGCTGCAGGGCGAGGCCCGGCTCATCGGCCTGTTCACCTCGAAGGCCTACATGGAGCCGGCGTCGCGCACGCCGCTCCTGCACCACAAGCTCGAGCAGATCCTCGCGAACGAAGATCTGATCCCCGGGTCCCACGACTACAAGGCGGCGGTCGAGCTCTTCGGATCCTTCCCGAAGGACGAGCTGTTCCAGGCCTCGACCGAGGAGCTGCGCCGCCTCGTCGTCGGTCTGCTCCAGCTCGAGAAGCACGGCGGTATCCGGGTCCTCGTGCGCAAGGACATCTTCGGGCGGCAGGTGACGGTCGTGGTGGCGCTCCCGCGCGAGAAGTTCAGCGCGGACCTGCGCAAGCGACTCCAGCAGATGTTCCTGGAGCGGTTCCACGGCACGACGGTCGACTACAACCTGTCGCTGGGCGAGACCGAGTCGGCCCGCATCTTCTTCACCGTGCACGTCGAGCCCGGCATGCAGATCCCCGAGATCCCGTACGAGCAGCTCGAGGCCGAGGTGGAGCGGCTGGCGCGCACGTGGGACGACGACCTGCGCGATCTCCTGGTCCGTCGGTTCGGCCAGCAGGAGGGCGACCGGCTGGCCGACGCCTACGCCCCCCGGTTCCCCGACTACTACAAGGTGCAGGACACGGACTGGGGGCTCGTCGGCGAGGACGTCGCGCGCCTGGAGGAGCTCGAGGGCACGGTCGACGGGTTCGTCGTCGGGATCGGGAACGAGGCCGGCGGCGAGCGGCTCACCCGCGTGAAGCTCTACAAGACGGGCGGCAAGGTGGACCTGTCGGCCTTCATGCCGCTCCTGGAATCGCTCGGGCTCCGCGTGGTCGAGGAGATCCCGATCCAGCTGCACGGCGACGGCAAGGTCTACATCCACGACTTCGGCGTGCTCGACGCGCGCGGCGCGGTCCTGAACCTCGCCACCGAGGCCGAGCGCGTGATCGACACGATCGGCGCGATGTGGCGCGGCGAGGCCGAGGTGGACTCCTTGAACCGGCTCGTCACCTTCGCCGACCTCTCGTGGCGCCAGGTGCAGGTGCTGCGGGCCTATCGGAAGTACCGCATGCGGGTGTCCACCCGGTTCACCGAGGAGTACCGCAACGACGCGATGGCCGATCATCCGCACATCGCCGCGCAGCTCGTCGGGTTGTTCGAGGCGAAGTTCGATCCGGGGCGCGAGGTGTCCGAGGAGGACATCGCCGCGCTCCGCAAGCAGGTCTACCTCGACCTGCGCGCCGTCCCCTCCCTGGACCAGGACCAGATCCTCCGCTCGATGCTCGGATCGATCGACGCGACCGTCCGCACGAACGCGTACCTCCCCGACAAGCCGTACCTGTCGATCAAGCTCCGCTCGGTCGACGTGCCCGAGATGCCGCGGCCGCACCCGCTCTTCGAGATCTTCGTCTACTCGCCCTACATGGAGGCGATCCACCTGCGCGCCGGGATGGTCTCGCGCGGCGGCATCCGCTGGTCGGACCGGCGGGAGGACTACCGCACCGAGATCCTCGGCCTGATGAAGGCACAGAAGGTGAAGAACGCCGTGATCGTGCCCGACGGCTCGAAGGGCGGGTTCGTCCTGAAGCGCCAGCCCGTCTCGCCCGAGGAGCTGAAGCAGGAGGTCGTGATCCAGTACGTCACCTTCATGCAGGGGCTGCTCGACATCACCGACAACCGCGTCGACGGCCAGGTGGTCCACCCCGCCGGCGTCCGGGTGCTCGACGGCGACGACCCCTACCTCGTCGTGGCCGCGGACAAAGGCACCGCCACGTTCTCCGACATCGCCAACGGGGTCAGCGATCGGTACGGGTTCTGGCTCGGCGACGCGTTCGCGAGCGGCGGCAGCACCGGGTACGACCACAAGGCGTTGGGGATCACCGCGCGCGGCGCATGGGAGAGCGTGAAGCGGCACTTCCGCGAGATCGGCATCAACGTGATGCTCGACCCGTTCACCGCGGTCGGGATCGGCGACATGTCCGGCGACGTCTTCGGCAACGGGATGCTCTACACCGACACGCTCCGTCTCGTGGCGGCCTTCGACCACCGCCACATCTTCCTGGACCCGAACCCCGTCGAGCCCAAAGCCGGGTTCGCCGAACGCCAGCGCCTGTTCGATCTGCCCGGCTCGTCGTGGGCCGACTACGACCGCTCGCTGCTCTCGTCCGGCGGCGATGTGATCCCGCGTTCGGCCAAGACCGTCGCGCCGTCACCCGAGGTGCGCGCCGCGCTCGGCATCCCCGATGACGCGCCCGAGGAGATGCGATCGAACGACCTCATCCGGTGGATCCTGAAGGCGCCGGTGGACCTGTTGTGGAACGGCGGCATCGGCACGTACGTGAAGTCGTCGCGCGAGACGAACGGCGACGTCGGCGACCGCGCGAACGACGGCGTGCGGATCAGCGGGAACGAGGTGCGCGCGAAGGTCGCGGGCGAGGGCGGCAACCTCGGGTTCACGCAGCGCGGCCGGATCGAGTACGCGCGCGCCGGCGGCCGCATCAACACCGACTTCATCGACAACTCCGCGGGCGTCGACACGTCCGACCACGAGGTGAACTGGAAGATCCTGCTCGGGCTGGCCGTCGCGCGCGGCACGCTCACGGTGGAGGGCCGCAACGAGCTCCTGGTGGCGTGCGCACCCGACGTCGTGCAGCATGTGCTGTACGACAATTACCTGCAGGCGCAGATCCTGTCGCAGGAAGAGGAGGTCTCACTCCGCCGCATCGAGGCGTACGAAGACCTCATGGTCCAGCTCGAAGCCGACGGCGAGCTCGCGCGCGACGTCGAGTTCCTGCCGACCTCTGACGAGATGCTCGAACGACGCGCGGCGGGCCAAGGCATGACGCGGCCCGAGCTGAGCGTGCTCCTCGCGTACGCGAAGCGCAACGTGTACGCCGCGCTCCTCGAGAGCGACCTGCCCGACAGCGAGTACCTCGCGACGGACCTCCATCGCTACTTCCCGTCGCAGATCGTCGAACGGTTCGGTGAGCTGATCCCCGAACACCCGCTGCGTCGCGAGCTGATCGCCACGATCGCCGCGAACGACGTCGTGAACTCGCAGGGCATCACGTTCGTGTCGCGGATGATGACCGAGACCGGATCGTCGGCCGTCGACGTCGTGCGCTCGTTCCGGATCGCGCGCGACGTGACCGGCGCGGTCGCGCGGTGGGCCGACGTCGAGGCGCTCGACGGGCAGATCGATCCCATCGTGCAGAACGAGCTCATGAAGGGCGTCGACTGGCTCGTCGAGACGACGTCGCGGTGGTACCTCGTCCAGGCGGTCGGCCAGCGGCTCGCCGACGCGGTCGAAGACGCGAAGGAGATGTTCGCCGAGCTCTCGGGCGTGCTCGATCAGATCGGGCCCGAGGCATGGCGCGAGGAACACGAGCTCGAGACCGCCCGCCTGATCGCCGAGGGCGTGCCCGAGGGCGTGGCGCGGCGCCACGCGTTCCAGCCCGAGCTCGTCCACGGACCCGACATCATCGCCGTCTCCCACGCCACCGGGCGCCCGCCGCTCGAGGTGGCGCGGGCGTTCTTCCTGCTGGGGGAGCGTCTCGAGATCGATTGGCTGGAAGGCCAGCTGGAGGCGCTGGCCGCCGGAACCCGGTGGCAGCGCTGGGCGCAGCAGTCGACCGAGGACGAACTGTTCGCGATCCGTCGCCAGCTGTGCGAGGACGTGATCGCCGGCGCGGGCGGCATGCTGATCGACGAGGCGGTCGAGGCCTTCCTCGCGCGACGCGCCGAGGCCGTCGAGCGGGTGCAGCGGTTCATGCGGAGCCTCGCGATGGAAGGTGTGAGCGACCTGTCGCAGCTCACCGTCGCGTTGCGGCAGCTGCGGTCGTTGTCGGGCTAGCGGATCGGCGGACGCCGGTCGACGTACGTCAACCGATGTAGATCATCGTGAGCCAGTACCGGCCGCCGGCGCGCACGACGCCGACACCCGTGCCGTCGAACCGCCGGTTCAGCAGGTTCGATCGGTGGGGGGCGCTGCGCATCCAGGCGTTCACCACCTGTCGCATCGTGCTGCCGTAGCCCACGTTCTCGCCCCAGATGCGCGGACGGTACGTGCGCACCTTGCTCGACAGGTCCGGCGTGTGGAACAGCCGCCGTTCGCGCGCCATCCGTGCGGAGTGACGTTGTGCGTCGTCGTTGAGTCCCGCGCGTATATGCAGACGAGGGATGCCGCGCGCCTGACGTTTCTCGTTCACGAGGTCCATCAGCTTGCCGCGGTAGCGCTCGATGCGTGTGCCTGCGCCTGCGGCTGTGGGCACGGTCACCACGAGCAGCAGCGAGGCCACGAGCACGGGAAGGATCGCTCGGAGGGTCCTCTGCATGAGGTGATCCGACCCTAACAGGATCGTTCGGGGCTCCGTCAAATCGGTGCGCGTGAGGATGTCGTGAAGGGATCACGCGAGCGCATCGAACGCCGCGCGACCGTCCGACGCGGTGCGGATACGCCCGAACGGCGCGTCGAGATGCGTCGGCGCGACGACGCTTCCGGGATGCGACAACAGATCCGCGAGCATCGCGCGACGCGTCGCGGTGGCGCGCGACGGCTCGACGTCGGTCGCCGACGCCCACTCCGGACGACCGAACTGCGACGGATGGTTCCAGGTGTCGCCGGCGACGAGCAGGTGGTGTCCGTCCGACGCGATCCGCAGCACCTGATGCCCCGGCGTGTGTCCGGGCGCGTGACGCAGCTCGAGGTCGTCGGCGAGGCGATGGTGGCCGTCGACCGCGACGAGCTGTCCCGCGGCGCGCACCGGTGCGATCATCTGCGCGTCCACGACGCGGTCCTCGTCGCTGTCGGCGGACCACTCGGCGAGCGCGTCGAGGTCCGCCTGCTGCACCACGTACCGTGCGTTCGGGAACGCCGGCGTCGCGTCGGCAGTCATCGTGCCGCCCACGTGGTCGTCGTGCACGTGCGTGATCACGACGGTGTCGATCTGATCGGCCGACGCTCCGGTCTCGGCGAGCGCCTCGTGCAGCCGTCCCGGCGTGGGGAACCACGCCATCGTCGCCGACGTCGCCGGACCGACCCCCGTGTCGACGAG
>DASQKC010000130.1:0-19123 GCA_035630755.1 Actinomycetota bacterium | reverse complement strand
TACGAGCGCGCCCTCGCGGTCCAGTCGTGGCTCCAGGCGAACACGGCGTACGACCTGACCGTGGCGCGCGAGCCCGATGGGGTCGACGCGGTCGACCACTTCCTGTTCACGACGCGCCGTGGGTTCTGCGAGCACATCGCGAGCGCGATGGTCGTGCTCCTGCGCGCGGCCGGGGTCCCGGCGCGGATCGCCACGGGGTACGGCCCCGGGATCCGGAACCCGCTCACGGGCTACCACGAGGTCCGGTGGTCCGACGCCCACGCGTGGGTCGAGGTGCTCATGCCCGGGATGGGGTGGATGACCTTCGATCCGACGTTCGGCGTGCCGCCCGCCGAGCCGTCGTGGGGGAGCCGGTTCGTGGCCCCCGCGGTGATCGCCGCGATCGGACGCGCCGTGGCGGGCGTGGTGCCGCCGTCCGTCCGCAGCGCGGTGGCCGACGCCGTGCGGTCGGCGGGGGCCGCCGTGCGGGACGCCGGCCCGGTCCTCGTGGCGCTCTTCGTCGCGGCCCTGGCCGTCGTGCTCGCCGTCGTCGCGGGGCGACGGCGCCGGCGGAGACGTGACCCCGGCCCGCCCGACGATGTCGGGCGGGCCTTCGAGGAGCTCGTCGCGGCGTTGGGCCACGCGGGGCACCCGCGGGCGCCGAGCGCGACCCCGCGCGAGTACCTCGCCGAGGTGAACGCGGACGACGCCCTCGACGGTGAGACGCGGACCCACGCGTCCCTCGTGATCGCCACCCTGGAACGGGAGCGATTCGCCCCGCCCGGGGACAGGCCGTCGGAGGCCGACGTGATGCGGGCGCTCGCGGCCGCCGCCCGCGTCCGCGACCTCGTCGCGCGGCGCTGAGGGACCGACGTCCGCACGGCACCGCGGTAGGGTGGCCGCCATGTGCCGGAGCATCAAGCGGTTGCGTGAGGGCGCCGCGGTGGCGAGCGACGAGGAGATCCACGAGGCGGCGCGGCAGTACGTCCGCAAGGTGAGCGGGTTCGGCGCCCCGTCGGCGCGCCACCAGGCGGCGTTCGACGCGGCGGTGGAGGACGTCGCGCGCGCGAGCCGCACGTTGCTCGACGCCGTCGCCAGGGAACTCGCGCGGTGAGCCCGGGGCTACCGTTCGACCCCCCGCCCGAGGCGATGCGGTCGATGGGGACGGCGGTGGTCGACGAGCTCGTCGCCTGGATCGAGGGGCTGAACGACGCCCCCGCCGAGCACACCGCGGGCGCGATGGAGGTCGCCGCGGCCCTGCGCGCTGACCCGCCCGAGGATGGTCGCCCCGACCTGTCGCCGCTGCTCGCCGAGGCGATGGCGGCCGCGCGGCACACGTTCGAATACAGCGGCCCGGGCTACCTCGCGTACATCCCGGGCGGCGGGCTGTACACGGCCGCGCTCGCGGAGTTCCTCGCGCAGGGCCTGAACCGCTACGTGGGGCTCTGGCAGCCGAGCCCCGCGGTCGTCCAGATCGAGGAGAACGTGACGCGGTGGCTCTGCCGGATCATGGGGATGCCCGATGATGCCCAGGGCCTGCTGACCACCGGCGGGTCGCTCGCGAACCTGTCGGCGGTGGTCACGGCGCGCCACGCGAAGCTCGGCGGGGAGTTCCTCGACGGCACCTACTACGTGAGCGCGCAGGCGCACGCCAGCGTCACGAAGGCGGCGACCATCGCCGGGTTCTCGCGCCGCCACGCCCGCATCGTGCCGACCGACGCCGAGCTCCGGATGGACGCCGACGCGCTCGTCGCGATGATCGACGAGGACCGCGCCGCCGGGCTGCGCCCGTTCCTGGTGAGCGCCTCCGCGGGGACCACGAACACCGGCGCGATCGACCCGCTCGACGCGATCGCCGCCGTCGCCGCCCGCGAGGGGTTGTGGTTCCACGTCGACGGCGCCTACGGCGGGTTCTTCGCGCTCACCGACCGCGGCCGGGAGCGGTTCGTGGGGATCGACCGCGCCGACTCGATCACCCTCGACCCGCACAAGGGGCTGTTCCTGCCCTACGGCACGGGCGGCCTGGTCGTCCGCGACCGCGAGGCGCTGCGGGACGCGCACTTCGAGGGCGCCGCGTACCTGCAGGACCTCCCGCCCTCGGGCGAGCTCCCGAACTACAGCGAGCTGTCGGCCGAGCTCTCGCGCGACACGCGGGGGTTCCGCGTCTGGTTCCCGCTCGTGCTCCACGGCGTGGGGGCGTTCCGCTCGGCCCTCGACGAGAAGCTCGATCTGACCGAGCGCGCCCACCGGGCGCTCGCCGACGAGCCACTCCTGCGGATCGGATGGGCGCCCCAGCTCACGACGATCGCGTTCCACCTGCGCGACGCCGGCCGGGCGGCGAACGAGGAGCTCTTGCGCCGGATCAACGCCTCGGGCCGGGTGTTCCTGTCCAGCACGATGATCGAGGGAACGTACTGGATCCGGATCTGCATCGTGTCCCACCGGACCCACGCCGACCGGATCGACGAGTGCGTCGACATCGTCCGCGCGGCGGCCGGCGAGCTCGCGGGGTGACGGTCGCGTGCCCGAGCTCCCCGAGATCCGCGCCCTCGCCGAGCGGCTCGACGAGGTGGCGGCGGGCGCGGTCGTGGTGGGGATCGACCCGCTCCAATTCTCCTCGCTGAAGACGTTCGCGCCACGGCCCGGAGAGCTCACCGGCGCCACGGTCGAAGGGGTCGGCAGCTACGGGAAGTGGATCGTCGTGACGCTCGAGAGCGGGCGTCGCCTCCTCGTCCACCTGTCCCAGGGTGGCCGCGTGGACGTCGAGTCGCCGCCGAAGACCACGAAGCCCCGCGGGTCGGTGGTCCGGCTCCGGCTCGCCGACGGGCGACCGTCGATCCTCGTGAAGGAGTTCGGCACGCAGCGCAAGGCCGGATGGTGGGTGCTCGAGGCCGGTGAGGACGGCCCGCTCGCGTCGCTCGGCCCCGAGGTCATGACCCCCGAGGCGGACGAGCTGCTCCGCACGTCGCAGGACAACCGTCGTGTCCACACGATCCTCCGCGACCAGCGCACGATCGCGGGCGTGGGCCGCGGCTACAGCGACGACGCGCTGCATCACGCGCGTCTGTCACCGACCGCCCAGCTCGCGAAGCTCGACGACGAGGCACGCGACGGGCTCATCGCGTCGCTCCGCGGGATCCTCGAGGACGCCCTCGTCGTGGAGCGGGCACGGACGGGCGGTCTGCCCACGAAGCTCGGCGACCACTTCACCGTGCACAACCGGAGCGGGGAGCCGTGCCCACGGTGCGGCGCGGATCTGCGCCGCGTCTCGTACGAGTCCTACGAGGTGACGTACTGCCCACCGTGCCAGACCGACGGCAAACGTCTCAGCGATCGTCGGATGGACCGCCTCCTGCGCTGAGCCGCGGGATGCCTCGCAAGCGCTTGCCACGTGGTCGCGCTCGGTGTCAGATAGCCCCCGACGAGAGGGGAGGAGCGCCGTGCTCGCGTTCACGCAGGACGTCTACGACACGTTGAAGTGGGTCCACATCATGGCCGCGATCGTCTGGGTGGGCGGCGGGATCTTCGTGCAGATCTACGCCTCGCGGATGCGTCGCGCCGGCGAGGACGACCGGCTCGCCGCGTTCGCCCGTGACGTCGAGAAGCTCGGGAACATGGTGTTCCTCCCGGCGTCGGTGGTGGTGCTCGTGATGGGCATCGCGATGGTCTGGTACGCCCCGTTCATCGAGTGGAACGACACCTGGATCCTGCTCGGTCTCCTGGGCATCCTGAGCACCGCGCTGTTCGGCGCGCTGTTCATCGGGCCCGAGGCCGGGAAGGTGGGCAGCCTCTCGCTGGAGCGCGGCGCGGGCGATCCCGAGGTGCGGGCCCGCATCAAGCGGCTCTTCCTCGTCTCGCGGATCGATCTGGCCGTGATCATCTTCGTGATCGCGATGATGGTCTTCAAGCCGGGCGCGTAGCGCCGCTCAGTGCGCGACCGCCACGACGTCGCTCGTGGCGTGCACCTCTGCCACCGTGTCGCGGCCCGGGATGAACCGGTTCGCCACGACCGCGGCCAGCAGCAGCACGAGTCCCCCGATCACGAGCGCGGTGTGGAACCCGTCCATGAACGAGCTCACGAACGCCGCCTGCACGCCGGCGATCTGGTCGGGGGACAGGCCCACGAGCAGCGACGGCGTGATCTCACCGTGACCGGCCGCGGCCCCGATCGCGGTCGCCTGCTCGGCGCTGAGCCCCAGGCTCGCGACCGCGGGCACGAACGCGTCCTTCAGCTGCGTCGTGAGGACCGTGCCGAGCAGCGCGATCCCGACCACGCCGCCCACCTCGCGGCTCGTGTTCGTCATCGCCGAACCCAGCCCGGCGCGCTGCGCACCGACGGCGTTCATCACGGCGGCGGTCATCGGCGCCATCGTGGCCCCCATGCCGTGGCCCATCACCAGGAACACCGGCAGCAGGTACGCGGTGGGGGTGTCGGACTGCAACGTGAGTCCGAGCAGCAGGAGCCCGCCCCCGGCGAGGATCAGGCCGTAGGTCATCGGCGCGCGTGACCCGTGTCGGGAGGCGTACCGTCCCGCCAGCGGCGCCGTCACCACGATCGCCAGGGTCATCGGCAGGAACCGCACGCCGGCCTGGAACGGCGAGAACCCGTGGATCCCCTGCATGTAGAGCGACATGAAGAAGAACGTCGCGAACATCCCGAGCGAGACCGAGAAGGCGACGGTGTTGCCCGCCGAGAACGGCGGGATCCGGAAGAACGACAGCGGCATCATCGCGTGTTCGTTGCAGTGCTCCGCGATCAGGAACGCCACGATCAGGACGGCCGCGAGCACGAGGGACCCGACGATGAGCGGGTCGCTCCAGCCCAACTGGTTGGCCTCGATCAGGCCGTAGGTGAGGAAGAACAGTCCGCCCGTCCCCAGGACCAGCCCCGGGATGTCCAGGTAGCGTGCCTGTTCGGAGCGGGACTCCGTCACCGTGACCGTGGCGACGATGAACGCGACGATGCCGATCGGCACGTTCAGGAAGAACACCGATTCCCAGCCGATCCGCTCGACCATGAGCCCGCCGACCGTGGGCCCGAGCGCCAGCGCGAGGCCCGAGACGCCGGCCCACAGGCCGATCGCCTTGGCGCGCTCGTGGGGCGGGAACGTCACGGTGATGATCGAGAGCGTCCCGGGCATCAGCAGGGCACCGCCGACGCCCTGGAGGATCCGGGCCGCCACGAGCTGCTCGGTCGTCTGGCTCATACCGCAGAGCGCCGAGGCGACCGTGAACACCGCGAGCCCGATCAGGAACATCTTCTTGCGCCCGTACTTGTCGCCGAGGATGCCGCCGGTCAGCAGGAGCGAGGCGAACGCGAGGACGTAGCCGTCGACGATCCACTGGAGCCCGCTGACGCCGGCGTTCAGATCGGCGTTGATGGTCGGCAGCGCCACGTTGACGACGGTGTTGTCGAGCATCGCCATCGCCAGCGCGAAGCACATCGTGAACAGGACGACGACCTTCTCGCGCGCGTGGGGGCCTTCGAAGCCGAGCACGGGACTCCTTCCGGATCGCGGGACCTTCGGGTGGCAACGGCGGTGGCCGCCCGGATGTTCCCGGTCAGGTCAGCTTGCGGTACAGCCGGATCGACAGCGGGACGAAGATCCCGAGGAGGATCGCGATCCACAGCGTGGACCGGAAGACGAGCTCCTGGAGGCTGTAGGCGACCTCACCGGTCGCCGGGTCGGTGACCGCGACCTCGCCGAGGGACAGATACCGGGCCAGGTTGCACCAGTACGTGACGGGGTTGTGTTCGGCGACGGGCTGGAGCACCTCCGACATGCCCATCACCGGCACGAACGCCGCGCTCACGAACACGATGGGGAAGATCAGCGTGAAGATCGCCGCCTGCACCGCCTCGACCTGCTTGATCGCCAGGCCGATGGTCGCGGAGATCCACGAGAAGGTGAAGCCGACCGCGACGACGAGCACCACCACCCCGAGGGCGGCGAGCAGCCCCTCCTCGAACCGGAACCCGACGATGTAGCCGATCACGACCATCACCACGACGAGGAGGAAGTTCTTCACGAGGTCGGCGGTGGTGCGGCCGATCAGCACCGCGGAGCGGGCCATCGGCAGGGACCGGAACCGGTCGATCAGGCCCTTCTTGAGGTCCTCAGCCAGGCCGATCGCGGTGGCGGTCGAGCCGAAGATCGCGTTCTGCACGAAGATCCCGGGCATCAGGAACTGGACGTAGTCGACGCCGGGTAGGACCCCCACGAACGCGTTCTCGTAGACGAACCGGAACAGCAGCACGAACATGATCGGCTGCACGAGCTCGAAGACGAGCACGGTGGGCACACGGCTGATGCCGAGGAGGTTGCGCCAGGCGACGAGGAGCCCGTCGTTGAACGCGTACGAGATCCGGGTGCCGAGGGACGGCCGCGCGGCGACGACGGCGCTCACGAGGCGCTCACCTCCTCGTGCTCCGGCTCCGCCTCCGGCTCGTGACGACGCCCGCGACGCTTCCGCTTCTTCGTTGGCTCGACGAAGTCCTCCTCGTCGACGACCTCCTCGGCAGGCCGGCCGGTGAGCTGCAGGAAGACGTCGTCGAGGGTGGGCTTGTGCAAGGCGAGGTCGGCGACCCAGATCTGGGCCTCGTCGAGCCGTCGCACCGTTTCGAAGACCACGCCGGTGCCGTCGGTCCCCGCGTGCACGCGCACCAGGCCGGTCGCCGGGTCGACCACGTGATCGCCGGTGCCGACCCCCGCCAGGAGGCCGGCGACCTTCTCCGTCTCGGCCTTGTCGGCCACGTGGAGGTCGAGCACCTCGCCGCCCAGCCGGTTCTTCAGCTCGTCGGACGTGCCCGTGGCGATCACCTCGCCGAGGTCGATGACGGCGATCTGGTCGGCGAGGTTGTCGGCCTCCTCGAGGTACTGCGTGGTGAGCAGGAGCGTGGTCCCCTCGCTCCGCATCTCGCGGATCATCTCCCACAGGCTCAGGCGGCTCCGCGGGTCGAGCCCGGAGGTGGGCTCGTCGAGGAACATCACCTTCGGGCGCGCCACGAGCGACGCGGCCAGGTCGAGACGACGCCGCATGCCGCCCGAATACGTCCGGGCGGGCCGGTCGGCCGCGTGCGTGAGCCCGAAGCGCTCGAGCACGTCGCGGGAGCGCCGCCGGACCTCGTCGGCCGGCAGGTGGTACAGACGCCCGACCAGCACGAGGTTCTCGAACCCGGTGAGGTTCTCGTCGATCGCCGCGAACTGCCCGGCGAGCCCGATCTGGCTCCGCAGGGCCTCCGCGTCGCGCACGACGTCGAAACCGGCCACCTCGGCGCGCCCGCCGTCGGGCTCGAGCAGCGTGGTGAGGATGCGGACCCCGGTCGTCTTCCCGGCGCCGTTGGGTCCGAGCACGCTGAACACGGTGCCGGGCGCGACTTCGAAGTCGAGCCCCTTCAGCGCGTGCACGTCGCCGAAGGACTTCCGGAGCCCCTCGGCCCGGATGATCGGGCCCTCCATGCGCCCGATCCTACCGGCGTCGTCGAGCAACGACACCGCTCCCGGTCCTCCCAGCGTGCTGACCTATCCTGGCCCGAGCCCGTGCTCGAACTCATCGACCTGCATCGCCGCTTCGGCGAGACCGTCGCCCTCGACGGCGTCACCTTCTCGGTGCCCGAGGGCGCCGTCGTGGGGTTCGTGGGCCGCAACGGCGCCGGCAAGACCACCGCGATGCGGATCGCGCTCGGGGTGCTCGCCGCCGACGCGGGCGAGGTCCGCTGGCGCGGCGCGCCGGTCGACCTGGCGGTTCGCCGGCGGTTCGGCTACATGCCGGAGGAACGGGGCCTCTACCCGCGGATGCGCGTGCTGGAGCAGCTCGTCTACCTCGGCCGGCTCCACGGGATGACCCCGGCGCACGCGGAGGAGCGCGCGACCGCGCTCATCGACCGGTTGCAGGTGGTCGGCGATCCGGGGTCGCGGGTCGAGTCGCTGTCGCTCGGGAACCAGCAGCGCATCCAGCTCGCCGCCGCCCTCGTCCACGAGCCCGACGTCCTGGTGCTCGACGAACCGTTCTCGGGGCTCGACCCGACGGGGGTCGACGTCCTCGCCCAGGTGCTGCTCGACGAGGCGCGGACGCGCGGCGTCCCGGTGGTGTTCTCGAGCCATCAGCTCGAGCTCGTGGAGCGCCTGTGCGACGCGGTGGTGCTGATCGACCGCGGCCGGGTGGTCGCCGACGGTCCGATCGCGGCGCTCCGTGCCTCGCGCGCCCGTCGCCTGCTCCGGGTCGAGGTCCGGGGTGCCGACGCCGACTGGTACGAGGCGCTCCCGGGGGTGCGGCTCGACGCGGCCGTCGACGGCGCGGTGGTGCTCGAGCTCGACGACGAGGCGGATCCCCAACGCGTGCTGGACCTCGCCCGCGCCCAGGGCGACGTGCGCGCGTTCACCCCGGTCGAGCCGACGCTCGCCCAGCTGTTCCGCGAGGTCGTCGACGAGGGGGTCACGGCGTGACCGGGCGCGTCTGGGCGCTCGTGGCCCGCCGCGACTTCTGGGTGCGCCTGCGCGAGCGCAGCTTCATCGTCTCGACGCTGATCAACCTCATCGTGATCTCGATCCTCATCGTGCTCCGCGCCCTGAGCGGCGGAGGGACGCCCGGGTTCGAGCTCGCCGTCGTGGGGACGAGCGCCGTGGCCGACCGGGTGGCCGCGTCGGCCGACGCGTTCGGGATGCGCCTCGCGCTCGCGCCGTACGAGGATGCGGGCGCGGCCCGCGACGCGCTCGCCGCCGGCGAGGTCGACGCCGTCCTGGAGGGGGAGACCCTCACCGGCCTGCACGCCGTGGCGCCGCAGCTGACCCAGGCGGTGCAGGCCGCCGCCGTGAGCCTGCGGATCGAGCGACGGATCGAGGCGCTCGGCGGCGGTCCGGAGGACGTCGCCTTCGTGGGGAACGCGCAGCCGGTCGCCGTCGGTGTCCTGTCACCGGGTGCCCCGGACAGCGAGGCGAACGCCGGGATCGCCTTCATCGTCGTGATCCTGTTGTACGGGCAGCTGTTCGGGTACGGCGTCTGGGTGGCGTCGGGCGTGATCGAGGAGAAGGCGTCCCGGGTGGTCGAGCTCCTGCTGGCCACGATCCGGGCCCGCCAGCTGATGGCCGGGAAGATCCTCGGGATCGGGGTGCTGGGGCTCCTGCAGCTAACCTTCATCGCGTCGTTCGCGATCGGCCTGGGCCTCGTGACCGGGGCGATCGAGCTCCCCGCCAGCGCCGTCGCCGCCGCCGCGATCGCCATCGGGTACTTCATCCTCGGGTTCGCGTTCTACGCGTCGCTGTTCGCGGTGGCGGGATCGCTCGTGACGCGGATGGAGGAGCTGCAGAACGCCCTGGTGCCGATCAACCTCTTCATCTTCGTCTCGTTCTTCATCTCGATCGGTGCGCTCGCCGATCCGGACGGGACCCTCGTCACGGTCGCCTCGGTGCTGCCGGGTTCCTCGGCGCTGGCGATGCCGGTGCGGATCGTGCTGGGGGCCGCGACACCGACGCAGATCGTGCTCTCGCTCGTCCTTTCGATCGGGGCCACGGCGGCGCTGATCCCGGCGAGCGGCCGCTTGTACGCCGGCGCGGTCCTGCGCACCGGCGCGCGGGTGAAGCTCCGCGACGCGTGGCGGGCCGCGGCGTGAGAAGGGGGCCGTCGCCGCTCACGCGCGAGAACGTCCGGCACGCGCTCGCGATGCTCCGGTACGGGGGGAACCCGGCCGCCACCGTGTACGACTCGATCGGACCCGACTTCTTCCTCGCGCTCGACGAGGGATGGCTGAACCTCGGTCTGTGGGAGGGGGACGGCGGCGACCCCGCCGAGGCCCCGGTCGCGGTCCGCCGGCTCGTCCGCGAGGTGGCGAGGCCGCTGCCGCACGGGGGCGACGTCCTCGACGTCGGGAACGGGCTCGGCGCGCAGGACCCCCTGATCGCGGCGACGGCCGCGCCGGCGACGCTGACCGCCCTCAACGTGACGTGGTCCCAGCTCCGGGCCGGTCGCGCGCGGCTCGAGGAGGCCGGCGCCGTCGGCGTGAACGGCGACGCCACCCGGATGCCCTTCCGGGAGGGCTCGTTCGACGGGGTCATCAGCGTGGAGGCCGCGTTCCACTTCCCCTCGCGGCGCCGGTTCTTCGAAGAGGTCCGGCGGGTGCTCCGGCCCGGCGGCGTCGTGACCACCAGCGACATCGCCACCGTCCGGATGCCCCGCGGCCCCCGTGAGGCGCTCGCCGCGGTGTCCCAGCTGCGCGTCTGGGGGCTCCGGCGAACGGCGGCGGCCACCGTCGACGAGATCGCCGCGGCGGCCGCCACCGCCGGGCTGCGGGACGTGGAGGTCCGATCGGTCGGGTCACGCGTGATCGGTCCCGCGTTGCGGTTCGTCCGCGAGCGGCTCGAGGCCGGCCCCGCCGGCGCCCAGGCCGTCGGCGCGCGGGTGATGCTCGCGCAGGTCGAGCTGCTGTGGGCGCGCGGGATGCTCGACTACGTGCTGCTCACCGCGCGGCGCTGAGCCTCGTCACGACGCGGTGCCGAAGATGCGGCGGAACGAGGGGAGCGGGAGCTGCCCCTGGGCCAGCACCCGGTCGTGGAAGTCCTGCAGCGCGAGGCCGTCGGCCGTCGCCTTGGCGCGCGCCTCCACGATCTCGATCATGCCGATCATGTAGCAGAGCGCCTGGGCCGGCATGCCGATGTAGCGGTCGACCTCGATCACCGAGTCCGTGTGGGTCTGACCGCCCTCCTCGAGCTTCGCGATGGCCCGCTGGCGCGTCCAGCCGAGGGCGTGGATGCCGGTGTCGGTGATCAGGCGCGCGGCCCGGTGGGCCTGGTTCTCGAGCATCCCCATGCGCTCCCACCCGTCGAGGTACAGGCCCATCTCGTCCGCGAGCCGCTCGGCGTACAGGCCCCAGCCCTCGGCGAAGGCGCCCGCCGCGATGCCCGCGCCGAACCGGCGCAGGAGCGGTCGGTCGGTCATCTCCTGCTCGAGCGCGATCTGGAAGTGGTGCCCCGGGTTCGCCTCGTGGTACGTGACGCTCGCGACGTGATGGAGCGCGCGATCGTCGAGGTCGTACGCGTTCACGTAGTAGACGCCCGGTCGCGAGCCGTCTTCGGTCGGCGGGTTGTAGAAGGCGAACGGCTCGTCGGCCTCGCGGAACGGTTCGACGAGGCGCACAGCGCAGTTCGCGCGCGGGAGCGTCCCGAACCATCCCGGCGCGATGTCCCAGCACCGCGCGACCTGCTGCTCCACCATCGCCAGGAGGGCCTCGCGGCTCGGCGCGGTGTTCGCGCCGCTCGCGGTGTGCGCGGCGATCGCCTCGGCGGCGCTCGCGTACCCCAGGTCGGCGGCCACCTCCCGGCGCTCCTCCATCAGGGCGTCGAACCGTTCGTTCCCGAGCCGGTGGATCTCCTCGGGCTCGAGGGCGAGGGACGTCCACCCGATGATCTCGGCGCGGTAGATGCCGTCGCCGTCCGGCAGGTCGGCCAGCCCGATCGTGGTCGTCGCGACCGGCAGCAGCTCGTTGCGGAGGACCCCCAGGAAGCGTTCGTGCGCGGGGTAGACGTCCTCGCGCAGGGCGGCGTCGATCCTCGCCACCGCGTCCGCGTCGTCGTGGAGCGGCATGAGCGCGGGGGACGCACCCGGGTCGGTCTCGAGGAGCCGCTCGAGCTGCGCCACGGTGCGGCGCACCACCACCTCGGGGGCCACGACGCCGGTGGCCACGGACTCGCGGACGATCTCGGCGGCCTGCGCGAGGTACGTGGGGAACGCCCGCAGACGCGCCTCGTACCGGTCGAGCCGCTCGGGGGTGTCGGCCTGCTGCACCGAGGCGATCTCGCCGAGGGTGGTCGCGGGCCCGCCCATGTGGTTCCCGACCTCGAGACGGTCGACGCGGTGGTCCAGGCGGGCGTCGATGCGCGCCGCGATCGCGTCGACGATGTCGGCCAGCACGAGGTCGCCGTCGTCCCACCCCTCGCGGGGGAGCGCGGCGAGCGACGTCACCGCGCGCCGCGCGAGGTCGCGGTCGGCGGCGCGTCCGTCCTCGCCGAGGTCGGGGAGGCGGTCGTCGTAGCGGTCGTCGCCCACGAACGTGCCCAGGATCGGGCTGGCGGCCAGCAGGTCCTCCCACATCCGGTCCGCGATGTCGTGCAGTTCCCGGTCCACGTCGTGTCCTTCCCTCAGAGCAGCCCCAGCGTAGCGGCACCGTCCACCTGCAGCGCCGCGCCCGACACGAACCCCGCCTGCGCCGAGCACAGGAAGGCGACGATCCGGCCGAAGTCGGCGGGGTCCCCGAGGGCCCCCCGGAACCCCAGCTCCGCGACCCGGTCCGTCGCGTGCAGGCCCGGACACACAAGGTTCAGCGTGATGCCGTCGTCCACCAGGTCGGCCGCCGCGGTCTTCGCCCACCCCCACAGGCCCGCCCGCGCGGCGTTCGACCCCGCGAGGTCGGGGATCGGCTGCTTGATCGCGCTCGACGTGATGCACACGATGCGCCCGCCGCCGCCGGCCCGCATGGGCGGCAGGGCGGCGCGGACGAGCCGGATGGACGTCAGCATGTTCGCCTCGATCGCCGCGGTCAGCTGCTCGTCGGTGACCTCGAGCGCGCGGGCACGGGGCGGCCCGCCCGCGTTCGCCACCAGGATGTCCAGCCCGCCGAACCGCTCGACGGCCCGCGCGACGAGCATCGCCGGCACGTCGTCGGCGGTCACGTCCGCGGGGATGGCCAGCGTCGCGTCGGCCGGCAGGCGGGCCGCGGCCGCCGCTAAGCGGTCCTCGTCGCGTCCGCAGATCGTCACGCGGCAGCCCTCGGCCGCCAGGGCCGCGGCGCTGGCGAACCCCAGCCCCGCCGAGGAGGCGGTGACGAGCGCGACCTTGCCATCGATGCCCAGGTCCACGGCACGGAGCCTACGCGGCGGCGTCGGCCCGCGGGACGCGGTAGGCTCCGCGCCGCATGCGCCGCGTCACCGCCTCGCTCGCGCTCGCCGCGTCGCTCCTCGCGTTCACCGCGTGCGGCGACACCCTCGACGACGCGGGCGTCGAGGAGCAGATCCTCGACGAGCTGCGGGCGTCGGGGTCCCCGGTGACCGCGGTGACCTGTCCCGACGGCGTCGCGGTCGACGCGGGCGCCACATTCACGTGCACGGGGTCCACCAACGACGGGACGTGGACGCTCGAGGTGACCCAGACCGATGATGCCGGCGCCCTGACGTTCCGGGTCGTGGGCACGAGCTGAGGCGGGAGGACGGCGTGCTGCTCGAGGGCAAGAAGCTGCTCATCACCGGGGTGCTGACGCCCCAGTCGATCGCCTTCGCGGCGGCGCAGGCCGTCCAGGACCAGGGCGCGGAGATCGTGCTCACGAACTTCGGCCGCACGGTGAGCCTCACCGAGAAGACGGCGCGCCGGCTGCCCGCGCCGGCCGACGTGCTCGAGCTCGACGTGACGGACGAGGCGCAGATCGCGACGGTCCGCGACGAGCTGCAGGGCCGGTGGGGGCACGTCGACGGCATCCTCCACGCGATCGCGTTCGCGCCGCAGGACGCCCTCGGCGGGAACTTCCTGCAGACCCCATGGGAGAGCGTCGCCACCGCGATCCACACGAGCGCGTACAGCCTGAAGGCGCTGGCGGTCGGGATGCTCCCGCTCATGGGCGAGGGGGGCTCCGTCGTCGCGCTCGACTTCGACGCCAGGGTGGCGTGGCCGATCTACGACTGGATGGGGGTCGCGAAGGCCTCACTGGAATCGGTCACCCGCTACCTCGCCCGCGACCTCGGGCCGAAGGGGATCCGCGTGAACGTCGTGAGCGCCGGCCCGATCCGCACGATGGCCGGCAAGGGGATCCCGGGGTTCGACGCGATCACCGACCGCTGGGGCGAGCGCGCGCCGCTGGGGTGGGACGCGACCGACGCGCGACCGGTGGGCGACGCGGTGGCGTTCCTGCTGTCGGACCTCTCGCGCGCGATCTCGGGCGAGATGATCCACGTGGACGGCGGCTTCCACGCGATGGGGATCTGACCGCCGCTAGACTCGCCACACCCATGCGCACCGCCCGCGCCGCGCTGCCCGCGCTCGTCCTGTCGCTCGCCCTGGCGTCGTGCGATCCGGCGACCACGAGCACCGCACCGGTGCCGCCGTCCGCGAGCACGATCGATCCGCTCGTGCCGTTCTCGCCCTCACCCACGCCGTTCGAGGAGATCACCTCGGGGTTCTCGGGGGACACCCTGACGTTGCCGACGGTCGACGGCGGGACCATCCACGTCACGCTGGACACGTCCGCGATCCCGAAGGACCTCGACGCGGAGGGTCTGCGGCCCTTCTCGGTCTACCTCACCGTCGAGAACGTCGGCGAGGACCCGTGGACGGGGGTGCCCGGCCAGGGGGCGCGCGTCACCGACGAGGAGGGCGGGTTCAACCAAGCGGAGCCGCAGCCGCGGCCGGGCGACCTGCATCCCGACCCGTCCGCGTTCGGCGGGTCGAACGAGAACCTGATGACCGAGATCACGCTCGAACCAGGCGAGGCGCGTCAGGGGGTGCTGCTGTTCATCACCGGCGGCGGGAACCGGCCCGTCACGATCTCGGTGTCCTTCGACGACGGCGCCACGCAGGGCGCGTGGGCCACGTCGATGGGACCGTCCTGACGCGGCCGTATCCTGACGCCATGCTCGACGAGGTGCGTCTCACGCGGTTCAGCCACGGCGCCGGCTGCGCCTGCAAGCTCGGCCCCGCGGACCTGGCGCAGGTCCTCGGCCTGGTCGGTCCCTCGGCGAAGCCCCCGGAGGTGCTCGTCTCGGAGGAGACGGGCGACGACGCCGCGGCGTACCGGCTCGATGAGGAGCGCGCGCTGATCGCCACGGTCGACGTGTTCACGCCCGTCGTCGACGATCCCTACGACTGGGGCCGGATCGCCGCCGCGAACGCCCTCTCCGACGTCTACGCGATGGGCGGGGAGCCGGCGCTGACGCTGAACGTGGCGGGATGGCCCGTCGACGCGCTCCCGGTCGACCTGCTCGCCGACGTGCTCCGGGGCGGTCGCGACGTCGCCCAACAGGCGGGCGCCGCGGTGGTCGGGGGCCACACGATCACCACCGAGAAGGAACCGATCTACGGGATGGTCGCGATCGGGTTCGCCCCGCCGGCCGCCCTGATCCGCAACGACGGCCTGCGTCCCGGCATGTCGCTGGTCCTGACGAAGCCGCTCGGCATCGGGATCCTCACGACGGCGATCAAGCGTGACGCCGCGAGCCCGGCCCAGGCGGGCGCGGCGGTGACCACGATGACCACCCTCAACGCCGCCGCCGCGCAGGCCGCCCGCGAGGCCGGGGTCCGTGCCGGCACCGACGTCACCGGGTTCGGGCTGCTGGGTCACCTGCACCGCATGTGCGCCGCGAGCGGCGTGGCGGCAGTCATCGACGCCGGCGCGGTGCCGCTGCTGGAGGGGGTCCTCCTCCTCGCGCAGCGCGACGTGGTGCCGAGCGGCACGAAGCGCAACCACGCGTGGCTGTCGCCCTCGGTGGTCTGGGGCGACCTCACGACGCCCGAGCAGATGATCCTCGCCGACGCGCAGACCAGCGGCGGCCTGCTGCTGGGGACCGACGATCCTGCGGCGCTCGTCGCGGCGCTCGGGACGGCTGCCGTGATCGGTCGCGTGACGGAGGGCGCCGCGGGCACGATCGCGGTCGACGGGCGTGTCCGCGGCGAGGCCGCGGCGACCACGTCCGCGGGCTAGGCCGCGGCGACCGCCAGTCCGAGCTGTTGGTCGATCGCGATCTCCTGGAACCCGAAGAGCAGGTCGATCGACTCGTCGTCGATCGTGACGCACATGAACCCGATCGTCGGGTCGTCCACGCTGCCGCACGCGGCCTCGACGTCGCCCTCGGTCCGCGTCGCGACCTCGCCCGCGATCTCGACCTCGCCACCGGCCGCCATGAGGTTGAGGAACGCCTCGAGCGGGAGCCCCTCCACCTCCGAGGACGGCCCGATCACGATGTACATGAACCGCGGCTCGGCGAGCGTCCCGTAGGCGCCGACCGCGAGCGAGTCCTCACCCGCGAAGCCCCGCATGAGCTCCTCGAAGGCGTCCCCTTGCGCGCCGGAGATCCGCTGCTCGCCGCCGATCTCGTCGGGGATGGCGCCGGCGGGCGCGCCACCTCCGGTGTCGGTGGGCGTGGGGGAGATCGTCGTGGACGGCTCGGACGCCGGGGTCGACGGGGCCGCCTGCCCACCGTCGCCGCCACCCGACGCGACGGCGGCCGCGATCCCCCCGATCACGAGCGCCGCCACCACCGCGAGCCCGACGATCAGGCCGGTCCGACGAGGCTCGGCCGGCGGCGTGGGGGCGCCCGGCGCGCCCGGCGAGGGCGGCAGGCTGCCCGAGGGCGGCGCCGGCACGCCCGCGCCGGCCGGGGGTGTCGGGATCCCTTCCATGGGAGCAGTATCGCGCAGCGAGCCCCGGGCTTGAGCAGGCGCGTGGCGCCGGTTCCCGGGAATATCGACCCCACTGGTAGCATTCGCACCTGCAACGGCCGCGCCGCGCGTCCGTCCGCGCCACTCGACCGGGAAGGATCCATGCCGCATCTCGACGCCGCCCTCGTCCAGGAGATCGTGGAGCAGGGGCTCCGCGAGTTCCCGAACGAATGCTGCGGGCTCATCGCGGCCGCCGACGGGGTCCCGGTGAAGATCTTCCCGATGACGAACGTCGACGCGTCGCCGGCGACGTACCGGCTCGACGGCCGCGAGCAGCTCCGGGCGTTCGACGAGATGGACGAGCGCGGCTGGGACCTGTGGGCGATCTACCACTCGCACACCCACTCGGCGGCCTACCCCAGCGAGACCGACGTCCAGCTGGCGTTCTACCCGGACGCCCGCTACATCCTGCTCTCGCTCGTCGACCGCACCGCCCCGGTGCTGCGGTCGTTCTGGATCCGCGACGGCGAGATCACCGAAGAGGAGGCGTTCGCGCCGGCATGACGCAGCCGCCGTTCACCGAGGAGCAGGTCCAGCGCTACGCGCGGCACATCATCCTGCCGAACATCGGCGGGGCCGGGCAGCGCAAGCTCCTCGACGCGCGGGTGCTCGTGATCGGCGCCGGCGGGCTGGGCTCCCCGATCGCGATGTACCTCGCCGCGGCGGGTATCGGGACGCTCGGGGTCGTCGACTTCGACCGGGTGGACGTCTCCAACCTGCAGCGCCAGATCCTCCACACCGATGCCGACGTGGACCGGCCGAAGGTCGCGTCCGCCGTTGAGCACCTCCGGGCGATCAACCCGACGATCGACGTGGTGGGGCACGACACGCTGCTCTTCTCGACCAACGTCTTCGAGATCTTCGAGGGCTACGACGTGATCGTCGACGGCACGGACAACTTCCCGGTGCGCTACCTCGTGAACGACGCGACGCAGTTCATGGGCAAGCCGCTCGTGTACGGGTCGATCTACCAGTTCGAGGGCCAGGCCACGGTGTTCCTGCCGGGCCAGGAGACCCCCTGCTACCGCTGCCTGTTCCCCTCGCCGCCCCCGCCCGGAACGGTGCCGAGCTGCGCCGAGGGCGGCGTGTTCGGCGTGCTGCCCGGTGTGATCGGCGCGATCCAGGCGACCGAGGCGATCAAGCTCATCACCGGGGAGGGCCAGACCCTCGAGGGACGCCTCCTCCTGTACGACGCCCTGCACATGGAGTTCCAGGAGGTGCGGATCCGCTGGGACGCGGACTGCCCGGTGTGCGGCAAGGAGCCCACCATCACCGAGCTCATCGACTACGAGGCCTTCTGCGGCGTCCCCGCGCAGGCTTAGAGATCAGGAGACCGAACCCGACATGGCCGTGACCGTGAAGCTCCCCACGATCCTCCGCAAGTTCGCCGGCGACGAGGCCCGCGTCCAGGCCGAGGGCGCGACGCTCGCGGAGGTGCTGAAAGACCTCGAGTCGCGCTACCCGGGGATCACGAAGAACGTGATCGCCGAGGACGGAGGCCTGCACCGGTTCATCAACGTGTACCTCAACGACGAAGACGTCCGGTACCTGGGGTCGCTCGAGACGCCGGTGGCCGAGGGCGACACGGTCTCGATCCTGCCCGCCGTCGCCGGCGGCTGATGGGTCAGCCCGCCGGCTCGACCGCGAGCCCGTCGATCAACAGCGAGGCCGCCGCGCGGAAGCGCCGCACGTCGCCGTAGGGTCGCGCCACGAGCATCGCGCCCTCCAGGCCGCTCACGATCGTCCTCGCGACAGTGCGCGAGGAGCCCTGGAACGCGAGCGTCCCCGCGTCGCGGCCTTCCTCGAGCACGCGGCCGAGCCAGGTCTCGTTGTCGTCGAAGAACGTCACGACGCGCGCGCGCATCGGATCGGGGAGCGTCGCGTAGTCGGCCGCGAGCATCCCGCACAGGCACATCCGCTCGTCGCGGAACACGTCGGCGTAGAGCTGGGCGTACGCGCGCAGCTTCGCTGGCGCGGCGAGGGGCCGTGCGTCGAGCGCGGCCAGGGCCTCGCCGAAGCGCGCCGCGTACCGCGCGATCAGGGCGTCTCCGAGCTCGGCCTTGCCGGGGAAGTGGTAGTGCAGGGCCGCCGTCGTGACGCCGAGCTCGCCGGCGACGTCGGCGTAGCTGAACCCGTTGAAGCCGCGCTCCTGCACGAGGCGCTCGGCGACGTCCAGGATGCGGGTCGCGGTATCGACGTCGGTGCGTGCCATCGCGATCCAGTTTCCTCCCGGCCGGAGCGCTTGACTCCTAACCTACTAGTAAGTCAGGATAGCACCCGTCCAGACCTGGGAGGTGGGAGATGCAGCAGACCGAGCACCGCGGGTTCGCCGAGCCCGACGAGGTGCGGCCCTTCCCGCACGGCCGTGCGGAGATCCTGAAGGTGGGGAACGCCGAGATCGGGCGTCTCGTGTTCGAGCCGGGCTTCCGGTGGTCGAACGATGTGCGGCCCATCGCGGGGACCGACAGCTGCGAGGCGCCGCACTTCCAGTACCACCTGGCGGGCCGCCTCGCCATCCGGATGGACGACGGCAGCGAGTTCGTGGCCGGGCCCGGCGACATCACCTCGCTCCCGAGCGGGCACGACGCCTGGGTCCTGGGCAAGGAGGACGTCGTGGTCGTCGACTGGTTCGGCGCGAGCGAGTACGCGAAGGGGAGCTGAACCGCCTCCCGAACGGCTCGTGCGTCCGTCGGCCATGATGGAGCCGTGCGGGCACTCACGAAGCGGACGG
>DASQKC010000129.1:0-15174 GCA_035630755.1 Actinomycetota bacterium | reverse complement strand
GGCCGTGCTCGTCCCGACCACCCTGCTCGCCGAGCAGCACTACCTGACGTTCACCGAGCGGTTCGCGCCGTATCCGGTCTCGGTGCGGATGTTGTCGCGGTTCGTCGGCGACGAGCAGCAGGCGGCGACCGTGGGGGCGCTCGCCGGCGGCACCGTCGACGTGGTGATCGGCACCCATCGCCTGCTGGGCCGCGACGTGGGGTTCCGCGCGCTCGGGCTCCTCGTCGTCGACGAGGAACAGCGCTTCGGCGTGTCGCACAAGGAACGGCTGAAGGCGATGCGCGCCCGCGTCGACGTCCTCACGATGACCGCGACACCCATCCCGCGCACGCTCGAGATGGCGCTGACGGGGATCCGGCAGATGTCCACGATCGACACGCCGCCGGAGGACCGCCAACCCGTGCTCACGTACGTGGGGTCGTTCGACGACGACCTGGCCGTCGGGGCTGTGCGGCGCGAGCTCCTGCGCGAAGGCCAGGTGTTCTGGGTCCACAACCGCGTCGCCACGATCGAGCGGCGGGCGGCCTGGCTCCGCGATCGCCTGCCGGGCGTGCGGATCGTGGTGGCGCACGGCCAGATGGACGAGCGCCAGCTCGAGGAGCGGATGGTGGCCTTCTGGGAACGCGGGGCCGACGTGCTCGTGTGCACCACGATCATCGAGTCCGGGCTCGACGTGCCGAACGCCAACACGCTGATCGTCGACCGCGCCGACATGCTCGGCCTCGCGCAGCTGTACCAGCTGCGCGGCCGCGTGGGACGGTCATCCGAGCGCGCGTTCGCCTACCTCTTCTTCCCGGCGCAGCGCGAGATGACGGAGGAGGCGCACGCGCGGCTGACGACGATCGCGAAGCACCAGGCGCTCGGGAGCGGCTTCCAGATCGCGATGCGAGACCTCGAGATCCGCGGCGCCGGCAACCTGCTGGGCGCCGAGCAGAGCGGGCACATCGCCGCCGTGGGGTTCGACGCGTACGCGAGGATCCTGCAGGAGTCTGTCCGCGAGCTGCAGGGCGAGCCGATCGAACGTGAGCGCGAGCTCCGGATCGACCTGCCCGTGAAGGCCTTCGTGCCCCCCGGCTGGGTGGGTCAGGAGTCGCTTCGCCTCGAGCTCTACCGGCGGATCGCGCTGGCCGCCGACCACGGGGTCCTCGACGAGATCCGGTCGGAGACGATCGACCGGTACGGCCCGCTGCCCCCGCAGGTGGAGGTCCTGTTCGCGATCGCCTCGCTGCGGCTCACCTCCTCGCGTCTGGGCGTCGAGGAGATCGGCACCTACAAGGACCAGGTGCGTCTCACCCCCGTCGCCCTCGACGACGCCCAGCGCCTGGAGCTCGGCACGCTGATCCCAGGGGCCTCCTTCCACGAGGCCAAGGGCACGCTGAACCTGACGCCGGACCGCGTCTTCGGGCTCGACCTGGTGCGCTGGGTGGAGGCGATGCTGCGACGCGCGGTGGGCGAGCCCGCCGAACCGGGACCGGCCGCCGTCGCATCCGACGCCCCGTAGACTGCGGGCATGCGCGCCCGACGCCTGTTCCCGTTCGCCCTCGTCCTGCTGCTCGGCCTCGCGGCCTGTTCGGACCCGCCGGACGACGCCGCGGCCACGGTCGGCGAGGCCGAGGTGAGCGTGGCCGACGTCGCCCTCGTCAGCCGGGTCCTGCGCGCGGTCGACTCGCTCCAGCAGTCGGCGTGCGGACAGGTGGAGGCCGACGGCGACACGCCCGAGGCGGCGTGCAACCGGGTGTCGCTCGGCCTGGGGATCCAGTTCCGGCTCGCCGAGTCCTACGCCGCCGAGCACGAGCTCTCCGTCACCGACGCCGAGCTCGACGAGGCGGCCGCCGCGTTCGACGAGAACTTCGGCCGCGAGGAGCTCGAGGCCGCGCTCACGACGAACGGTTCGACCTACGAGGAGTTCCGCCAGGTCCTGCGGTCCTCGCTGCTGCAGCAGGCGGTGGCGCGCGCGCTCGTCGTGGACGAGCTCGGTGAGGACGGTCTGCGGCAGGCGTACGACGACAGCGCGGTCGACCACACGATCCTGCAGGTGGACCACATCCTGCTCGAGACCGAAGAGGAGGCGCGCGAGATCTACGACGAGATGACCGCGCCCGGGACCTCGCGCGAGGACTTCCTGTCGGCCGCGGAGCGGGCGTCGATCGATCCGAGCGTCGCCGAGAACCGGGGCTCGCTGCCCTCCACGCCCGCGTCCGGGTTCGTCGCCGAGTTCTCCGCGGCCGCGATGGTGCTCGCACCCGGCGAGATCAGCGAGCCCGTCGAGACCGAGTTCGGCTGGCACGTGATCCGCCTCGAGGACGCGCAGGTGACCCCGTACCGGGAGGTCCGCGAGGATCTGCTGGCCTCCCGCGCCGGTCCGACCTTCGCCACCTGGATGCGTACCTTCGTCGACGACGGGGCGATCGAGGTGAACCCGCGGTTCGGGGCGCTCGACCCGCAGACGCTCCAGATCCAGCGTGTCCGGAGCACCGATCCCTCCAGCTCCCCCTCGCCCACGGGCGATCCCGGGGTGGCGCCCCCGTCGTGAGGCTCGACGGTCCGGTCCCGTCCTCGCACGGTGGTCGGGATGTCCTCGACCTGATCCGGGTCCAGGCGCGGCTGCGCGCCGAGGACGGGTGCCCCTGGGATCGCGAGCAGACCCACGCGTCCCTCGGCCGCCACCTGCTCGAGGAGACCCACGAGCTCCTCGAGGCGATCGATGCCGAGGACGACGATGCCATCCGCGACGAGCTCGGCGACCTGTTGCTGCAGGTCACGTTCCACGCGCAGATCGCCGCCGAGGCGGGACGGTTCGACGTCGACGACGTGGCCGCCGGCCTGGTGGCGAAGCTCGTCCACCGGCATCCGCACGTGTTCGGCGATACCGAGGTCGCCGATGCGGGCGAGGTGCTCGTCAACTGGGAGCGCCTGAAGGCCGAGGAGACCGGGGGACGGCGAGGGGTGGACGAGGCGATCCCCGCGTCGTTGCCCGCGCTCGCGCGCGCCGCGAAGGTCCAGCGACGGGCGGCCGGCTGGGGGTTCGCGTGGCCGTCGGTCGACCATGCCCTCGCGAAGGCGCGGGAGGAGCTCGACGAGCTCGCGGGCGCCGACGACGACCACGCCGAGGAGGAGCTGGGCGACGTCCTGCTCGCGATCGTGGCCTTGGCACGGGCGCGGGACCTGGACGCGGAGACGGCGCTGCGCCAAGCCATCGGCAAGTTCGCGGCACGGTTCGAGGCCACCGCCGCCCTCGCTGCGGCGCGGGGGCTCGAGATGGAGGACCTGGATCCCGACACGATGCTGGCGCTCTACGAGGAGGCGAAGCGCGCCGGTGGATGACCGCGCCCGGGTGGTGGCGTTCTCCCGCTGGGTCGAGGACACGGTCGCCGAACGCCGGGAGCCGTGGCGGTTCGGGACCCACCTGAGCGACGACACCTTCCCCACGAAGTACGACGCCAACTTCCTGCGCGTCGAGCGCCCGGTCGGCCCGACCACGGCCGCGGAGATCCACGCGATCGCGGAGGAACGGCAGGCGGGGCTGCGGCACCGCGAGGTCGTCGTGCCCGACGACGACGACGGGGCGCGCCTCGCGCCCGGGTTCGTCGAGCTCGGCTACGAGGCCGACCGTCTCGTCTCGATGGTCCTGCGTCGCGAGCCCGATCGTCCTCCGCCGGACGTGCGGGCCACCGAGGTCGACCTCCCGACCGTCCATCCGATGATGGTCGCGGCCGGGCTCGAGGACGTCCCGGGGCTGTCGCGCGCCGACGCGCTCATGCTCGCCGACTACCGCACCGTGGTCCGCGACCGGATCGGGGCGCGGTTCTTCGCCGGCTGGGTCGACGAGACGATCGCCGGCTGCTGCGAGCTCTACGTGCACGACGGGGTGGCGCAGATCGAGAACGTCGACACGCTGGGCGCCTACCGAAACCGCGGCGTGGCCCGCGCCTACCTCACGGCCGCGATCGAGGCGGGGTGGGAGGCGGGCGCCGACCTCCTGTTCGTCGTGGCCGACGACGCCGACTGGCCCAAACACCTCTACGCGAAGCTCGGCTTCGACGAGGTCGAACACCACCGGCAGTTCACGAAAGCGCCGCGCGGCACCGCGAGCTGAGCCCGCGCGCCTCCCGGTCCCAGCCGGGTCCTCCGGTACCATCGTCCACGCGATGTCGCGCATCCGTTCCGTCCACGCCCGCAGCGTGCTCGATTCCCGAGGGACCCCGACCGTCGAGGCCGAGGTCGCGCTCGAGGACGGCGCGTTCGGCCGCGCGGCGGTGCCCAGCGGGGCCTCGACGGGCGAACACGAAGCGCACGAGCTCCGCGACGAGGACCCGAAGGCCTGGCGCGGCCGGGGCGTGCGCCAGGCCGTCGCGAACGTCGACGGCCCGATCGCACGCGAGCTGACGGGCGTCGACGCCAGCGACCAGCGCGCGGTGGATCAGCTCCTGATCGACCTCGACGGGACCCCCACCAAGGCCGCGCTGGGCGCCAACGCCGTGCTCGGGGTCTCGCTGGCGGTGGCGAAGGCCGCCGCGGCGAGCGCCGGCCAGCCGCTCTTCCGTTACCTCGGCGGGCCGAACGCCCACGTCCTCCCCACCCCGATGCTGAATGTGATCAACGGCGGCGCGCACGCCGACAACGCGCTCGAGCTCCAGGAGTTCATGGTGATGCCCGTCGGCGCCGCTTCCTACGCGGAAGGGCTGCGGTGGGGGGTCGAGACGTTCCATGCCCTCCGCGACCTGCTGCGCGCGGCCGGGATGAGCACGGGCGTGGGCGACGAGGGCGGGTTCGCGCCCGAGATCGGGACCGCCGAGGAGGCGTGCACCTTCCTCGTCCGCGCGATCGAGGGGGCCGGCCTCGAGCCCGGCGACGAGGTCGCGCTCGCGATCGACCCGGCGATGTCCGAGCTCGAACGCGAGCCCGGCAGCTACGAGCTCGAAGGCGACCGCCGCAGCGCCGAGGACATGGGCGCGTTCTGGGCGGCCCTGCTCGACCGGTTCCCCATCGTGTCGATCGAGGACCCGCTCGGGGAGGACGACTGGGACGGGTGGGTCGCCCTCACGCGCGCGCTCGGCGACCGCGTCCAGCTCGTGGGCGACGATCTGTTCGTGACGAACGTGGAACGGCTCGACCGCGGGATCCGCGACGGCGCCGCGAACGCGATCCTCGTGAAGCTGAACCAGATCGGGACGCTGACGGAGACGCTCGACGCGGTCGCGCTCGCGGCGCGGCAGCGCTTCGGCGTCGTGATCTCCCACCGGAGCGGCGAGACCGAGGACACCACGATCGCCGACATCGCGGTCGCCACGAACGCGGGGCTGCTGAAGGCCGGCGCGCCCAGCCGCGGGGAACGCACCGCGAAGTACAACCAGTTGCTCCGGATCGAGGAGGCGCTCGGCGACGGCGCCCGCTACGCGGGCGCCGCCTGGCTCGCCGGCCGACCACCGGGGGCACCCGCGCCATGAGCGCCCGGGCCGCGGCTCCTTCCCCCGCCGCGACCCCCGGGGGAACCGAACGAGACGAGGTGCGGCGGACCGCCGCGTCGCCCGCCCATCACGCGCGCGTGAAGCTCACGCCGCGCGCGGCGGTGCTCGCCACGGCGCTCTTCCTCATCGCGATCATCGCGATCGCGCCGGCGCGCGCCTACCTCGAGCAGCGTGATCGCCTCGACGAGCTCGAGCGCCGGGCCGGCGAGGTGACGCGGTCCAACGACGCGCTGCGCCGCCACATCGCCGACCTCAACGACCCGCGGACGCTCGAGCGGCTCGCGCGCGAGTGCCTCGGGATGGTGATGCCGGGCGAGACCGGGTTCGTGGCGATCCCGCGGGGCCAGGCGCCCACGCCCCCGGAGTGCGGCTAACGCGCGAACGCGAACTCGGTCGCCTCCGCCACCTGCCGGTACCCGATGCGGCGGTAGACGCCGTTCGAGGTGGGGTTCGCGAGGTCCGTGTAGAGGAAGCAGACGTCGGCCGCGTTCGCGAGGAGCCACGTCGTCTGAGCGTGGACGAGGGCGGTGGCGTACCCCCGGCCGCGGTGGTCCGGCGGCGTGTACACGGGGCCGATCCGGATGCCGGTCGGGGTCCGGCCGGCGTGCCCGGTCATCGACACGATCTCGCCGTCGACCTCCCAGACCCACATCCCCGCGATCTCGGGCTCGGCGCCGAGCCGGTCGCGGGTCGTCGCCCGCTCGTGGTCGCGATCGCGGACCGCGCCGTGCGCGAGCGCCTCGTCGGCGAATGCCTCGACCAACGCGAACACCGTCTCGAACTCCGACGGGTCCGCCCGGCGGGGACCGCCCGGCGGGTGCGGCACGTCGCGCACCTGGCGGACCTGGTAGATCCCTTGGGCCATGCCTTCGGTCACGGTATCGCCGGTCGCCTCGCGCCAGCGCTCGGCGAAGGCCGGCGCCTCGGGGCGGACGCCGTGCACGCCCGGGATCGAGTCGCGATCCTCGAGCGCGGCCGCCACGAGGGCGCCCAGCGCCTCGTCCACGGCGGGACGCGCCACGATCGCCCGGTAGGGCGGCGTCTGCAGCATCGCGCCCACGGGCCCGTCCGCGACGGCGAGCCACAGCCGGGGCTCGGACGCGCTGCCCAGGCCCCGGATCAGCCGATCGGCGATCCCGAACATCAGGTTGTGCCGGGGTTCGTCGGTGCCGATCAGCGGCATCGCATCGGCGAGCCAGGCCGCGGGGTCGTCGTAGCGCAGGACCTGCATCGTCCCGATGCTACCGACGCGCCACGGTCGACCGGTGGCCCGTGCGTTGACGGGACGGTGCACCCTCGCGCACACTTCCCCCAACCCCGGGGAGCGGTCCCCGGGTCGGAGCACCACGAGGAGGAGAGCCAGATCGCTATCGAGGTCGGCGCGACGACCACCGGTGTCGTCGCGCGCATCGAGAACTACGGCGCGTTCCTGCAGCTCGAGGACGGACGGATGGGCCTCGTGCACATCTCCGAGATCGACCGGAACTACGTCAAGGACGTCCGCGAACACCTGCGCGAGGGGGATAGCGTCGAGGCGAAGGTGGTCGCCATCAAGGACGACGGCAAGATCGACCTCTCGATCAAGGCGCTCCAAGACCCCGCCCCGCCACGCCCGCGCCGCGGCAGCGACCCCGAGTTCGAGCAGATGCTGAAGAAGTTCATGCGCTCGAGCGAGGAGCGCCAGGTCGATTACCGGCGGGCCACCGAGCACAAGCGCCGCTAGCGCGCACGTGCTCCGCGGGCGCGACCTCGCGACGGTCCGCGATCAGCTCGGTCGCGAACCGACCGTCCCCTTCACCGTCGTGGCCCGCTGCGCGCCCGGCCACCCGCTCGTGATCGGCAACGCCACGCGGGACGCGGACGGCACGCCGTTCCCGACCACGTTCTGGCTCACGTGCCCCGATGCGGTCCGCGCCGTCGCCCGGCTCGAGTCCGCCGGCGGCATCCGCGAGTCGAACGAGCGCTACGAGGCCGACCCCGTGTTCCGCGCGGCGGTCGACGCCGCGCACGCCGAGGCCGCCGCCGAACGCGACCGGCTCGAGCCGGGCGCCGGCGGGTGGGGAGGCGTGGCGGGGACGCGACGCGGTGTGAAGTGCCTGCACGCGCACTACGCGAACCACCTGGCCGGCGGGGACGACGTGATAGGGCGGTGGGTGGCCCGCCAGGTCGAGCCGATCCACCCGGACGCCCCGGATCGTCCCGTCGCCGCCGCGATCGACCAGGGGACGAACTCCACCCGGCTGCTCGTGCTGGCGGCGGGTGACCCGCCGGTCGAGCTCGCGCGCGACCTCGTGATCACGCGTCTCGGCCAGGGGGTCGACGCGAGCGGCCGCCTCCACGAGGACGCGCTGGCGCGCGTGGACGCCACGATCACGCGGTACGCGCGTCGGGCGCGCGCCCTCGGTGCGTCGAGGATCGTCGTCGGGGCCACCAGCGCGGTGCGCGACGCCGCGAACCGCGACGCGTTCGTCGATCTGGTCGCGCGCGCGACCGGCGCGCCGGCGACGATCATCGACGGCGAACGCGAGGCCGCGCTCTCGTTCGCGGGCGCGGTGGGCGCCCTCGACCTCGAGCCGGGCCCCGTCGTCGTGATGGATATCGGCGGCGGCTCCACGGAGTTCGTCGTCGGGGATGTCGCCGGGCGCGTCACCGACGCCGTCTCGGTCCAGCTGGGATCGGTCCGCATGACGGAGCGGCACCTGCACGACGACCCGCCCACGGCCATGCAGCTCGCCGAGCTGCGCGACGCGGTCGCGGCCGTCCTCGCGACCGTGAGGGTGCCCGTCGCGGACGCCCGGACGTTCGTGGCGGTGGCCGGCACCGCCGTGACCGTGCAGGCCCTCGCCCTGGGGCTTGACCGCGACGACCCCGACGTGATCCACGGCTCGTCGCTCACGGTGGACGACGCGGCGGCGGTGGCCGACCGGCTCGCGCGGATGCCGCGGGCGGCCCGGGACGCGCTCCCCGCGATGCCGCCGGGGCGCGGCGAGGTGATCGTGGCGGGGGCCGTCATCCTGCACGAGGCGATGCGGCGCTGGGGCCGCGATCGCGCGCTGATCGCGGAGACCGACATCCTCGACGGGCTCGGGTTCGAGGCCCTGGGCGTCCGCTAACCTGTGGCGCCATGCCCAGCCGCGCCCGCGATCGCCAGCTCGCCAAGCAGCACGCCCGCCGCCAGGCCGAGCGCCACGCCGCCGAACGCCGCCGCAAGGTCACGGCCGGGGTGTTCGGCGCGGTCATCGGGATCGTCGCCATCGTAGCCGGCTCGTTCATCCTGCTCGGCGACGACGATGATGAGGCAGCCACCGCCCCCACGCCCTCGGCCTCGGCCTCGGCGAGCCCCTCGGGCGACGGCGGGGGCGGCCGCGTCACCCTCGTCGTGGCGCCGCCCGAGACGGTCGCCTGCGGGGCCGACGTCCCCTCCCGGGCCGGCAAGCCGAAGCGGCAGTACGCCGCCGCGCCCGCGGTCGAGGACACGATCGACCCGGAGGCCACCTACACGGCCACGATCGAGACGTCGTGCGGCACGGTCGTGGTCGACCTGTTCGCCGACGTCGCCCCCCAGGCCGTCGCGAGCTTCGTCTTCCTCGCGGACGAGGGATTCTTCGACGGGCTCACCTTCCACCGGATCCTGCCGGGCTTCGTGGTCCAAGGCGGCGATCCGCTCGGCGACGGCACGGGCGGGCCCGGATACCAGTTCGTGAACGAGACCGATCGCAAGGTCACGTTCGACCGCGAGGGCCTGCTCGCGATGGCGAACAGTGGCCCCGACACGAACGGCAGCCAGTTCTTCGTGACGCTCGGGCCCGCCGAACACCTCGACGGCGGTTACACGATCTTCGGCGAGGTCACCGAGGGGATGGACGCGGTCGAGGCGATCGCGGGCGTCCCCCTGGTCGACGAGGGCACCGGGTCGCCCGCCGAGGCCGTCTACATCGGGTCGGTGACGATCGAGGCGACGAACTGACGAGCCCGACGACGGTGCCGCGGTGAGCGGGGGGGTCTGCTACGGGTACGTCCTCCGATCGGACCTGGCCTTCACGTATCTGCGGGAGGGGGGCGCGACCGCGTCGCTGGACGTCCGGGTGGCGGCGACCGCGCAGCCGGACGGAACGGACCCGTTGCTCGAGTGGCTGCCTCGGCCCGACCACCCGTTCCACGCGCAGCTCTTCGATGCCGGCGACGGTGATTACGACGTGTGGATCGGGGGGATGGGGACGTACCACGTGGTCCCCGGGGACCCGGCGGTCACCGTCCCGGCCGAGGCGGAACCGGTGCGGCGTGAAGAGCGGCTGTGGGGGATTCCAGCGGCCCTGTGCTTCACGCGGCGCGGCGACCTGCCGCTGCACGCCGCCGCGATCGAGATCGGCGACCGCGCCGTGCTCCTCGCGGCGCCCGGGAGGTTCGGCAAGACGACGCTCGCGGCAGCGTTCCTCGCGCGCGGGCACCGCGTGCTCTCGGAGGATCTCGCGTGCCTGCGTCCGGGGGTCGAGGGGGACCCGGTGATCATCCCCGGTCCCGCGGTCCTCCGGGTCCGGCGGGACGTCTACGAGCGGCTCGGATCGATCGCGGGGACTCGGCCCGTCGCCGATGACCCCGAGCGGGTCCACCTCGCGCTCGACGACCACCTCCGCGGATCCGGGGATCCGGTGCCCGTCGCCGGCCTCGTCCTCCTGCGGCAGTCCGCGCCCGAGGTCCGGCTCGAGCCGGTCGAGGCGACCGAACTGCTGGCGGACCTGTGGACGGTCAGCTTCAACCTCCCGACCGACCAAGACCGGGTCCGGTGCTTCGCGGGCATCGTGGACCTCGCGGACGCGGTGCCGACCTGGACCCTGGACCGGCCGCTGTCGTACGAGACCCTGCCCGAGGTGCTGGACCGCGTGGAGGCCGTCGTCGGATGACGCGGACGGACCCCCTCGCCTCGCCGCTCGCGAAGGCACGGCTCGCCGCCGTCATCGTCTGGCTCTACGGCCGCGTTCGGTGGCTGCTGTGGCGGCGCACGATCCCCGAGGCGGCGGCCACGCTCCGGGCCTGGCGGGGGCCGGTCCCCGCCGCCGCGCCCACGCGGCTCGGCAGGACGGTCGAGCGCGTCCTCGCCGTGGGTCCGTACCGAGCCCGCTGCCTGCACACGTCGTTCGTGCACTTCGCCTTGCTCCGATCACGAGGCGAGGAGCCGGAGCTCGTCATCGGCCTCCCCGAGCGCCCTGCGACGAAGGACGCGCACGCCTGGGTCGAGATCGACGGCACCGACGTCGGGCCCCCGCCCGGCCGCGGTCAGCACGTCGAGCTCGCGCGGTACCGCTGAGCGTGGCCCTAGGAGGCGTCCGTGCCGATCGTGACGAGGCCCCGTTCGGCGAGCTCCTCGACGAAGGTGGCCGTGTCCTGATCGAGCCCCTCGGGCCGCTCGTCGAGCTGCGCCGCGAGGCCGTCCACCACCACGCGGAAGGTCGTCGGCTCGGCCAGGAGCTCCCAGATCGCGGCGCCGGTCTCGTTCACCGTGTGGTACGCGGTCGTGTCGAGGTGGAGGATCACGGCGGACCCATCGGTCAGCTGTCGGTACGTCGCGCGCGGCTCCCGGCGGATCGCGGTGTCATCGTTCATCGGTCCCCCTTGGTCGGTGCTGAGCGGATCAGTAGGTGCCGAGCGTCCCGCTGCGACGCTCGCGCAGGATGGCGGCGCGGAACGCCCAGAGGCCGCCGAACATCGACGCCACCCCGAACGGGATGAGGTAGGCGATCGTCGGGGCCACGTCCGCCCAGCCCGCGCCGCCCAGGAGCGCATCGCGCGCCCCCTGCAGCGCGACGGTCAGGGGCAGGTACTGGACGATCGCCTGGATCCACGTCGGGAAGACGTCGGTGGGGAAGTAGGTCCCCGCTCCCAGCGTGGCGATCGTCGTGAAGATGCCGATCATCGCGGTGCCTCGGCGGAACGTGAGCGTCCAGGCCGCGGCCATCACGCCGATCCCCCATACGAACGGGATGTAGGCGACCAGGATGGCCACCGTCGGTAGGAGGCCGGACCAGTAGAACTCGGCGGGGAAGAACACCGTGACCATCACGAAGAACAGGACCGTCCGGATCGGCACGTACGCGAGGTCGTAGACGACCGATCCCAGCTGGATCGTGGCGTGGGACGTCGGGGTGAGGAACAGGGACTCGAGGGTCCCCTGGAGCTGTTCCTGACGGATCACGTTGTAGATCCGGCCGAGGGCGACGGCCATGAACGACGAGATCGCGATGCCCACCGCGACGAACTCCAGGTAGGTCGGCTGTTGCCCGTCGTAGGTCGGGATCGCAGCCGGGTCGACGACCTTGCCGACGAAGTTGAAGATCACGACCTGGACGAACAGTCCCAGCCAGTCCGTGACGAACGCCATCCGGTAGCTCCACGCCACCAGGAAGTCCCGCCGCATGAAGGCCGGCAGCTTCGTGAGCTCGCCGCGGAACTCCTGCCACCGCGTGAGCGGCACAGCGCTCATCGCTCCTCCTCCGTCGTCAGCCTGAGGAAGGCCGTCTCGATCTCGGAGCGTTCCTCGCGGCACGCGAGGACCTGGATCCCTCCCTGGGTGAGCGCGACGACGGCCTCACCGAGCGTGCCCTCGGCGACGAGGGCGAGCCCGACGTGCTCGTCGTCCTCGCCGCCGAGCGACACGAGGGTGCCCAGCGAGCCGAGTGCCGCGTTGCCGGTCCGCAGCACGTCGGCGGTATCCGGCGAGCGCAGGTGCACGACGAAGCGCTGGGCGGGGGTGACGGCCATGAGCTGCGGCACCGTCCCGATGAACCGCACGTGGCCGTTCCCGAGGACCGTCACGCGGCCGGCGAACCCGCGGATCTCGTCGAGGCGCTGCGTGGCCCACACGACGGCGGCCCCCGCCGCCGCCTCCGCCGCGACGAGTTCCTGGACGTTGCGCGCGGCCCCCGGATCCAGATCGTGGGTCGCCTCATCGACGAACAGCACGGGCGGATCGGCGAGCAGCGCACGGGCCACCGAGAGCCGCTTCTGCATCCCGTGCGAATACGTCGAGACCGGCCGGTCGGCGGCGTCGGCGAGCCCAAGGTCGACGAGGCGCGCGCGGGCCCGCTCGATGGCCTCGGGCTTGCGCATGCCGTGGAGCCGCGCGAAGAAGACGAGGTTCTCCAGACCGCTGACCCGCAGGTACAACGTGCGGTCGCCCGAAGGGACGAGGCCCACCAGGCGCCGCGTCCGTCGGCTCGTGAGGGTCGCCCGCTCTTCACCGAGCAGGCGGACCGAGCCGGCGTCGGGCGCCGCCAGGCCGAGGCAGACGCGGACCAACGTCGTCTTGCCCGCGCCGTTGGGGCCGAGCAGCGCGTGGATCTCGCCGGGCATCACGCGCAGCGACACGTCGTCGAGCGCCACGTGCTCGCCGAAGCGCCGCGTGATGCCCACCGCCTCGAGCGCCGGCACGCCGGTGGGCGCCGAGGGATCGAGGACGAGGGTCGTGGTCGAGATCATGTCGGGGTATCGAACGACGAGACGAACGCGTGCGCCGAGGCGAGGTCCTTCGCCCAGATGTACTCGAAGACCCCGAGATCGCGGCGTTCGAGTCGATCCCGCAGGAGCGTGTAGTCGACGCCGGGCACCCGCCAGGACGGCGATGCGAGCCAGCGGGTGAGCTCGGTGTAATCGATCCGCGCGCTGAAGGAGTCGTTGAACACGGTCTTGTCGCGACGATCGAGGACCTCGTCGGGGACGCGCCCACGGAGCAGGTCCTTGACGAGCCCCTTCGACCGCACGTCCGGGAACTTCTGTTCGGCCGGGAGCGACAGGAAGAACTCCCAGAGGTCGACATCGATCCACGGGTGCCGCGATCGCACGCCGAAGTGCTCCTGCAGCACCTCGTGCGCCTCCACGGACAGGCCGGGACCGACGAACCCGAACTGCGCCCGACGCCACTGCTTCGCGGGAGCGATGCTCTGGCGGATCGCGCGGTCGTTCACCTTCCGGACGTCGATCCATGCGGGCACGCGGGAGCCCCGGCGGGGTGGCCGTGCGCGCAGGTACGCGCGGTAGGCGGGGCCGGGTACGAACGCGCCCCCGATCTGCCGGCCGATGGCGAGGGGCGACTTGCCCCGCCCCAGGCGCAGGCGAACGTGGTGCGCGAGAGGTCCGAAGCGGCCGTGGACGAGGAAGTGCGCCAGCAGCGCCCGGCGCATGTCGATGACGAGCTCCGCCGCGAAGCCGTAGAGGATGTTCGTGTAGCCGGCTTCCTTGGCGGTCACGAAGTTCACCTCGGCGTCCGGTGTGACGAGCACGGGGACCAGTCCGTCGAACAGCGTCGTCCAGGTGTCGAGCTTGTCCAGGGGCGAGAGCTGCCGGTGATACGTGGACAGCGGCATGCCGTGGCGCTCGGTCATCAGGGTGATGTACCGAGACTCGTCGACCGCGGGCTGGTCGGGGAAGACGGCCGACAGGGCCGCGACCGGGTGGCCGAATCGCTCGCGCGACAGCGGCGCGGCGAACGCCGCGATCGCCGTCGAGTCGATCCCTCCCGACAGGGACACCATGTCGTTGCCGGTCAGCGACCGATCGACCGCGGCGGTGAAGAGCTCGTCGAACCGCTCGGACAACTCGGCGCCGGTGAACCTGCCGGTCTCCAGCAGCGACTCCGGCCGCCAGTACCGGCGGTGGGCGAGCGAGCCGTCGCCCGCCCGCAGGATGTTCCCTTTGGGGAGGCGGAGCGCGCCCTTGAGGGCGGTCGGCGTGTCGTCGTCGTAGTCGGTGAACAGGATGTGCTCGAGGACGTCGAGGTCCGGCTCACGGGCGATGCCGGCGCCCGCGACGACCTGTTTCGCCTCCGAGGCCACGAGGACGCCGCTCGCGTCGTTCCGGAAGAAGAGGGCCCGGTACCCGAGGTGGTCGCGCCACGCCCACAGGTGCCGTCCGTCCGTAACGGCGGCTGCGAAGACGCCGCGGAGGCGCGTGGGCGCATCCTCACCCCAGGCGCGCCACGCCGCGGCGATGAGAGACGCCGGCTGGAGCTCCGCGGCGGGGCGTCCCGACATCGCGAGCTCCTTCGCGAGCTGCTCCTGTTCGTCCAGCACGCCGGAGAGGACGGCCATCAGATCCGGCTCGGCCGCCAGCCACGCGTCCTCGGCGGCGTGCTGGTAGCTCACCCCCAGCGTGCAGGGACCTCGTCGCGTGACGAGCGTGCGGTCCCCTCGGTGGGGCGCCGCGGCGAGCATCCGACCCACCCGGCTGGGATCTGCGTCGGCGCGCGCGAGGAGGGCGGCGAGGGATCCCATGTCGGTCAGTGTAGGCAGGGCCGACGGACCGGACCACGGCCCGAAGGCGGAAATGGAGCGACCTTCGCCCCGCGCCGGAGGGGTCCGGACGCAGAGATACCCGGCCATCAGACCGGGTATCTCGCACTCCGTGGAGCGGAGCGTCAGATCAAGAAGCGGCGGGGTGCGAGAACTCGCCGAACTTGTCCGTCTCGTAGTCCGTGAAGTCGCTCTTGTCGCCAACGCCAGGGTTGTCGAACGTGTGGCCGGCGATCGAGCCGAAGTCAGCGATGCTGGGCTGCTCGTAGCGCATCCGGGGGGAACCTCCCTTCGTGTCTTGTCCTACTCCTGTCTGACTGTAGGTCCCTTTCCCGGGGGGTGTCAAGGTTAACCATCGACCCACCTCGGAAGCAGGCCTTTCGACCTAGTCTTTTCGCCGCAGGATCCCGAGCCCGCGGTCGGTG
>DASQKC010000128.1:0-11075 GCA_035630755.1 Actinomycetota bacterium | reverse complement strand
CTCCCCCACCGCCGCGGCCAGCGTCGACAGGCCGACGGGACCCCCCGCGAACTTCTCCGCGACCGTGTGCAGGACCGCCAGGTCGAGCCGGTCCAGCCCCTGCTCGTCCACCTCGAACATCTCGAGCCCGGCGCGCGCGATCTCGGCCGTGATCGCCCCCTCGTGGCGGACCTGGGCGACGTCACGGACCCGCCGGAGCAGGCGGTTCGCGATCCGTGGGGTGCCGCGCGACCGGCGCGCGATCTCGGCCGCGCCGACCGGCTCGGTCGCGACCGCGAGGATGCCCGCGCTCCGCAGGACGATCGAGGTGAGGTCGTCGGTGCCGTAGTAGTCGAGGCGGGGTGAGAACCCGAACCGTTCGCGCAACGGCAGCGTGATCCGCCCCGGCCGGGTCGTGGCGGCGACGAGCGTGAAGCGCGGCAGGTCGAGCCGGATCGACCGCGCCGTCGGGCCCTTGCCGAGGACGACGTCCAAGGTGAAGTCCTCGAGCGCCGGGTACAGCACCTCCTCGACGGCGCGCGGCATCCGGTGGATCTCGTCGATGAACAGGACGTCGCCCTCGCCGAGGTTCGTGAGGATCGCGGCCAGGTCCGACGGCCGCTCCAGGGCGGGCCCGCTCGTGGGCTGGAACCCGGCCCCCATCTCGAGCGCCACGATCTGGGCGAGCGTCGTCTTGCCGAGCCCGGGCGGCCCGCCGAACAGCAGGTGGTCCACGGGTTCGCCGCGTTGCCCCGCGCCGTCGAGCAGCACGGACAGCTGCTGTTTGACGCGGTCCTGCCCGACGAAGTCCGCGAGCGAGCGCGGGCGGAGCGCGACGTCGAACTCCCGGTCCTCGGGCGAGAGGGCCGCTGCCTCGATCAGACGGTCGTCGAACGCGTCCGGCGCCACGTCGGTCATCGTCCCACCTTGCGCAGGGCCTCGCGGAGCAGATCCTCGGCGTCCCGCCCGTCGGCCTCGACCCCGGCCAGTGCCTGCGATGCCTCGGCCGGCGTGAGCCCGAGCGACACCAACGCCTCCCGGACATCGACGAGCGGCCCGGTGAGCACCAGCTCGGTGTCGCCCCCGAGCTTGTCCCGCAGGTCGAGCACGACGCGTTGGGCCACCTTCCTCCCCACCCCCGGCACGACCGTCAGCGCGTCGGCGTCCCCGGCCACGACCGCGCGTCGGATCGCCGCCGGCTGCAGCGCGGACAGGAAGCTCAGGGCGACCTTCGGTCCGACGCCCGTGACCCCGGTCAGCAGGTCGAAGAACGCGCGCTCGTCGACCGTGGCGAACCCGTACAGGGTCATGGCGTCCTCGCGCACGACCAGGCGCGTGTGGATCCGCGCGCGCCCTCCCGCCGGGGGCAGGCCCGCGAGCACGCTCGTGGGGACCAGGACCTCGTACCCCACCCCGGCCACGGCCACGACGACCAGCGTGCCCGCCTTCTCCACGATGGCGCCCTCGAGGAACGAGATCATCGGGCCCCCGCCCGGGCCGCGAGGCCACGCATCCGGGCGGCGAGCAGGTGCGTCAACGCGACGGCGGCGGCGTCGGCGGCGTCGGGCTGGTCGGGCACGTCCCGCAGCCCGTGGACGCGCGCCAGCGCGTGTTGCACCTGTCGTTTGTCGGCGTTGCCCATCCCTGTCACGGCCTGCTTCACCTCGTTCGGACCGTACTCCTCGACGAGCAGACCGCTCTCGGCGGCCACGAGCATGGCGACACCGGTGGCGCGCGCCACGTGCAGGGCGCTCACCTGGTTCCGGCTCCAGGCCACCCGCTCCACGGCGACCGCGGACGGCCGGTGGGCGGCGACGGCCTCGCGCATGCCCTCGGCGACGAGCCGCAGACGCGACGCTTCGTCGAGCCCCGCGGGCGTGCGGACGACCCCGGCCCACAGGAGCTCCGTCCGACGCTGGCGCCGGGCGACCACGGCGAGCCCGCAGCGCGCGAGCCCGGGATCGACCCCGAGGACCACCGAATCGAACATCTGTTCGCCGCAGTCTAGGGGCGGGAGCGGACCCGGGCAACGACCGTCGACGTCAGTCGCGCACGGCCACGTAGCGGTCGCGGTCCGGACCCATGGGTCCCTCGACGGCGTCGGGCGCGAGTCCCGCCCGGTCGAACGCCGCCCGGTACGCCCCGTCGGTGAACAGGGTCATCACGTGCGTCTCGTCGAAGGCCTCGAACCCCTCGGCCGTCGCCACCTCGTAGCGGAAGTCGAGCGTCGTGCGAGCCCCGTCGCGCCGCGTCCGCGCGACCCGCGCCGCCGCGACACCCTCGCCCGTCGCCGACAGCGCGTGGACGTTCACCCCCGGGTGCCAGGCGTCGGGGCGGATCCAGCCGTCGACGATCACGACCCCGCCGGGCGCCAGGTGCGCCGCCATCCGCCCGATCGCGGCGTCGAGCTCGTCGGTCGACGCCATGTAGCCCACGGAGCTGAACAGGCACACGACCGCGTCGAACGTGCGGCCGAGGTCGAACGTGCGCATGTCGCCGGTCTCGAGCCGGATCCCGGGCAGCTTCGTCCGCGCGACCGCGAGCATGCCGGGCTCGACGTCGACGCCGGCGACCTCGTCGAAATCCGCGGCGAGGGAGCTGAGGTGCTCACCGGTGCCGCACGCGACGTCGAGCAGGGTCCGCGCGGCGGGGTTCCGCGCGAGGACGAGCGCGGCGACGTCCTCCGCCTCCGCCGCGTACCCCTTCATCCCGCCGTACAGGAGGTCGTAGACGTGCGCGCTGCGATCGAACATCCGCACCGAGCGTATCGGTCCTCACTCCCGATGGGCGAACACCCACCGGAACGCGACCGGCCGTCCTCGTCATCGAGGCGGATCTCCTCGAGGTCGATCGCGAGGCCCGCGCCCACCAGCAGCTCGCGCTCCTCGGCCCACGGCATCGAGGCGAAGAACATCGGCGCGCCGAGCCACCCGTCCTCGACCATCTCGCCCGGCTCCTCCCCGGTCGGCAGGGACGCGCACCACCAACCCCCGGGACGGAGCCCGGTCGCGATCCGCCGGTACGCGGCCTCGCGGTCGGCGACCGGGACGTGGCCCATCACGTACGCCGCGACGACTGCGTCGAGGCTCGTGGGCGGCACGGCGACGCTGCGCAGGTCGCCCACCGCGAGGTCGGCGCCGGGCATCGCCGTCCGCGCCAGCTCGATCTGCCGCGGCGACAGGTCGATCCCCCGGTAGCGGTAGCGCGCCGCCAGCGCGATCCCGAGCGGTTCCCCGGCGCCGCACCCCACCTCGAGCAGGTCGGCGCCCGCGGGGACCCGGTCGTCGATCTGGGCGAGGAACCAGGCGCGGGTGGTGTCGTGGGGCGCGGTCCAGTCGCGGTAGCGCTCGGCGATCCGGTCGTACCCGTCGGCGACGATCCGGGTGGGATCCACGCGACGCCGCTAGAGGGCGGCCATGACCTCTTCGGGGATGTCGAAGTTCGCGTAGACGTTCTGGACGTCGTCGAGGTCCTCGAGGGCGTCGATCAGCCGGAGGACCTGCGTGGCTTCGCCCCCCTGGACCGGGATCGTCGTCTGTGGCTCCATCGACAGCTCGGCGCTGTACACGGGTACCCCCGCGGCCCCGAGGGCCCGCTGGACGGCCGTGAAGTCCTGCGGCGCGGTGACGACGTCCCACGAGGACTCGGAGTCGCGCAGGTCCTCGGCGCCGCTCTCCAGCGCGATCTCGAGGAGGGCCTCCTCGTCGGGGGCCGTCGCCTTCTCCACGACGATCACCCCCTTGCGGTGGAACTGCCAGGCGACGACGCCGGTCTCGCCCAGGTTGCCGCCGTTGCGGGTGAAGGCGTGGCGGACCTCCTGCGCCGTCCGGTTGCGGTTATCGGTCAGCGCTTCGACGAGCAAGGCGATGCCGCCGGGCGCGTAGCCCTCGTACGTGACCTCCTCGTACCGCTGCCCGTCGCCGAGCTCACCCGTCCCCCGCTTGATCGCGCGCTCGATGTTGTCGTTCGGGACCGAGAAGCTCTTCGCCTTCTCGACCGCCGACGCCAGGGTCATGTTGCCCTCGACGTTGCCCCCGCCCTCGCGCGCCGCCACCTCGACGGCGCGGAGCAGCTTCGCGTACATGTTCGAGCGCTTGGTGTCGGTCGCTTCCTTCTTGCGCTTGATCGTCGCCCACTTGGAGTGACCGCTCACGTCACACCTTCCCCGCCAGGTACGCGTGCAGGCCGGTCTCGCCGACCAACTCGGGGTGGAACGAGGCCGCGAGCAGGTTGCCCTGCTCGAGCACGACCGGACGATCCTCGAACGTCGCGAGCACCTCGACGTCGGGACCGACCTCGTCGATCCAGGGCGCCCGGATGAACACCCCGCGCACCGGATGGTCGATGCCGCGGACGTCCAGGTCGGCCTCGAACGAGTCGACCTGACGTCCGTAGGCGTTGCGGGTCACCTCGATATCCATCAGCCCGAACAGCGGCTCACCGCCGCGGACGCGACGCGCGAGGACGATCATCCCCGCGCACGTCCCCAGGATGGGCATGCCGGCGGCCGCCCGTTCGCGCACGGGCTCGACGAGACCGTACGCGTGAGCGAGCTTCGCGATCGTCGTGGACTCACCGCCGGGGATCGCGAGGCACGCCACCCCCGCCAGGTCCTCGGGGGTACGGACCTCGACCGGGGTGGCCCCGGCGTCGGCGAAGGCGCGCGCGTGCTCGCGGAAATCCCCCTGTAGCGCGAGCACCCCGGCTTTCACGGTCGATCCTCCTCGGGGTCACCAGCCGCGTTCGGCCAGGCGCGTCTCGAGCGTGCCGATCTCCTGACCGGCCATCGGATCGCCCAGACCGGAGGAAAGCTTCGCGAGGACGTCGGGGTCCTGGAAGTGCGTGGTGGCCTCGACGATCGCGCGGGCCATCGTGGCGGGATCGCCGGACTTGAAGATCCCCGAGCCGACGAACACCCCGTCCACCCCGAGCTGCATCATCAGGGCGGCGTCGGCCGGGGTCGCGATCCCGCCCGCAGAGAAGTTCACGACCGGCAGGCGGCCCTGCTCGGCGATCATGCGCACGAGCTCGACCGGCGCGCCGAACTCCTTGGCGGCCGACACGTACTGCTCCGGGCGCAGCGTGGTGCACGCCGCGATGTCGCGGAGGATCTGGCGCTCGTGGCGGACGGCCTCGACGACGTTGCCGGTCCCGGCCTCGCCTTTCGTCCGGATCATCGCGGCGCCCTCGGCGATGCGGCGGAGCGCTTCACCGAGGTTCCGGGCCCCGCAGACGAAGGGGACCGTGAACGCCCACTTGTCGATGTGGAACTCCTCGTCGGCGGGCGTGAGGACCTCGGACTCGTCGACGTAGTCGACCCCGAGCGACTGGAGGATCTGCGCCTCCACGAAGTGGCCGATCCGGGCCTTCGCCATCACGGGGACGGTGACGGCGGCCTTGATCTCCTCGATCTTCGTCGCGTCGGCCATCCGGGCCACGCCGCCGTCGCGACGGATGTCCGCGGGGACCCGCTCGAGCGCCATGACGGCGCAGGCGCCGGCGTCCTCGGCGATCTTCGCCTGGTCGGCCGTGGTGACGTCCATGATGACGCCGCCCTTCAGCATCTCGGCCAGGCCGGACTTCACGGTGAAGGTGCCGGTCTCGCGCTGCACGGGGTACCCCTCCTCGGGCTGTCGGTCTGGGAACGTCCAGTCTACCGCCGGGCCCCGCGCCGACGTCTGCCTCGATGACCGTGGCTATCCTCGGTGCATGCCCGCACGAGGACCGAGTCCGATCGCCGGGGCGTGGTACGAGGCGCAGACGCTCGTGGCACGTGTCCCCTCGATCGCGCGGCCGCTCCAACGCCTGCGGGGACCCGAACGCAGCGTCGACGACCGGACCGAGATCGTGATCGAGGCGTTCCCCCGGTGCGCGTCATCGTTCGCCGTGGCGGCGTTCCGGCTGGCGCAGGAGCCACGCGCGATGCGGATCGCCGACCACAGCCACAGCCCCGCGGAGGTGATCGCGGGCGTCCGTCGCGGGCTGCCGGTGCTCGTGCTCGCACGCCGGGCCGAGCCCGCGGTGATCTCGCACGTGATCCGCAACCCCGACCTGCCCGTTCGGGCCGTGCTCCGGGGCTACCTCCGCTTCTACGAGACGGTCGCGCCTCATCGCCGCGACATCGTCGTCGGCTCGTTCGACGAGGTCACGACCGACCTCGGAGTCGTCATCGCCCGCATGAACGCTCGGTTCGGCACGGCGTTCGCACCGTTCACGCACACCCCGGCGAACCTGGCGCGGATCGAGCGGGAGATCGAGGACGACTACGCGGCGCGCGCGGGCGACGACGCCGACCGGGAGCGGATCATCCCCCGCCCCTCGGCGACGCGCGAGGACCTGAAGGTGGCGGTGACCGCGCGCTTCGCACGTGAGACGACGCCGGACCTCCGACGGCGCGCCGACGCCGTCTACGACCTGCTCACCGGCGGCCGCTGACCGTCACATCTCCTCGAGCCGTCGGATCCGCTCCTCGATCGGCGGGTGGGTCTGGAAGAGCTTCTCGAGCGGTCCCTGCTTCGGCCCCTCGTACCGGGACGGGGCGTTGAGCCACAGGTGCGCGGTCGCGTTGTTCGCGGAATGCATCGCGGTGGGACTCTGCGCGATCTTCCTGAGCGCCGATGCGAGCCCGGGCGGGTACCGCGTCAACATCGCGCCCTGGGCGTCGGCGAGGAACTCGCGGTTGCGGGAGACCGACATCTTGATGATCTGGCCCGCGATCGGCGCCACGATCAGCAGGACCAGCCCGACCACCAGGAAGACGAGCGCGACCGGCCCCCCGTTCGAGTCGTCGCCCCGCCGCCCGCGGAACCCGCCCCAGAGCCAGGACCGCATCATGAACTCCGACAGCAGGACCGCGGCGCCCACGACCGTCGCGACGACCGTGCCCACGAGGATGTCGCGGTCCTGGATGTGCGCCATCTCGTGGGCCACGACGCCCTCGAGCTCGACGCGGTTCAGCGACTCGAGCAGGCCCTGGGTCACGGCGATGGACGAATGCTCCGGGTCGCGGCCGGTCGCGTACGCGTTCGGGGCGCGCTCGGGCACCACGTAGATACGCGGCTTCGGGATCCCGCCCGCGATGGCGAGGCCCTCCACCAGGTTGTGCAATCGGGGCTGGTCCTGGATCGACACCTCCTTCGCGCGCGTGGACGCGAGCACGAGCTTGTCACCCGAGTACCAGGACAGGAGCGAGAGGACCGCCGCGATCACGAGCGCGACGACGGCGCCGTAGGGTCCGGCGCCGAACAGGTAGCCGACGACCGCACCGATCGCGACGAGGAACAGGATGCCCACGACGAACAGGAGCACGGTCTTGCGCTGGTTCGCCGCGATCTGCTCGTGCATCAGGCCCCGGGCTCCCCGAGCCCGACCTGGACCGGACCGCGGGCCTCGGGATCGTCGATAGCGAAGAACTCGCGCTCACGGATCCCGGCCGCTCGCGCGACGAGGAGCGAGGGGAACCGCTGGATGCGGGTGTTCAGACCGCGGACCTGGTCGTTGTAGTACTGGCGGGCGTACGCGATCTTCGACTCGGTCGCCGTGAGCTCCTCCTGCAGGGCTAGGAACGAACGGTCGGCCTTCAGCTCGGGGTAGGCCTCCACCACGCCGAGCAGCTGCCGCAGCCCCGCGGTGACCGCCGTCTCGGCATCGGCCTGGCCGGCGACGCCGCTCGCGTCGATCGCGGCGGCGCGCGCGGCGGTCACGCGCTCGAAGGTCTGTCGCTCGTGGTCCGCGTAGCCACGCACGACCTCGACGAGGTTGGGGATCAGGTCGTAGCGGCGGCGGAGCTGGACGTCGATCTGCGACCACCCCTCGTCGACGCGGTTGCGGTAGGTGATGAGGCGGTTGAAGGTCCACGCTGCCCACAGCACGATGAGGACGAGCACGGCGACCGCGATCCAGAGCCACATGGCGGCGCCTATCGTATCGACGGGTCGTCGGGTCGCCCCGGCCGGCCGGCGGCGACCGCGGCCTCGTAGATCGCCTCGATCCGCCCCGCCACGACCCCCCAGTCGAACCGGACCGCGGCCGCCCGCCCGGCTTCGGCGAGCCGCGACGCGAGGGCCGGATCGTCGAGGACCCGGCCGGCGGCGGTGGCTAGCGCGGCCGCGTCGCGCGGTGGGACCAGCAACCCGTCCACGCCGTCGGTGACGACCTCGTCGTAACCCGGGATGTCCGTGGCCACGACGGGGAGCCCGGCGGCCATCGCCTCGACGAGGACGATCCCGAACGACTCCCCGCCGGTCGCCGGTCCGAGGTACAGGTCACAGGCGGCGTGGATCGGCGGCACGTCGACGTTCGGCACGGCGCCGAGCAGCTGCACCCGCGACCGCAGGGACGGGGGCAGCCGGTCGACGGCCCCGCGCGCCGGCCCGTCCCCCACGACGATCAGGGTCAGATCGTGGCGACCGTCGGCGAGCGGAGCGAACGCCTCGACCGCCACGGCGAACCCCTTGCGATCGTCGAGCCGGCCGACGAACAGCGCCCGCCGGCCCCCGGGCAGGTCGCGGCGCGGCAGGGCGTCGGCGAACCGCGCCGTCTCGACCCCGTTCGGGACGATCTCCCAGACCCCGCCGATCCGCGCCCGCTCGAACGCGGCGGCGCGTTCGGAGACCGCGATCCGCACGGCGATCCGCGCGGTGAGCCGGCGGAGCAGCGGCGCCGCGACGTCGTACAACCTCGAGGCGGTGGCGCCCGAGTGGAAGGTGGCGACGACCGGGCACCGGGCCTCGAGGGTGGCCCACATCCCGGTCGAGGGCGCCGTGGGCTGGTGCGCGTGCACCACGTCGGGCCGGAAGGTGGCGAAAGCGCCGCGGATCGCCGCCCGGGACCACGGCCGCGGATCGATCGGCGCGTTCGACCGGTTGTAGCGGACGTCGACCGGCCGGCCCACGGGGACCACCCACGGCTCGGGCGCCGCCTGCCGCACGGGGGCGACCACGAGCACCTCGTGTCCGGCGCCGAGCAGCCGCGTCGCGAGCTCGCGCACGTGGACCTGGACCCCGCCGGGGTCGTCCCACGCGTACGGACAGGCGAGCGCCACCCGCACGGCTCAGTCCTCCCAGCAGGGCTGGAACATGTGCCAGTCGGCCGGCGCGGCGGAGATCGTCTCCTCGAAGACGCCCGCGAGCGCCGCGATCGTGGCCGTCACGTCGGTCCGTCGTTCCCCGGTCCGCGGGACGTCGTGCATACGGCGCATCCGCACCGTCCACCCGGTCGGCGTCTGGTACGTCTCGGCGATGACGATCGGTGCGCCGCTCTGGATCGCGAGCATCGCGGGACCGATCGGGAACCGGTGCGGCCGACCGAACAGGTCGACCTTCGTCCCCCGGCCGTTGAGGTCGCGATCGGCGAGCAACGCGATCGCCTTGTTGGCGGCGAGCGCGGTCGCGAGGCGCTGCCCGACGTGCGCCTCGGCGCGGAGCGGCACGATCTCCAGACCGAGGCCCTCCGCGCGCTCGGCGTGGAACATGTCGGCCAGCCGGTCGGGTTTCAGCTGCTCGGCGACGGCGACCACGGGGATGCCGCTCGCGACCACGGCGCGGCCGGCCACGTCGTAGTTGCCGCTGTGCGGCAGCGTGATCACGACGCCGGCGCCGGCCTCCCGTGCCTCGTGCAGGACGTCGAGCCCCTCGAAGTTGACGGCGTCGAGCAGGCGCCGGTCGTCCCACGTGCCGATGTGGAACACGTCGAACCAGAACCGGGCGTAGAGCTGGAAGGCCTCGCGCACCGACCCCTGGACGAGGGGGTCCTCGGGCGGGCGACCGAGCACCTGGGCCTGGTTCGCCGCGACGACGGCGCGGGCCCCCGAGGCCAGGTGGTAGGCGATCGTCCCGCCGAGCTTGGCGAGCGCGCGACCCGTGTGGGTGGGCAGGTGCCGACCGAGCCATCGCATCAGCGCGAACCGCAGGTAGGTGGCCGCCTCGCCCCAGGTCTCGCCCGGCGCCCGGATCACGCGCGCTCCTCGCGGGCCACCTGTGAGGTCCGCACGAGCGCCGCGAGCACCGACAACGCGGCCGCCGACCACACCGCGAGCCCGAGCGCCCCCGTCATCAGCCCGAGCGAGACGAGCGCGTACCGGATCCCGCGCGTGACGTGGCTCTCCTCGACCGAGTATCCGAGCGACGCACCCTTGGCCCGCACGTAGCTCGAGATGAAGCTGGCGCAGAGCGCCACGAGCGCACCCATCCCCACGGCGGTCTCCCCCGCCGTCCATACGACCGCGCCGAGGATCGCGCCGTCCCACAGCCGGTCGGCGAACTCGGTGACGGCGCGGTCGACCGGGCCGCCGGCGCCGTGGTTCGCGCGGTGGCCACCGACCAGCAGGAGGACGGCCGACAGGGCGGCGACCCATCCCCCCCGCGCCGTCTCCCCGCCCACGATCGACGCCGCCGCGACGGGGGCGAGCGCCGCCCCGAGCAGCAGCAGGGCACGCGTGATCGCCGTGCCGGGAGGCTGTCGTTGGAAGCGGACCATGGGGACCGCGCGAGCGTAGCAGTCGGTAGTATCCCGGCACTGCCGCCACCCACCCGCGAAGGAGGCGCGTTGAAGACCTACGACGCGACGGACATCCGCAACGTCCTGCTGGTCGGCCACGGGGGCTCGGGCAAGACCACCCTGCTCGAGGCGATGCTCTTCACCGCCGGCTCGATCACCCGCATGGGCACGGTCGAGGATGGCAACACCGTGTCCGACCACGACCCCGACGAACAACGCCGCCAGATCTCGGTCTCGCTCTCGATGGCGCCGATCGAGTGGAAGGACGTGAAGATCAACGTCCTCGACGCCCCCGGGACGGCCGACTTCGTCGGCGACCTCCGGATGGCCGTGCGGGCCGCCGACGCCGTGATCGTCGTGGTCTCGGCGGTGGACGGTGTCGAGGTCCAGACCGAAGCCGCGTGGGAGCTGGCGGTCGAGGAAGGCCTGCCGCGGGCCATCTTCGTGAACAAGCTCGATCGCGAACGCGCCGACTTCCAGGCGACGCTCGACCAACTCGTGTCCTCGTTCGGCAACCAGGTGGCCCCCTTCGAACTCCCGATCGGTCAGGAGCACGAGTTCAAGGGCGTCGCCGATCTGCTGCACGAGAAGGCCGACCT
>DASQKC010000127.1:0-3050 GCA_035630755.1 Actinomycetota bacterium | reverse complement strand
GCCCTGCATCGACATCAAAGACCGTGCCTGCGTGGACGAATGTCCCGTCGATTGCATCTACGAGGGGCCTCGGATGCTGTACATCCAGCCCGACGAGTGCGTCGACTGCGGCGCCTGCGAGCCGGCCTGCCCCGTGACCGCGATCTTCTACGAAGACGACGTGCCCGGGGAGTGGAAGCAGTTCACGCCGGTCAACGCGGAGTTCTTCAATGACTCCGTCAGTGGCCTCGGTTCCCCGGGGGGTGCGGCGCAGGTGGGTCCTGCCGCCGTCGACCATCCCGTCGTTGCGGGCTGGGAAGCCGTCTAGCGATCCGTAGCCTCCGACGTCACGGAGCCCGGGCCGTCGGCCCGGGCTCTGGTGCATCCCTGGACAATCCCCGCGTCGGCCTGCGACGATGCCGGAGCCCGCACCGCTGGCTCCGAGCCGGCCCCCACGGAAAGGGATCCCCCTGATGCGCTCGACCGCCCGCCGCCGTCGCCCCGCGGCTGCGCTCCTGGTGGTAGGCGTGCTGCTGTTCGCCGCGGTTCAGGTGCCGTCGGCCGGGGCATCCGGGACCGCCGCGGCAGGCACCGGCGTGACCGAGACGCTCCCCGCTTCGACGATCAGCCGGGCGCTGAAGGTTCCGGGGAGCGTCGCGCGGCGCGGCGGTGCGTTGACGGTCGAGCGGATCGGCGGCACCGAGCAGACGCCCACCCTGTATCGCGTGACGCTGACCGGCGCGTATCCCCCGCGAGCGCTGCGATACGTGGTCGAGGTCGACGCCCAGCCGGTCGCCTACGGCATCCCCGGCCCGAGCGGGCGCAGCCTGCGAGCCATCACCGCCGAAGCATCGGTCCTGACCGGGTCGGTCTCGGTCCGGTACGGCTCGTCCGCGGCCCCAACGTCGTCGGTCGTCCCACGGTCATCGTCCCGGCCACGTCCGACACCGCGCGCCGGTCCGACGCCGGTGATGCCGGGACCCTATGAGGTCACCCGGCGCGTCTACGACTTCGGGGACCAGGTGTTCCAGCCCAGCGACCTGGGTGGCAAGGTGGAGATCACGGCCGACGTGCACTTCCCCACTGGATTGGCGGACGGACCCTACCCCCTCGTGCTGTTCCTGCATGGTAATCACGCCGCATGTTTCAAAGGCAACCGGTGGAGCTATCGGTGGCCGTGCAAGGACACCTGGAAGCCGTTGCCCAACTACACGGGGTACGACTACGTGGCGGCTCGTCTCGCGAGCTACGGCTACGTCGTGGTGTCCGTGAGCGGGAACGGCGTCAACGTCCTGGGCAACGTCGTCGAGGACAGCGGCATGCGGCAGCGAGGTGAGTTGCTCGAGGAGCACCTGGATCTGTGGCAGCAGTGGTCCACGGTGGGGGGCGATCCGTTCGGCACGAGGTTCATCGGCAAGGTGGACATGACCGAGGTCGGCACGATGGGCCACTCGCGCGGCGGCGAAGGTGTGGTGTGGCAGGTCATCGTCGACCGGGAACGCCCCGACCCCTATGGGATCGACGCGGTGTTGCCGCTGGCGCCGGTGGATTTCACGCGCGCGACGATCAACGACGTGCCCCTGGCGGTGATGCTGCCGTATTGCGACGGCGACGTCTTCGACCTGCAGGGCATCCACTTCTACGACGACTCCCGGTACCTGGTGGACGGCGATCGCTCGCCGAAGCACGCGATCACCGTGTTCGGGGCCAACCACAACTTCTTCAACACGGTCTGGACCCCGTCCAGCGGCTATCCGGGTGCCTTCGACGACGGACTCAACGAATGCGAAGGCAGGCTCCGTCCAGTCGAAGAGCGTCGCGTGGGCAGCGCCTACATCGTCGACTACTTCCGTCGCTACCTGGGCCACGACACTTCCGTCGATCCGGTCTTCACGGGTGCCGAGCCCCCGGACGGGATCGCCCCGGCGCGGACCGCCGTGAGCTACCTCGCGCCCGACACCTGGCAGAGCCGGCAGGATGTGAACCGATTCACCGATCCATCCTCGCTCGCCCGTAACGATCTCGGCGGGGCGGTGATCCCGAAAGGCGTCTCGACCTACGGCTGGTGCGCCGACACATTCGAGAATCCGTGCATCACGGGCCTTGCCTCGTACGCCGACATCCATCTCCCGGGGCTCGCTCAAGGGGTGCTGGGGTGGTCTGACGGACGGGCCTCCGTGCGGTTCCAACTTCCCGTGGGCACGCGCGCCGTCCGGCGGTTCGACGCGCTGCAGTTCCGCACGTCGATCAACCCCGACTACGACGTGAACCAGGCCTTCCAGTTCCAGGACCTGTCGGTGGTCCTGGTCGACGGCTCGGGTCACCGCGCGTCGGTCGCCGCGTCAGACGTGGGGAACGACGCGCTGGCCTATCCCTCTGGACTCCGCCGCTTCTACGGTCACGTGATCCTGCAGCAGCTGCGGTTCCCGCTCTCGTCGTTCACTGGGGTCGATCTCGGAGATGTCCGCAGCGTTCAGATCCGGTTCGACCGCACGATGGCCGGTGCGATCGACGTGGCGGACCTCAACTTCAGCGCGGGGGCGTCCTAGAAGGGGTCCGGCTCAGGACACCTCGTCCAAGCCGGCCGGCGGCAGGAGCGCCGACAGGCCGGCCGAAGCACGGGATGCGTCGTGGTCGTCGGGCGGCACGAGCTCGGTCGGGCCGGCCGCCGGCAGGAATACCCGGAACGAGGCACCGCCGCCGTCCCGTTCCTGGACCCATGCGCGACCGCCGTGCAACTCGGCGAACCGGCGCACCAGCGTCAGTCCGACGCCGACACCAGGCGAATGCTGGGGCGCATCGGGCCCCTGGCGGAAGGGTTCGAACACGATGTCGCGGATCTCGACCGGGACCCCCGGCCCACTGTCCTCGACCGCGATCGTGACGCCGTCGGGTTCGGGCCACACCCGCACCCAGATCGACGCGTTCGATGGAGTGTGTCGCACGGTGTTGGCCAGCAGGTTCTCCACGATGCGCTCGACCTTCGCGGCGTCGATCGGTTGGACGACGGGTTGAAGGTCGGTCACCAGCCGCGAATCCTCGATGAGGTCGGTCTCCTCCAGCACACGCTG
>DASQKC010000126.1:0-13951 GCA_035630755.1 Actinomycetota bacterium | reverse complement strand
ACCCGAGGGTGGCGAGGCCAGCCCGGGGCTGCTGGAGGTGCCGGTCAACGCCATCGCACCCAACCCCAAGCAACCGCGGACGCAGTTCGACGACGAGGCGCTCGCGTCGCTCGCCGCGTCGATCCGCGAGGTCGGGATCCTGCAGCCGCTCGTCGTCCGGCGGACCGCCGACAGCAGGTTCGAGCTCATCGCGGGCGAGCGGCGGTTGCGGGCGGCGAAGGCGGCCGGCCTGGCGACCGTGCCGGTCGTGCTGCGCGACTCCGAGGATGCCGACCTCCTGCGCGAAGCGCTCATCGAGAACATCCACCGTGAGGACCTCAACCCGATCGAGCAGGCCGAGGCGTTCAAAGCGTTGCTCGGTGAGCTCGGCTTGAAGCAGGAGGAACTCGCCGATCGGGTCGGTGTGTCGCGGTCACACATCGCCAACACGATCCGGCTCTTGGGGCTGCCGCTCGACGTCCAGCAGCTCTTGGCCGACGACAAGATCACGGCCGGGCATGCCCGCGCGCTGCTCTCGCTCGGTGACCAGGAGGCGATGACGTCGCTCGGCCTGCGTGTCGCGGCGGAAGATCTGTCGGTGCGACAGACCGAGGAGGTCGTCCGCCGGTTCGTCGAGGCGCCCACCACGACCGAGCGCAAGGCGGCCGCCGCAGCGGCGCAGGTGGATACGACCATGGCCGAGGTGGAGGAGATCCTCTCCGAGCAGCTGGCCACCCGCGTCAGCATCCAGATGGGTGCCAAGCGGGGGCGCGTGGTGATCGAGTTCGGCTCGCCCGACGACCTCGAGCGCATCGTGAGTGAGATCGTCGGGTCGGGCCCGGGGATGGCGCCCGACTAAGGCAGGCGCGCGGTGGCCGACTGTATGATGCGGTCGCACAGCTGCGCCAGCGACAGCCCCGCCGCGGTGGCCGCCATCGGCAGGAGGGACGTGTCCGTCATGCCGGGCGAGACGTTCACCTCGAGGACCCAGGGGGCGCCGCCGGCGTCCACGATCGCATCGATCCGGGTCACGTCGCGCAGGTGCAGGGCGCCCGCGGCGGCGCGCGACCGCTCCGTCACCGTCGCGGCGACCCCGGCGTCCAGCCGCGCCGGCGCGAAGTAGTCGGTGGCGCCCGCCGTGTAGCGGGCCGCGTAGTCGTATACGCCGCCTTTGGGCTCGATCTCGACCGGAGGCAAGGGCTCGAGGCCTCGCCCGGCGAGGCCCACCGCCACCTCGGTCCCCTCGACGCGCCGCTCGATGACGGCGGCTTCGCTGAAGCTCAGGGCCGCCATGATCGCGGCGGACAGATCCGCCTCGCGCTCGACGGTCGTGACGCCGAGCGCCGAGCCGCTGCGCGAGGGTTTCACGACGCAGGGCATCCCGACGACCTCGGGGACGCGCGCGATCGCCGCGCCCGCGCCGAGGTCGCGCAGGGCCCACCCCTCGATCACCGTCCACGCGGGCGTCGGCACCCCGGCCCGCGCGAGGGCGTCTTTGGCGAGCACCTTGTCGAACGCGATCTCGCAGTCGAACGCCGACGTCCCCGTGTAGCTGAGCTCGAGGAGGTCCAGCAGGCGCTGGACCGTACCGTCCTCACCTTCCTTGCCGTGCAGGGCGAGCCAGCACAGGTCCGGGCGACGCGCCGCCAGGGTCTCGACGAGCGGCGCGTCGGCGGGGTCGACGAGCCACGCCTCGTGCCCGAGTTCCTCGCATGACACCATCACACGATGACCACCCCGCAGGGAGACGTCGCGTTCGGGCGTCCGGCCCCCCGCGACCACGGCGATCCTCACGACCCTCCACCCCCCAGGCTCCGGTACAGCTGCACCTCGTCCTCGAGCAGCGCCCCCAGGCGTGCGATCCCCTCGCGGATCCGTTCCTCGGTCGGGTAGCAGAACGCCAGCCGCAGCTGATCGCGTCCGCGGCCGTCGGGGTAGAAGGCGGTGCCGGGGACGTAGGCCACGCGGCGTTCGACCGCCTTCGCCAGCAGCGCCTTCGTGTCGATCCACGCCGGGAGGGTGACCCACACGTAGAAGCCGCCTTGCGGCACGGTCCACATCGCGCCGTCGGGCAGGTGCTCCTTGATCGCCTCGAGCATCGCGTCGCGGCGTCGCCGGTAGGTGCCGACGAGGCCGGCCAGGGCGCCGCGCCATCGGTCCTCGTCGGCGAACCATCGGTCGGTGACCAGCATGTTCAGGTTCGAGCCGCAGAGGTCGGCGGCCTCCTTCGCCAGGACCAACCGCTGCACGACGGACTGCTCGGCCAGGGCCCATCCGACGCGCACGCCCGGCGAGAAGGTCTTCGATACCGTCCCGAGGTAGATAACGTTGTCGGGGTCCAGGCTCCGCAGCGTCGGGAGCGGGGCGCCGTCGAACCGCAGCAGGCCGTAGGGGTTGTCCTCGACGATCGGGATCCCGGCCTCGCGGCAGAGCGCCACCAGCTGTTCACGTCGTTCGTATGAGAGCGTCACACCCGCCGGGTTCCCGAAGTTGGGGACCGTGTAGACGAACGTCGGCCGCTCGCCGGCCACGAGCCGGCGCTCGAGCTCATCCACCACCATGCCGTCGTCGTCGATCGGGATCGGGAGGAACCGGGGCTCGTACGCGCCGAACGCGGTGAGCGCCCCCACGTAGGCGGGCGCCTCCAGCGCCACGACGTCGCCCGGGTCGAGGAAGATCTTCCCCACGAGGTCGAGCGCCTGTTGGGCGCCGGTGGTCACCACGACGTCGTCGGCATCCGCGGCGATCCCCTCCTCGGCCATGAGGCGCACGGCGGTCGCGCGGAGCGCCGGCAGCCCCTGGCCGCCGCCGTACTGCAACGCGGTGGCACCGACCTCCTCCAGGACCTCGCGGAACACCCGGGCCACCTCGCGTTCGTCCAGGGACTCGACCGACGGCATCCCGCCGGCGAGCGAGATCACCTCCGGGCGCGCGGCCACCGCGAACAGCGCGCGGACCTCGGACGCCGACATGCCGGCGGCCCGCCGCGCGTAGCGGTCGACGAAACGATCGATCGGGAACTCGGCCATCAGGAAGGGGCCGAGCCTAGCAGCGCCGTTCCGGCCGCCGGCTCAGGCGGGCGGTGGCGGCAGAGCGCCGTCGGGTGCCGGCGGTGTCGTTCGGGCGCCTCCGCCCCACGAGGCGATCGCCGCCGCCGCGCCGCCGTCGGGCCGGCCCACCGCGAGGTAGACGATCGCGCCGATGAACCCGATGAGCACGATCACGAGGACCCAGACCAGCTTCGTGCCGCTCTTGTACAGGGAGTCGTCGGGCACGCGGATGGCGTCCACCAGCGCCCAGATCCAGAAGGCGAGCCCCGCGACCATCACGGCTGTGAACAGGAGGATCGCGAACCCGATCCCGACGTTGTCCATCTCCGACGACCTCCTCTGCGCCGAGGATACCGGTCGGTCCTCGAGGCCGATACCCTGCACCGATGGACGAGGACCGGCGCCATCCCAGCGAGCCGCAGCGGGCGGCGACCGCGATCGTGCTCGGCGCGATCCTGGGGGTCCTGCTGGCGCTCGCCGGCCGCGCCCGCCGACGGCGTTAGTCCGCGGCCGGCTCCGTCGCGTACCGCAGGACGCCCGCCGCCACGGCGCCCGCCACCCCCACCGGGTCCGCCCCGGCCGGCGGCGTCACCTGGACCGCGGGCATCGAGGTCTCCCGCAGCATCGCCACCGTGAGACGTTGGGTCCGCACCGGCTCGCCGAACGAGGCGTGCAGCTCCTGCGCGATCATCCGGGCAAGCCGCTCGCCGGCGGGGGAGTGGGTCCGGTCGTTCCCGAACGACGCGCACGTCCCCGGCCCCGGCGGCCCGTCGATCCGGAACGCGACGCAGATGGACGCGCCGGCCGCGTTCGCGGCGAGCGCGCGGTCGTGGGCGGCCGGATCCTGGTCCTCGCCCCGCAGGAGGACCGCGGTGCCGCCCGTGTCCTCGATCGCCGCGGCGAGCGCATGCGCGACGTCGAGCCCGGGATCCACGCCCGCACCCGCGGGACCGGGGTCGATCGCGACGGTCCGTCCCGTCAGCCCCGGAGGCAGCAGGCGCATCTCCTCGCCCTCGCGGACGACGGCGCGGCTGGCGGCGTCCTCCACGGGCCGCATCCGTTCGAGGGTCTCGATCGTGTGCAGGCCCACCACGCCGTCGGCCGGTTCCCCGACGTTGCGCTGGAACTCCCGGATCGCCTGGTCGGTGACGGGCCCCAGGACGCCGTCCTCGCGGCCGGCGTCGAAGCCGAGGGCGTTGAGCTTGCGCTGCAGGCCCCGGACGTCGTCGCCCCGCATGTGGGGCGCGTGCAGGTAGAGCGTCCGGTCACCGAGCAGGAACCCGGCCTCCACCAGTTGCCCCCACGTGTCGGGTCCGACCAGACCGTCGACCTGGAGGCTCCGCGCCGCCTGGAAGCGACGGACGGCGGCGAGCGTAGCGTCGCCGAAGACGCCCGGCGGGTCCTCGCGCACGTCGTGCGTGAGCGCCGCGAGGCGATCTTGGATGTCGCGGATCTCGGGGCCCTCGTCCCCGGGTCGGAAGATCCTCACCGACCTAGTGTGCGGACCGGACGACCGGCCCGGCAAACGCGGGGGCTACAGGTGCGTGCCGAGCTCGCGGAGGATCTGCTCCTTCGGCTTGGCGCCGATCACGCGCGCGACCTCCTGCCCGTCCTTGAACAGGATCAGCGCGGGGATCGACATCACGCCGTAGGTCCGCGTTGACTGGGGGTTCGCGTCGATGTCGAGCTTCGCGACCTTGAGGGACTCGCCCTTCTCCGTCCCCAGCTCCTCGACCACGGGCGAGACCATGTGGCACGGCACACACCACTCGGCCCAGAAGTCGACCAGCACGGGGGTCGTCGACTCCAGGACGCTCTCCTGGAACTCCGCGTCGGTCACGTCACCGATGTTCGCCATGTCGTCTGTCTCCTCGTGGGTGTCTCGGGCACCGGCCGCGCCGGTGGTCAGTCGTGGGTGTCCTCCAGGAACCGCTCGGCGTCGATCGCGGCCTTGCAGCCCTGGCCGGCGGCCGTGACAGCCTGCCGGTACGTCCGGTCGGTCACGTCGCCCGCCGCGAACACGCCGGGGATGTCGGTGGCGGTGCGCGGCTCGGCCACGATCAGGTAGCCGTCGTCGTCGGTCCGCAGGTGATCGCGGAACAACCCGGTGTTGGGGTCGTGGCCGATCGCGACGAACACGCCGTCGGTCGCTACCTGCCGATCGGCGCCGGTGACGACGTCGCGGAGCACCGCGCCCGTCACGGCGCCGCCGTCCTCGCCGAGGATCCGATCCACGACGGTGTTCCACACGACCTCGATCTTCGGGTTCTCGAGCGCGCGCGCCTGCATCACCTTCGACGCGCGGAACTCGTCGCGCCGGTGGACGATCGTCACCTTCGACGCGAACTTCGTGAGGTAGGTGGCCTCCTCCATCGCGGTGTCGCCACCGCCCACCACGAGCAGCTCGCGGTCGCGGAAGAAGAAGCCGTCGCACGTGGCGCAGGCGCTGACCCCGCGCCCGCGGAGCGCGGTCTCACCGGGGACGCCGAGCCAGCGTGCGGAGGCGCCGGTCGCCACGATCAACGTCCGCGCGCGCCAGGTCTGGTCGCCCGCCCTGATCGCGAACGGCCGCTCGGCGAGGTCGACCCCGGTGACGTGGACCGGCAGGATCTCGGCGCCGAAGCGCGCCGCCTGCTTCTCCATCTGCTCCATCAGCTCGGGACCGAGGATCCCGTCGGCGAAGCCGGGGTAGTTCTCGACATCGGTCGTGAGCATCAGCTGCCCGCCCGCCTCCACGCCCTTCAGCACGAGGGGCTGGAGGTCGGCGCGCGCGGCGTACAGGGCCGCGGTATACCCCGCGGGACCCGAGCCGATGATCGCCACCTTCCGCACGTCGTCCATCGTTAGATCCTCCCACACGCTGGAACGCCCGCCTATTCCCCCTCAGGGGAGCAAGACGCGCGTCTGTGAGATCGACACACAGTCCGGCCGCGAGGCCACGAGCACGTACCGGCGATCCGGGTCCTGGCCGGCGCCCGGTCCGGCCTCGACGACGCCGAAGTAGGCCGGCTCGCCGTCGAAGCGTGCCGCGATGAGCCGGGTCGGCACGCCGGGGAGCTCGCGGAACGCGTCGGTGAGGCAGCCGATCACATCGTCGGCGGACCGCGACGTAGCTCCCGCGAACGCCTCGCCTCCGGGGGCGTCCGCGGCCGCGGCCGCCCCCGTTTCGGCGAGCTCGCGGACGTCCTCGAGGCTGTAGTCGGCGTCGGTCACCTCGACGCGCGACGCCGCCGGGGCCGCGGCGGGGACGGCGGCGTCCCCGGCCGGTTCCGTGGCGACGTCGGCGTCGCGTCCGAGGCTCGGGAGCAGCAGCGCCAGGCCGAGGACGATCGCCGCGGCGACGCCCAGGGCGGGACCGATACGTGTCCACCGGTTCCCCTCGGCGGCGGTCCCGGCCGGCCGGCGAGCCTCGGCGACCGCCCGGTCACCGATACCCGCGGGCGCGACGGGCGTGGCGAGCGCCTCGAGGGCCCGTCGGGCCTCCGTGGCGGCGCGCACCTCGGCCGTGCAGCGCGCGCACGCCCGGACGTGGGCGAGGACCTCGTCGCGCTCGGGCGCGGTCAGGGTCCCGTCCACGAGGTCGACGAGCTGATCGGTGGGGTGGGTCATGGCTCCTCCTCGGACGCCGTGCCCCCGCGCGCGGGTTCCCGGTCCAGGCCCATCGCCCGCGCCAGCGCGAGCCGGCCTCGGTGCACGCGGGACTTCACGGTCCCCACGGGGACGTCGAGGATCCTCGCGATCTCCTCGTACGGGAGGTCCTCGACGTCGGCCAGCACGACGGCGACGCGGAACTCCTCGGGGACCCGGGCGAGCGCGCCGGCGGCGTCGAGGCCGCCGGCCACCTCGTCGGCGTGGTCGGGCGCGGCGGGACCGAACTCGGGCCACGGATCGTCGTCGGGACCGACCGCGCGGAGCGAGGGCTGCCGCGCCCGCCTGCGCAGGACGTCGTAGCAGGCGTTCACCGCGACCCGGTGGAGCCAGGTCGTGAACAGCGCGTCGCCGCGGAACGTGCCGAGCTTGCGCAGGGCCGACACGAAGGCGTCCTGCGCGGCGTCGGCGGCGTCCTCGGCGTCCCCGAGGATCCTGAGGCACACCCTGAACACGCGGTCGCGGTGACGCTCTACGAGCGCGGCGAACGCATCGGCGTCGCCCTCGAGGTAGCGGCGGACCAGGTCGTCGTCGCTCGCCGGCCCCTGCACGACGGGCACGCTACAGGATCGGTGGTCGGCCGGTCTCCTCGATCTCGACCACCGTCAGGTCCTGGGTGAACCCGAGCCGGCCGGCCACGAGCGTGCCGACGTCCTTGCGCAGCTTCACGGTGGCCTCGCCGGTCGCCGTGTCGATCTTGCAGAACGCCTTGGGGAACTCGATCCCCTCGTCGGGCGGGACGGTCTCCTTGGCGGCCTTGCAGCTGACCTCGACGTCGCGCGTGTTCCGGTACGTGCTGGCGGCGGTGCTCGCCGCCGTCTGGGCGGCGTCGGAGACCTGCACGTTGGCGAACAGGATCGAGCCCGCGTCGACCATCACGACCGCGAGCAGGCCGAAGAGGACGAGCCAGATCACGAGGACCTTGCCCACCAACCCCGTCTCGTCGTGCGGATCCGTCATCGTCGCCACCTCCGGACCAGCGTCCTCCGGACGTCATCGACCTCGGCGACCCTCAGCATGACCGAGGAGGCGAGGAAGGCCAGCAGCCCCGTCGAGATCGCGGCGGTGACCTGGATGAGCCGTCCGAGGGCGCGGGCCACGTCCACGACCGACCCCACGCCGCGCGCCGTCAGCCACGCGACCGCCGCGCACACGACCGCCGCCGCGCCGGCGCGGACCGCGGTGGCGGCGACGCGCCGGCCGTCGACGCCGCCGATGCGCCGCCGCAGGGCCACGACGAGCACCGCGGTGCCGGCCACGTAGGACACGGCATGCCCGAGCGCCAAGCCCGGCACGCCCAGGTCGAACGCGAACGCGAGGAGGGCGGCCACCCCGAGGTCGACCACCGCGACGCCGACGTTGACGAGCGCCGGCGTCCGGCTGTCCGTGGTCGCGTAGAACGTGCGCGTGAGGAGCTGGAACGCCGAGAAGAAGGGCAGCCCCACCGCGAACGCCGCGAGGGTGTCCGCGAGCAGCGCCTGCTGGGCGCCGCCGACCGCGCCGTAGCCGGCCAGGAGCGCCACGATCGGGCCCGCGAGGACCACGAGCCCCGCGGCGGCGGGCAGCATCATCACGAGCGTGTCCCGGAGCCCCCGCGAGTACAGCTCGACCACGCCCTCGCGCCGCCCGGCGCCCCATCGCTCGGCCATCCCCGGCAGCAGCGCCGTGAAGATCGACACCGCGACGATCGCGTGGGGGAGCGAGAAGAACACGAACGCCTGCGAATACGCCGTGTACGAGCCCGGTCCGACCCGACCGTTGAACCGGATGAGGATCAGGTACGCGAGCTGGTTCACCGCGACGTAGAGCACCACCCACCGGCCCAGCTGGCCGAGCGCCCGCACGCTCTCGTGCCGCCAGTCGAACCGCGGGCGCCACCGCATGCCCGTGCGGCGCAGGGCCGGCCACAGCGCGAGCGCCATCGCTACGACCCCGAGCGTCGTCCCGAGCCCCATCAGCGTGACCTGGGCGTCGCTGAGCTGCGTGGGCGAGCGGCCGTCCACCCCGAGCGCGATGAGGGCGCCCATCGTGGCGATCACGACGAGGTTGTTGAGCACCGGCGCGAACATCTGGGCCGCGAACCGGCGGTGCGCGGTGAGCACGCCGCCGGCGATCGCGGCGATCCCGTAGAAGACGACCTGCGGCATGAACCACCGCAGCAACGTGGTGCCGAGGGCCACCTGTTCGGCGCGCTGCACGGGGTCGGCCACCCCGCCCAGGTAGAGCCGCATGATCCACGGCGCCGCAAGCATCCCGACCGCGGCGAGCCCGCCGAGCACCACGACCGCGAGGGTGAGGAACCGGGCGACGACCGAGGTCCACTCCTCGTGGGATCGCAGCCGGGTCACGATCAGGGGCACGAACACCGAGGTGAGGATCCCGCCGAGGACGAGTTCGTAGATCATGTTCGGCGTCGTGTTCGCCGCGTTGTACGTGTCCGAGACGGCCGTCAGCCCGAGGGCCGCGAGCGTCACCGACACGCGGACCAACCCGGTGAGCCGCGACAGCAGCGTGCCGCTCGACATCACCGCGCTGTTCCGCAGGGTCGCGGCGCGCGAGTCCGGCGTCAGGTCGCCCGCCGTGCCATCCACCTCCTCACGCCGACCACGAGCAGGACGAGCGCCGCCGCCGCGGTCACGACGAGCGCGATCACGTTCACCGCGCTCGTCCGCACCACGACCGTCTGCTCGCTGATGGGACGCCCGTCGGGCGCCTCGACGACGACGCGGATCGGGCTCTGCCCCGACCCCGTGGCGGTGATCGCGAACTCGACCACCTGGTCGGGCGCCACGAGGGTGACCTCTTGCTCGGCGCCTTCCGGGAACGAGAAGCGCGAGGACTCCAGCCGGACCGTCACGCGCAGCGGCAGCGGGCCGGGATCGCCCATCCGCAGCGGCAGCGTCCCCTCCGTCGAGGTAAGGGTGAACGCCTGGCTGACCTGCGGGGTGGTGCCGGCGAACGCCGCCCCGGTGACCCGTGCGACCTCGTCGAGCCAGGGCACGCCGCCCGGCTCGCCGGCGCCGAGGAACACCGCGGACTCGGCCTGCAGGAGCGCGTCCCGCAGGCGCTCGGACTCCTCCGAGGGTTCGGCGAGCATCGACCGGTACGTGGCGACGTCGCGCTCGAGCGAACGGATCCGATCGACGTAGGCGGCCGTGAACGTCTGGCTGTCCGGCGTGGCGAGGGTCGCGGCCGGGCCGGGCGGCTCTACGAGTTCCACCAGCGTGGCCGCGTGGGCTCGGCGCAGGAACGGCGCGCCGACGATGCGATCGACGAGCGGACCCCACACCGGCGGGGGCAGCGTGTCGGGGAGCGCGATCGTGAGGCCGCGGACGGTGGGGGGCGCCGGCTTGGGCTGCTCCTTCCAGATCACGGCGAGCTCCCCGAGCACGCCCTGGGCCGCGCGCACCGGGTCGGCGAGCAGGTCGGGCTGCGACATCAGGGCCTGGGTGCCCGGGTCGGGGAGCAGCACGGTGACCGGCGACTCGTCGGTGCCACCGATCCGCGCGGTGGGCGCCGGCGCGAACCCGTTGGGCTCGACAGGTCGAGCGACCGTCGCGGCGTCACCCAGGAGGGTCAGGGTGCCCTGATCGGCGTAGCGCTCGAGGCTCCGCTCGTCGAGGCGTCCGTCCACGGGGCGGGCCGTCCCCTCGACCGGCGTCACGCCGAGCAGCTCCGCCATCGTGCGGGCGCCGAGCTGCTCCTGGGTGTTGAGGTCGGGTCCCATCCCGGCCGCCAGCAGGCTCGGGGTGGTCGGGCCGAACATCGGCGGCGCGATCACCGCTACGCCCGGCGATGCCACCGCGTTCGTGAGCTGCGCGAGGAAGCGGGCGGCGGCGGCCGCGGCGCCGGTGTCGGGCGGGACCGTCGAGCCGTCGGGCCCCACGTAGCCGTCGGCCATGTCGGCCACGTCGCGGACGAGGGACGGCTGGATCACGGCGTCGATCGTCGCACCTCGATCGGCGATCCTCCGCAGCGCGTCGACGCGGGCGGCGAGCGACCCGCCGGGGGCGAGCGAGGCCGCCAGGGCCGGGTCGCGGAACGTCCCGTCGGGACCGAACGCGGGGCCTGGCGACGTGAACTCGAGCCGCCACGCGAACACGATCGGCGCCTCGGGGTCGCGCACGATGTGGATCGCGGCGGAGTTGATCTGCCCGACCGCGACCTCGGCGCTCCGGATCTCGATCCGGAGCGGGTAGATGCGCGAGTCGTCGGGCGCCACGTTCGGGAGGGCGGCCATGTCGACCTCGCCGCGGAGCGTCCGCGCCTCCCCGGTCGCGAGGGACCCCTCGAGCGGGACCTCGGTGGTGGAGTCGATCACGGGCGGGCCGACCACGAGCATCTGGTCGTAGGCGAGGCGCGAGACCACCGCGGGACCGAGCGACAGGGCCATCGAAAGATCCTCGATGGCCACGCCGCTCGTGTTGACCGCCGCGACCTCGACGTGAAGGACCGACCGGTCCGGCGTGGTGTAGCGCGTCTGCGCCGCGAGCGTGACCGCGGCGGTGAGCGGCTGGGCCCGCGTCGGCGCGGGCCACAGGGCGACGAGCGCGACCAGCAGCATGAGGAGGGCGCCCGCGCGGCTCCTCCCGGTCCCGGCGTCTGCCACGTCCACCATGCTCAGCCCTCCACCAGCCGCAGAGCCTCGCTGACGCCGTAGGCGACGGCCACGACGAACATGAAGCCGCCGACGAGGAGGCGCAAGGTTCGCTCCTTCGTCCCGAGCGCGATCCAGGCGCCGAGGCGCGCGCCCGGGACCGCGCCGAGGGCCGCGAACGCCGCCACGAGCCAATCGATGTTGCCGAGCACGGCGTGCACGATCGTGCCCGGGACGACCATCCCGACGATCGCCGCGAGGGAGGTTCCGAGCGCCCGGCGCAGGGGCATGCCGAGGAACCCCGCCATCGCGGGGACCATCACCAGCCCGCCCCCGATCCCGAGCAACCCCGAGATCAGCCCGGCGACGACCCCGATCGCGAGGAACGTGCCGGGGCTCGCCGACCGCCGGGCCTCGCGGACCGGTCGGCCCGCTCCCCGGACGATCCCGACCGCCTGCCCCGCGAGCAGGGCGGCCGTGACCATCAGCAGGAGGCCCGTCGCCACGACCTCGGTCGCGAGGGCGCCGATGACGGCGGCGGGGATCCCGGCGGCGACCATCCAGCCGGCCGCCGGCAGGTCGATCTCGCCGACGCGCCGGTACCGGAAGGCGCCGGCGACCGCCGTCGGGATGATCACGGGCAGCGGCGTCGCGAGCGCGACGATCGGGGGGAGCCCGAGCATCGTCTGGAACGCGGGCGTCATCACGATGCCGCCGCCCACGCCGAACAGACCGGCGAGCACGCCGCTGACGAGGCCGATCCCGACCGCGAGCGCCGCCTGCGCCGGCGTCACCCGGCGCTCACCCCAGCAGGTCCGCGGCGCGCGCGAGCACGTCGCGTTCGCCCCGGTAGGCCGCCCGCTTCTTGGCCCGCTCGAGGGGGAACCAGCGGATCTCCTCCATCTCGTCGTCGCGCTCGCCGGGGTCCCCGCCGGTGTCGCGCATCAGGAAGAAGTGGACGGTCTTACGGATCCGGACGTCCTCCCAGACGTACATGTACTTCGTGTCGCCGAGGTCGGCCTCGATCTCGGCGGTGATCCCGGTCTCCTCGCGCACCTCGCGGATCGCGGCCTCCTCCCGGCTCTCGCCGTCCTCGATGCCGCCCTTCGCGAGGCCCCACGCGAGCTCGCCGCGCCGGGTCCGGCGCGACGCGAGCACCACCTCGATCCCGCCGTCCTCCGTCCGGCGGTAGACGACCCCGCCGGCGGAGACCTCCTTCGTGGTCGGGATCCGGCGCCGGCTCCCGCCGGCGCCGCCGCGAGCGTCCGACGTGGGGCGGCGGCGCCTGCGGCGCCGCCGCTTCGGCGATTCGCCGCCACCCGCGCGCTGGGGGTCGCCCATGATCCGCCGATGCTATCCGCGCGACTCAGGGTCCGGTGCGAGCGTGCCGAAGGTGTTCGGGATGCACATCGACGACCTGCTGCGTCACACGGTGGAAGCGGGCGCGTCCGACCTGCACCTGAAGGTCGGCAACGTGCCCTTCGTCCGCGTGGACGGCGAGCTCACGCCGACCACGTACGACGAGCTCACGGCCAACGACACCGAGGCGTTCGCGATCGCCGTGATGAGCGAGCACAAGCGCCGCATCTTCGAGGAGACGAGCGAGGCCGACGTCGGTTACACCGTCCAAGGCGTGGGTCGGTTCCGGATCAACGTCTTCCGTCAGCGGGGGCTCGTCGGGCTCGCGATCCGCCGTGTGCGGTCGGAGATCCCGACGTTCGAGGAGCTCCGGCTCCCGGCCGTCATGCGCGAGCTCGCCGACTCGCCGCGCGGCCTCGTCCTCATCACCGGGCCCACGGGCACCGGGAAGACGACGACGATCGCCTCGCTGATCGGCCAGATCAACCGGACCCGGCGGGCGCACGTCGTGACGATCGAGGACCCCATCGAGGTCGTCCACGACGACGTGTTGTCGATCATCCAGCAGCGGGAGGTCGGGATCGACACGGACTCCTACGCCGCGGCACTGAAGTCCGTCGTCCGCCAGGACCCCGACGTGATCTTCGTGGGCGAGATCCGCGACGCGGAGTCGGCCCTGTCGGCGATCCAGGCGGCCGAGACCGGCCACCTCGTCATCTCGACCCTGCACACGATCGACTGCATGGAGACGATCAACCGGGTGCTCGACCTGTTCCCACCCCAGCAGGCCAAGGAGGTGCGGACCTCGTTCGCCGGGGCGCTGCGGGGGATCGTGTCCCAGCGGCTGGTCCCGAAGGCCGACGGCAAGGGCCGCGTGCCCGCGATCGAGGTGCTGATCAACACCGGGCGCGTCTTCGACCGGCTGGCCGATCCCGAGCAGACCGACGGGATCGTCGACGTGATCGCCGACGGCGACTTCTACGGGATGCAGACGTTCGACCAGGCGCTCGTGAAGCTGGTGAAGGACGGCCAGGTGACGGCCGAGGACGCCCGGCGTACGGCGTCGAGCCCGCACGACTTCGATCTCGCGCTCGCAGGCGTCATGGACCGCCGCGCCGCGTATCAGGAGGCCCCGCCCGACGTCCCGTCGGCGAGCCCCGTCACGTACTGAGCCGCGGCGCGTTCGGCGGCGCGTTCCATCGGGTGCCGGCGGTAGCCGTAGCGGATGGCCAGCAGCAGGTACACGGGGATGAACAACGGGCCCCAGGCGCAGTACTGACGTACGTGCCAGCGCTCGTGGGCCAGGAGCGGCCCCTCG
>DASQKC010000125.1:0-8371 GCA_035630755.1 Actinomycetota bacterium | reverse complement strand
TGGCGTTCGACGGTGACGCCGATCGCGTGTTCCTGGTCGACGAGCGTGCCGAGGACGTGAGCGGGTCGCTCCTGACCGCGCTCGTCGCGACGGCGATGCTCCACCGCGAGCCGGGCGCGAAGGTCGTGCACAACCTGATCTGCTCCTGGGTGGTGCCCGAGGCCATCCGTGAAGCCGGGGGCGAGCCGGTGCGGACGCGGGTGGGGCACTCGTTCATCAAGCAGGTCATGGCCGAGACCGGGGCGGTGTTCGGGGGGGAACACTCGGGCCACTACTACTTCCGCGACAACTACCGGGCCGACTCGGGCCTGATCGCGGGCGTCGTCGCGCTCGGTGAGCTGTCGGCGAGCGGGGGCACGCTCTCGTCGCTCCTCGCGCCGTTCCGGCGCTACGTCGCGTCGGGCGAGATCAACCGGCGCGTCGACGACCCGCCGGCCGCCGTCGAGCGGGTCGCGGCCGCCACCGCCGACGGCCGTCAGGACCGCCTGGACGGACTGACCGTCGAGTACCCGGAGTGGTGGTGCAACGTCCGCGCCTCGAACACCGAGCCGCTGCTGCGGCTGAACGTCGAAGCCCGCACCGAGGCGACGCTGGAGGCGGCGACCGCCCGGGTGCTCGATCTGATCGGAGGGACCACGTGACGCTCGACCCCAAGCTGCTGGAGATCCTGGTGTGCCCCAACGACCGCGGCGACCTCGACCACCTCGAGGCGGAGCAGGTGCTCGTGTGCCGCACGTGCGGGTACCGCTACCCGATCCGCGACGACATCCCCGTGATGCTCATCGACGAGGCCGAGAAACCGTGATCGACCTCGACGACGCCGCCGCCCTCCGGGCGGGGGACCCGTCGGACATGCTCGGCGCGGTGGCGCGCCTAGGCGCCGAGGCCTCGTCCTCCTACGAGGCCGGGCAAAGATCCGGGTTCGACCCGGGCGCGGGGGTCCGGGCCGTCGTCGTCTGCGGCATGGGGGGCTCGGCCGTCGCGGGGGACGTGTTGCGGGCGGGGTTCCGTCACGCGACGCGGGTCCCCGTCGAGGTGAACCGCGCGCCGTCCCTGCCCGCGTACGCGGACGAGGACGCGCTCGTCATCGTCTCCTCGTATTCGGGTGACACGGCCGAGACGATGTCGGCCTTCGCGGCCGCCGTCGACCGTGGGTGCCGGGTGCTCGCGATCACGGGCGGCGGCGCGCTCGCGGCGCGGTGCGCGGAGCGGGGGCTGCCGGTGGTCGGCGTGCCCGGCGGCGGACAACCGCGGGCGGCGATCGGGCTCCTGGCGTTCGCGATGCTCGGGGCGCTCGAGGCGGGCGGGATCCTGCCGTCGATCGCGGACGACGTCGCCGAGGCCGTCGAGGCGGTGGACGGCGTCGCGCGCGATCTCGGTCCCGAGGTCCCGTCGGCCGAGAACGCCGCGAAGGACCTCGCGGCCTGGATCGGCGACCGCGTCCCGGTGGTCTGGGGCGCCGACGGGATCGGGGCCGTCGCCGCGATGCGGTGGAAGACGCAGCTGAACGAGAACGGCAAGGTCCCGGCGTGGTACGCCTCGATGTCCGAGCTCGACCACAACGAGGTGGTGGGCTGGGTCCCGCCTTACGGCGAGCGGCACGCGGTCGTGGCGCTGCGGCACGACGGCGAAGACGACGAGACCGCCGCCCGGTTCGCGCTCACGGCCGAGATCGTCCGGGATGCCGGTGCCGAGGTGCGCGAGGTGCCGGTCTCGCGCGGCACCCCGCTCGGGCGTCTGTGCCACCTCATCGCGATCGGTGACTGGACGAGCTGCTACGTGGGCCTTGGCCGCGGGTACGACCCGTCGCCGGTCGACGCGATCGCGCGGCTGAAGGCCGCGCTCGCCGCCCGATGAGCGAGGGCATCCCGTCGCCGCCCGACGACCTCGCCGCGCGCGGGCTGGCCGTCGTGCGCGAGGTGACCGCGCTCGTGCCCCGGGTGGGGATCGTGCTCGGCAGCGGGCTCGGGCCCGCGCTCGGCGACGATCTGGTCGAGGACGCCTCGTTCGCGTACACCGATCTGCCCGGGTTCCCGCCCCCGGGGGTCCCGGGGCACGCCGGCCGGCTCATCCTCGGGACGCTCGCGGGCGTCCCGGTCGCCGCCTTCAGCGGCCGGGTGCATTCGTACGAGGGGCACGGGATGGACGTGCCGGCCCTGCTGCCGCGGCTCGCCTACGCGCTCGGCGCCCGGACGATGGTCGTGACCGCCGCGGTCGGTGGCGTGGAGCCCGGCCTGCCCGCCGGGACGGTCGTGATCCTGCGCGACCACGTGAACCTCATGGGGTCGGCGCCGCTCCGCGGCTGGCGGTACCCCGACGGCATGCCGGCGTTCGTGAACGCCGAGGCGGTCTACGACCCGGACCTGCGCGACCTCGCGACCACCCGCGCCGCCGCGCTCGGCGTCGAGGCGGCGGTCGGCGTGTACGCCGCGATGAGCGGCCCCGCTTACGAGACCCCGACCGAGGTCGGGATGCTCCAGACGATCGGCGCCACGGTCGTCGGGATGTCGATGGTCCCCGAGGCCCTGCCGGCCCACGCGATGGGCATGCGGGTGCTCGGACTGTGTAGCCTGACGAACGCCTTCGGCGAGCACGTCAGCCACGAGGAGGTGGTCCGTGTCTCGAACGAGACCGCGATCGCCGTCGGGAGGCTCCTCGTGGACCTGTTCCCACGCCTCCCCTCGGAGCAAGGAGCCTGAGCCGATCATGGCCGACATCAAGGATCCCGCCCTCGCGCCCACCGGCCGCGAGCGCATCGAATGGGCCGCCGGTGAGATGCAGGTGCTCGCCCAGGTCCGCGAGCGGTTCGAGAAGGAACGCCCGCTCGAGGGCGTGCGGATCGCCGCGTGCCTGCACGTCACGACCGAGACCGCGAACCTGATGGAGACCCTCGCGGCCGGCGGCGCCGAGGTGCTGCTCGCCGCCTCGAACCCCCTGTCGACCCAGGACGACGTGGCCTCCGCGCTCACCGAGCAGAGCGGGATCGAGACCTTCGCCATCAGGGGCGAGGACAACGACACGTACTACAAGCACCTCAACGCGGTGCTCGACCTGCAGCCGCAGGTCACGATGGACGACGGCGCGGACCTCGTCACGGTGCTCCACACGCAGCGCGCCGACCAGCTCGAGCACGTGATCGGCGGGACCGAGGAGACGACGACCGGCGTGATCCGCCTGCGGGCGATGGCGGGCGACGGCGCCCTCGCGTACCCGATCGTCTCGGTGAACGACGCGGACACGAAGCACCTGTTCGACAACCGGTTCGGGACGGGGCAGTCGACCATGGACGCCGTGATGCGCTCCACGAACCGGCTCATCGCGGGCAAGACCGTGGTCGTGGCCGGGTACGGCATGTGCGGGCGGGGGGTGACCTCGCGGGCCAAGGGCATGGGCGCGCACGTGGTCGTCACCGAGGTCGACCCCACCGCGGCGCTCGAGGCGATCATGGAGGGCTACCGCGTGATGCCGCTGCGCGACGCGGCCCGGATCGGCGACATCTTCATCACGGTCACCGGCGACACGAGCGTGGTCCGGCGCGAGCACATGGAGCTCATGAAGGACGGGGCGATCATGGCGAACAGCGGCCACTTCGACGTCGAGATCGACAAGGGGGCGCTGCGGGAGCTGGCCACCGGTGGCGTGCGGCGGCTCCGGGAGTCGGTGGACGAGTACACCCTGGTCGACGGCCGGCGCCTGCACCTGCTGGGGGAGGGGCGCCTCGTGAACCTCGCGGCCGCCGAGGGCCATCCGGCCGCGGTCATGGACATGTCCTTCGCGAACCAGGCGCTGTCGGTCGAGTGGATGGTCCAGCACCACGCCGAGCTCAAGAAGCGGGTCTACCCGGTGCCACGAGAGATCGATCAGGAGGTCGCGCGGCTCAAGCTCCGCGCGATGGGGGCCGAGATCGACACCCTCACGGCCGAGCAGGAGCGCTACCTCCACTCCTGGGACCAGGGGACCTGACCGAGACGATGACCGACCCCGTCCGGATCAAGGCGGCGTACGAGCGATCGCCGACGGGCCTGAAGGGGGCGTTCGTGCTCCGCGGTGGCGACGGGCAGCCGCACCAGGTCCGGCTCGAGGGCGCCTCGGTCGTCGGGTGGGCGGGCGAGGGGTCGGAACGGATCATCCTCGAGCCCTCGATCATCGAGGCGGCGCCCACGCTCGACACGTTCGTGCCGTTCGAGGTCTCCACGCTCGACCTGCTCGCCGGCTGGTACCGGATCCGCTGCGACGTCGTGATCGACGCGGTCGAGGCCGTCATCGAGCCCGGTCCCCGCTTCGTGGTCTCGTGGCCGCGCGGTGCGGTGCGGCGGGGCTCGACGCCGATCGACACGACGACCGGGGGGGTGGAGCTCCGCGCGCTCGAATGCGCGGGCGACAGCGTGCGCATCGGCTACGCGGCGGAGGAGGCGCCGGCCGACGTGGCGCTCACCGTCGACGGCCGCACGCATCCGCTCCTCGAGGTCGAGCACGACGACGCCGGCAAAGGCCGGATCCTCGGCTACCCCGCGCTGCGCGACCAGGCGCGCCTCGCCGTCCGCATCGGGCGCGAGACGCCCGTCGAGGTCGCGCTGCCCTGAGAGGTGTCACCGGCGAGGGCTACGGTCCCGCCATGTCGGTCCGGCCGCTCGACCTCCTGTTCCCGCGCCGATGCGCCGGGTGCGGGCGCGGACCGTGGCCATTCTGCCGAGGGTGCCGTGACGCCCTCGAACCGCTCGCCCCGCCCTGGTGCGCGCGGTGCGGCGGCCCGTCGCTCCTCGACGTGCCCGCGTGCCGCGACTGTCCGCCGCCCGACGTCACCCTCGTGCGCGCCGCCTTCCGGTACGCCGGGCCGGCGCGGGAGGCCGTCCATCGGCTGAAGTTCTCGGGGTGGCGCGACGTCGCCGCCGCGCTCGCCGATGCGATGGTGGCGGCCGCGGACCCGGCGCCGGCCGACGTGGTGACGTGGGTCCCGCTCGCGCGTCGGCGCCTCGCCGAGCGTGGGTACGACCAGGCCCGCGCGCTCGCGGCGGCCGTGGGTCGCCGGCTCGACCTGCCGGTCGCGCGGCTCATCCGCCGGCCCGTCGCCACGGGGCCGCAGGCGCGCCGCGGCGGGGAGGACCGACGCCGGGCGATGCGCGACGCCTTCGTCCCGGTCCGCGCCGCGCCCGCGAGGGTGATCCTCGTCGACGACGTCCTCACCACGGGCGCGACGGCCGCGGCCTGCGCCGCCGCCCTGCGCGGCGCCGGCGCCCTCGAGGTCTCGGTCCTGGCGGCCGCCCGGTCCGTCCGCACGTCCGCCCCCGCGTTGCGTCGCGGCCCCGATGCTGCCTATCCTCGATCGGGCCCTCGTCCGGGTCTGTGGTTGCCCGGGGATCATCCCCGGTAGTCGATGCCAGCCGCGGGCGAAACGACCCACGTAAGGCCACCCTTGGTGGCTGAGCATGGCGCGGTTTAGAGGTAAGCCCTGCCGGCTCCGGCCGGCAGGCAGGTGTGGGGGCAAAGACCAGGTCAGCCGGATGAGGGCCCACCCTCCAGGTTCGACGGGAGGATCGCCGACACCATGGACATGACGTTCACCGGCAGAGGGGTCGCCGTGACCGACGAGCTCCGCTCGCAGGCCCAGCACAAGCTCGCCCCGCTCGAGCGGATGGAGCCACGGCTCACGGGCGTCGACCTCGAGTTCATCAACGAACACCACCCGAAGCCCGACGGGCTCAAACGCGTCGAGGCGGCCCTGCGGATCCCGCGGAAGACCTTCCGCGCCCACGCCGAGGCGTGGGACGTCCCGAGCGCGCTCGACGAGGTGAAGGAGAAGCTCGAGCGACAGCTCCGCGATCATCACGGCCGCCGCCGGGCCGTGTACAGGGGTGGTGTAGTCTCGCCCCCGGACGGGGCCGCGGCGCCCGTCGACGACGACTGACCTCCCGGAAGGAGCGCAGGTGACGAGCGGCGGCGCAGACGAACGGCTCCGCGTCATGGTGGTCGACGACCACGCCCTGTTCCGCCGCGGCCTCGAGATGGTCCTCGGCAACGAGGCCGACATCGAGCTGGTCGGTGAGGCCTCCGACGGCGCCGAGGCGATCGAGCGCGCGCAGGAGGTCATGCCCGACATCGTCCTGATGGACGTGCGCATGCCCAAGCGCAGCGGGATCGAGGCCACGACCCAGATCAAGGACCTCATGCCCCACGTGAAGATCCTGATGCTCACGATCAGCGACGAGGAGGCCGACCTCTACGACGCCATCAAGGCGGGCGCCTCGGGGTACCTGCTGAAGGAGATCCCGATCGAGGAGGTCGCCGACGCGATCAGGAGCGTGTGGGCCGGGCAGTCGCGCATCAGCCCGTCGATGGCCTCCAAGCTCCTCACGGAGTTCGCCGCCATCTCGAAGGCGTCCGCCGAACGTCCCCAGATGCCCACCCCGCGGCTGACCGATCGCGAGATGGAGGTCCTCAAGCTCGTCGCGCAGGGCATGAACAACCGCGACATCGCCAAGCAGCTGTTCATCTCGGAGAACACGGTCAAGAACCACATCCGCAACATCCTCGAGAAGCTGCACCTGCATTCGCGCATGGAGGCCGTCGTATACGCCGTGCGCGAGAAGATGATCGAGATCACCTGAGGTGGCGGACGACCCGACGATCGCGGCGGCTCGCGACGTGCTCGCGCACGGGCTCGACGAGCTCCGGCGCGGCGTTGCCGGCCTGACGGTCGACGAGCTCAACGCCCGGCCGGCGGGCGGGGACACGAATCCGGTGGCGGTGATCGTGGCCCACGCGCTCGGCAGCACCCATTCGTGGCTGGGCGTGGCGACCGGCGCGCCGCTCCCGCCGCGCGACCGCCCCGCGGAGTTCCGCACCGTGGCCGGCGACGGGTTCGCCGACGAGGTCGAGGACGGCATCGCGGCGTGCCTCGCGCTGCTCGGCGACGCGACGTTCGACCCGGGCCGCGAGGGGTTCGCCCCCTGGCGGACGGACGGCGCCGATGAGCCGGTCACGGCCGCGTTCGCGCTGCTCCACGCCGTGGCGCACCTCGGCGAGCACGTCGGACACCTCCACATGACGCGCGAGCTCCTGCGGCCCGGCGGCTGACGCCGCCCGGCCGGACCGGGCGGCTACGCTGTGGCGATGACCGCGCCGGGGCTCCGCACCGTCTCGCAGCTCCTCGTGACGTGTTTGGAGAACGAAGGCGTGGAGGTGGTGTTCGGACTCCCCGGCGAGGAGAACCTGCACCTGGTGGACGCCCTCGCCGATTCGCCGATCCGATTCGTCACGACCCGCGACGAGCGCGGCGCGGCGTTCATGGCCGACACGTACGGCGCGCTCACCGGGCGGGCGGGCGTCTGCCTGGCCACGCTCGGTCCCGGTGCGCTCAACCTGATCCTCGGGATCGCGAACGCCCAGCTCGACTCGCACCCGCTCGTGGCGCTCATGGCCCAGGCGGGGCTGGACCGCATCTACAAGGAGTCGCATCAGGTCGTCGACCTCGTGTCGGTCTACCGGCCCGTGACGAAGTGGGGCGACATCGTGACGGTCCGCGACGCCGCTCCGGAGATGGTCCGCAAGGCGTTCAAGCAGGCGCAGACCGAGCGGCCCGGGGCGACGTTCATCGTGCTCCCCGAGGACGTGGCCGAACGCGAGACCGACGCGACCCCGCTCCGCGTGAACGTGCCGCGCGACCCCGACCCCTCCGACGACCAGGTCCACCGGGCGGCGCACGTCCTGGCCGAGGCGCGGCACCCGGTCGTGCTCGCGGGCGCCGGCGTGGCCCGCGACGGCGCGATGGCCGAGCTGCGCCGGTTCTCCGAGGCCCTCCGGATCCCGGTCGCGACGACCTTCCAGGGCAAAGGCGTGTTCCCCGACGACCACCAGCACGCGCTGGGCACGATCGGCTTCATGGTGAAGGACTATGCGAACTTCGGTTTCGACCGCGCCGACGTCGTGGTGGCGGTCGGCTACGACCTCGTGGAATGGTCGCCGGTGCGCTGGAACCCAAGCGGCGACAAGCGGATCATCCACGTCCACCGGACGGTGGCCGAGGTCGACGCGCACTACGGCCTGGAGGTCGGCCTCCAGGGGTCGATCGGCGAGTCCCTCGTCGCCCTTGCCGAGAGCGGCGAGATCCATCCGATCAGCGGCGACGTGCCGCCCGTGAAGGAGCTGCTACGCGAGGAGCTCGCCCACGGCGCCGAGGACGACGCGTTCCCGGTCGCGCCGGCGCGGGTCGTGGCCGATATCCGCGCGGCGATGGGCCGCGCGGACATCGTGCTCACCGACACGGGCGCCGCGAAGATGTGGATGGCGCGCCTGTACCCCACCTACGAGCCGAACACCTGCCTGATCTCCAACGGGCTCGCCACGATGGCCTTCTCGCTGCCCGGTGCGATCG
>DASQKC010000124.1:0-2874 GCA_035630755.1 Actinomycetota bacterium | reverse complement strand
ATGGCCCTGGTCCTCGCCGAGGCGGTGGCGGGGGCCACCCTCCTCCTCTGGGTGGGACCGCTCTGGACCGAGGTGAAACGAGGGTTCTTCAAGCTGGTGGGAGCGATCCTCACGGTGCTGGCGATCCTCACGTGGCTCTCGACGGACGCGGCCGTCGTCGCACGGTTCCCGTCCGGGGATGCCTTGCGGGCGACGACGGCCGCGGCGGGTGCGGCGACCGTGCTGTGGACCGCGCTGCTGTTCCTCCGGCAACAGTCGGCTGCTCGCATCGTCGGCTGGCTGAGCGTGCCCGCGTGGCTCGCGGTGCTCGTGTGGATGGGCGGCGCCGGCCGACAGTCCCTTGCGCTCGCCGTGTTCCAGCTCGTGGCCGGGGCCGCCCTCCTGGGTGCGTCCACGGACGGCCTGCTCCTCGGCCACTGGTACCTCACCGACCGGAAGCTTCCCCGGCGCCCCATCGACCGCATGACCACGATCCTGTTGGTCTCGGTCGTCGCTGCCGCGGCGGCGGTGATCAGCGCCGGCTTCACCGGCGTGGAGACCTCCACCGCGATCAACCCGCTGCTCACGGCTGGGGCGCTGGCGCCCTGGATCGCCCTGGGCATGGTCGTGGCGACGGCGCTGATCGCCGTCTTCATCCGGGCCGCGCTGCGGGGGGAGCGGGCGTCGGCCGTCCAATCGGCCACCGGGTTCTACTACCTGGCCGTCGTGACGGCCTTCACCGCCGAGGTGGCGGTGAAGACGCGGTTCCTGGACACGTCCTTCGGGCCCCGGTGATGATCGCGGCGGTCATCGTGGCCGGCGTCATCGCGCATGCGACGATGTGGTGGCTGGTCACGTCCGGACGCGTGAGCTTCTGGCGGGCCACCTCGGTCACGTTCCTGATCCTGGGCCTGGCGGCCGCGCTCCTCCGCGATCCCGATCCCTTCGATCTCGCCGCGCTCGCCATCGGGGCCGTGTCCGGCGTCGCGCTGTACGCCGGGACGTGGATCGCGGTCGGCGTGCTCGTCCGGTCCTCGTCGTTCGCGGCCTCGGTGAGCGGGCTGTACGGGCGATCCGGGGAACGCTCGATGTCGCTCGTCTGGGTGTTGACGGTCGCGGTCGCCGTGCCGGGCGAGGAGCTCTTCTGGCGGGCTCTCGTCCTCCCGGAGCTCCAGGACGCGACCTCCGTCATCATCGGAGCCTCCCTCGTGTGGCTCGGATACCTCGCCGTGAACGCGGTCTCGCGCAACCTCGCGATCATCGCGGCGGCGATCGTCTGTGGCGGTGTCTGGACGATCCTCGGCTCCATCGACGCCTTCACCGCGCCGCTCGCGAGCCACCTCGTCTGGACGAGCCTGATGCTCGCGTGGCCGCCGGTCGGCGACCGTGCGAAGGTGAGCACATGAGCTTCCTCTCCACCGCGGTCCAGACCGTCCTGGAGCAGGGTTCCTTCTGCGCGGTCGCGACCTCCGCGCCGACCGGCCCCCACTGCACGCCGCTCGTGTTCGCCTACTCGGGCGGCCGGCTCTGGTTCACGACCTCCCGACGGGCGGTGAAGACACGCGCCTGGAAGGCGGATCCCGCTGCGGCCGGCCTCGTCCGTCACGGGGAGCTGGCGGTCGCGTTCACCGGGTCGGCGAAGCTGTACGACGCCCTCGACCGGAACACGTGGGGTGACGCGGTCGCCGGCGCCACATCGATCGCCCGTGCGACCGCGGCGTTCAGCCGGAAGAACGCCCGCTTCTTCGCGGGCTACGCGGTCGATGCCAAACAGGTCCCGTTCGCCTGGGCGCCGCCCGGTCGCGTGTTCGTCGGGATCGAGCTCGCGCGCACGGCGCTCCTCGACGCCGACGGGGTGCAGGAGGGCAAGGGCCGCTGGGCGGGGGCGTCGACGTCCCACGCGACGTTCCGGCGATCGACGAAAGGGGACGACCCGCTGTCCGTGCTCCCGCGCGAGGTACGCGAACCGCTCGGCGCGGAGGGTGTGGGAGCCTTGACGTTGATCGGCGAACGCGGACCGGTCGTGGTGCCGGCGCGCTGGCGAGCCGACGAGCACGCGATCTATGCAGCGCTCCCGGCGGAGACCCTCGCGCTCGCCGTGGCCGGTCCCGACGCGCCCGCGGCGCTCACCGTGGACGTGGCGTCCGAGTGGCGCGCGCGCGACATGGTGGGCGCGATGGTGCAGGGAACGGCGTCGATCTACGTCCTCGATTCCCTCGGAAGCGGCGCGAAGACGGCCCGCGCGCTCGCGACGGAGATCGATGCCGACGCCGGAGGGCTCGTGCGGCTCGCGCCGACGCGCGAAGTGTGGTGGCGCGGTTGGTCGAGCGGGAGCGCCCGCGTCTCATGAGTACGGCGGAGTTCTCCGTCGAGGTCGACGCGTCGCCGGAGCGGGTCTGGGAGGTCGTGAGCAACCCCGCGAACATCCCGCATTGGGAACGACATGTGGAGAGCGTCCAGGTGCCCGACGAGCTCGAGAAGGACTCCACCTACTCCGTCGTGATGTCGTTCATGGGTGTACGTGTGCGGGTGCGTGGCGAGATCCTTCGGTGGGAGCCGCCGTCCCACGCGACGATCCACCTGCGGGGGCCCCTCGACGCCACGATCGAGACATCGATCGCTCGCTTGCCGCACGATCGGAGCCTCCTGCGGCACGAGGTCACGTATCAGTTCCGAGGACCGCTCGGGGGACTCGTGGCCGCGGGACTGACCGCGGTCGGCGGGGCGCAACTCGGGATCAAGGTCGGCACGCTCGGCCAGAAGCGGCAGATCGAGGGCCGCTAGTTCCTCCTCGCCCGTCGTCGCATCCAGGCGAACCCCCAGCCGAGGACGAAGCCGAGCACGGCTGCGATCCCGATCGCCAGCGCGATCGCCACGTCCCAGTCCCAGAAGAGG
>DASQKC010000123.1:0-3770 GCA_035630755.1 Actinomycetota bacterium | reverse complement strand
TGAAACCGGAGTACGACGTGCCGTACATCCCGACGTTGCCGTTGGACCACTCCTGTTCGGCCAGCCACGCGATCGTCGCGACGTGGTCCTGGAGCTCGCGCGCCGTGTACTCGTCGACGGCGGCGCCCTCCGACGAACCGGTACCGCGGACGTCGGCCCGGCAGACCGCGAGGTTCCCCTCGTCGCACAGGCGTCGATAGATCGACGTCGCGTCCGAGAGATCGTCCTTGCGGTACGGGCGTGCCTCGAAGACGACCGGCCACGGCGGCGGCGTGGGGGGGAAGTGCAGGGTGAGCGCGATCCTCACCCCGTCGTCCATCTCGAGGAACCGACGCTCGTCCATGGCGCGGGCACGGTACCCGCTTCCGACCGGTTCCGTAGCCATCCGACATGACCGGCGACCAGGGCGTTTGACGACCGCGCCCCCTCGGCGGGAGGGTGAAGATTCCCCCGACCCCATGGAGGTGCAGGCCGATGCCTCAGATCGACCGGCGGACGTTCCTTCGAGGATCCGCAGCGACCGCGGGGGCGGTGATGCTCGGCGGTCCATTCCAGGGTTTCGTGGCGAGGGCGGCGAACGCGGCGACGATGGCACCGTCCTTCCCGCTCGGGCCCGTGGAGGACTTGCGTGACGGGATCGTCCGGCTGTGGCTCCCGAAGGGATTCCACTACCGCTCGTTCCACGACACCGAGACGCCCGTGACCTTGCCGGACGGCACGGCCCTCCCGGGACGCCACGACGGGATGGCGGCCTTCCCCGGGCCGGGCGAGAACGTCCTGCTGGTCCGCAACCATGAGGTGAACGGGACGGGTGCGCCGTTCGGCCCCGGCACGCCGTACGACTCGGCGGCCCGCGGCGGGACGACCACGATCGAGGTGACTCCCAAGGGCAAGGTCGTCGACTCGTACACGAGCCTCAACGGCACCCAGATGAATTGCTCGGGTGGTCCGATGCCGTGGGGGAGCTGGATCACGTGCGAGGAAACGGTCAACGGTCCCGACGTCGGCCCGGATTTCACCGGCGTGCCGAACGTGCCGCTTCAGCAGCGGCACGGGTTCATCTTCGACGTACCGGCGGGCGGGCAGTCGATCCGCGAGCCGATCACGGCCGCGGGCAGGTTCGCGCACGAATCGGTGGCGTTCGATCCGATCGACGGGATCCTCTATCTGACCGAGGACAACTTCGGCTTCCCGTCGGGCTTCTATCGATACATCCCCGCGAGCAACCCGATGGGGTCGGGCTTCCTCGACAACGAAGGTCAGCTCCAGATGCTGACGGTGGCCGGTCAGCCGAACCTCGACCTTGCCGTAACGCAGGCCCAGGGTGCGACGTATGACGTCGAATGGGTCGACATCGACGACCCCGCACCCTCGTTCCCCTACACCCCTGGCTCCACCGCACCCACGACGAACGATCAGGCGCTCGTCTATGTCGGGAACCAGGGCCGAGCGCAGGGAGCGGCGTACTTCTCGCGTCTCGAGGGATCCGCGCACGAGGACGGCGTCGTCTATTTCACTGCGACACAGGGCGGGGGGCCCGCGGAGACGAGCATCGGACCGATCGCCGACGGCTACGGGAACGGGAGCGGGCAGGTCTGGGGGTACAGCACACAGGACGAGACCCTGCAGTGCGTGTTCCAGTCTCCCGGTGCCGCGGTCCTGGACTTCCCGGACAACGTGACGACCAGCCAACGGGGAACGCTGATCCTTTGCGAAGACAGCACGGGCGACAACTACCTGCGCGGGCTCACGACGGAGGGGCAGCTGTTCGACGTCGCGCTCAACCGCCTCGTCGGCCGGACCGGCACACCGCGTTTCGGAGACGAGTTCGCAGGATCCACGTTCAGCCCTGACGGCTCCACGCTCTTCGTGAACATCCAAGCGTCCGCGGGGATGACGTTCGCGATCTGGGGGCCGTGGGCGAGGATCGGCGTCTGATCGAGCTGGGCAGACAGCACACGACGGTGGATCGACGAGGGAGGCGGAAGTGGCACGGACGAGGACCAAGCTGGTCATGCTCGTTGCGGTCGTCGGCCTTGCGGTGCCGACCTGGGCCGGATCCACCGTCGTCGCGCAGGCGGCGTCGGAGCATCCCAACCGCGTGCTGATCGTGCTCTTCGACCAGATGGTCCCGGAGTACGCGGATCAGTTCGACATGCCGAACTTCCGATCGCTCCGCGCCGCCGGCACGAACTTCAAGCGCGCGTATCTGGGCTACATGGCGTCGGAGACGGTCATGGCGCACAACGTGATCACCTCCGGGCTGTATCCCAAGAACATGGGCTGGACCGATGAGGCGTACCGCGACACGGAGAACCTGTTCGGTCGCGGCACGGACGCGATGCACATCACCGGCGACCTCAGCCTCGCGGATTTCGGCACGCTGATCGAGCACGAGGGGTACCCGAAGCTCGCCGACTACCTCCACGAGGCCTTCCCCGGAACGAAGTTCATCGCGGTGGGCGAGAAGTCCTACGCGGTCGAGTCCGCGGTCGCTCCGACGGGCGACATCGGCGTCCGGATGTCGGGCCGTTCCTCCAGCACCCTGGACGCCTGCGGGCTCGAGCTCGGAGGCAGGTACCGTCAGCCGGCGGGGAAGGCGGTGCCCACCTACCTCTCGCAACCGTTCTGCGGGCGGTACTTCATCAACTCGGCGGACGCGCCGTTCGACTACGGCACCAGGGCCGCGTTCCCGTCATGGATCTATCCCGAGGACGGCAACCGATTCTTCCCGGGGACCGACGCGTCCGCCGTCGCGGGGCACACGGGCGGGGACGTCTGGGTCGCGGATGCCGCGATCGAGATGATGCAGCGAGAGCCGTGGTCGGGCATGTTCGTCACGCTCGGCGGGATCGACAAGGCTGGCCACATGTGGGGTGCCCAGGCGGATGCCGCAACCTTCACGGGCGACTGCGACGCGGATGACCCGGTCGTGGCCGGCGCGGCGCAGACCCACGTCCGATGCGCGGCAGAGATCGCGGACGAGCAGCTGGGTCGGATGCTCGAGGCCGTCGCGGACCTGGACGAGGTCGACGGCGGAGAAACCTTGGTGGTGCTCACCGCCGACCATGGCGCCACGTTCGGCGAGCAGTTCTACGGGAAGACCGGCCCCGTCGGCATCAGCAACAGCAACTGGTACTACGCGCCTGTCGGTGTGTACGACGCAGGCTCGACCGGACCGCTCGTTCCCCCAAGCGATCCCCTGTACAACACGCCGTCGCCATCCCTCGCGCCGTTGATCGCGACGGGGAACGTCCAGTTCTCCTACCAGTCGACGGCGATCGAAACGTGGCTGATCGACCACTCGACGGCGGAGAAGACGGTGGGCGCCGACGCGATGCTCGAGATGCCGGGGGTGATCGCGTCGTACTGGCGGGACGGCGATCGGTACCGGCTCCACGGGACCAACGCGATGACCGGACCGGAGAAGGCCTGGTGGAAGCAGCACGGACAGGAGCTCGTGAACTCGATGGCGGCACCGAACGGGCCGGACCTGATCGGGCTGCTGCACGACCGCGTGAGCTACGGCGTGTACGGGGATCACGGCGGCGCGCAGGAGTCCGTCCAGCGCGTCCCGATGGTGTTCTGGTCTCCGAGCCTCGCCTTCGAGAACGACACGGGCGCGCCGTTCAAGACGATCGACGTGATGCCCACGATCCTGGATCTCTTGGGGATCCCGGAGACGGCTCCCACGGACGGGACCGCTCGGCCGTTGTCCTGAGACGGACGCGTCGAACGAGAGCTGGCGGGCGTGCGCCCGGTAGGGTGCG
>DASQKC010000122.1:0-24075 GCA_035630755.1 Actinomycetota bacterium | reverse complement strand
TTCGACCACGCCGCCGAGTACTACGACGAGACCCGGGGGCTGACGCCCGAGGGCGTCCGGGCCGAGAACGCGATGCTCGTCGGGGCCCTCGCCGGTCGGGGGCGGGTGCTCGAGGTCGGCGTCGGGACCGGGCAGATCGCGTTGCCGCTGCACGCCTCGGGGATCGACGTGATCGGCTTCGACCTCTCCCGCGCGATGCTCGATGTGCTGATCCGAAAGGCCGGCGGCGCGGCGCCGTTCCCCCTCACGGTCGGCGATGCGACCTCGATGCCGTTCCGCGACGCGGGGGTCGACGCCGCCTACCTGCGGTGGGTGTTGCATCTCGTAACGGACTGGCGCGCGGTCGTCGCCGAGACGGTCCGGGTCGTCCGGCCAACAGGGACGATCGCGATCCACCTGGGCGACTACGGCGACGGCCCGACCGACCGCATCCGGGAGCGCTTCTGCGAGCTGGCGGGGGTGGATCCCCGTCCGACCGGGCTCGACTGGGGCGCCTACGACGAGCTCGATGCCGAGATGGCCGGGCTCGGCGCCGTGGTGCGGGAGCTGCCGGCGGTCGTGGCTCCCTCGACCTGGACCGCCGAGGCGTTCATGCGACGCGTGGAGGGCAACGCCTTCTCGTGGACGTGGCCGCTCGACGACGGGGTCCGTGACCGCGCCGCCGCCGAGACGAGGGCCTGGGCCGAGGAGGCGTTCGGGGCCCTCACCGAGATCCCGCGGGAGGACTTCGACATGCGCTGGCACGCCTACGACCTGCCGTAGGACCGCGGCGGTGGGTCCTGGCCCGGACGCGAGGCGGACCGGTATCCTGTGGCGCACCCCTCCCCCGGGGGGTTCGGGAAGGCGGAAGGAGCGTCGTCGTGCCGATCACCGAGGTCGAGCAGATCTGGATGGACGGCGCGCTCGTGCCGTGGAAGGACGCCAACGTGCACGTGCTCAGCCACGGGCTGCACTACGGCTCGGGCGTGTTCGAGGGCATCCGCGCGTACGCGACCGCCCGCGGGCCCGCGGTGTGGCACCTGGACGCCCACCTCGAGCGCATGTACGCCTCGGCGGCGATCTACCACATGGACCTTCCGTACTCGAAGGACGAGCTCGTGCAGGCGACGAAGGACGTGATCACCGCGAACGCGCTCGACGCCTGTTACATCCGGCCGATCGCGTTCCGCGGGTACGGCGAGATGGGCGTGAACCCGCTCGCCGCTCCGGTCAACGTGGCCATCGCCGTGTGGCCCTGGGGCGCCTACCTGGGGGAGGACGCGATCGAGCAGGGTGTCCGCGTCAAGGTCTCGTCGTGGAAGCGGCACGACCAGAACTCGCTGCCGAGCGCCGCGAAGGCGACCGGCGGCTACCTGGGCTCGATCCTGGCGAAGGTCGAGAGCGTGCTGGCCGGCTACGACGAGGCCATCCTGCTGAACGACGCCGGGTACGTCACCGAGGGGTCGGGCGAGAACATCTTCCTCGTGGACCGGGGCGTCCTCGTCACGCCGCCCACGAACGTCGGGGTGCTCGCGGGGGTCACCCGCTCGTCGGTGATCCAGATCGCCCGCGACCTGGGGATCGAAGTCGTCGAGCGGAACCTCGTGCGCACCGACCTGTACCTGGCCGACGAGGTCTTCTTCACGGGGACTGCCGCCGAGCTGACGCCGATCCGCGAGGTCGACGACCGGACGGTCGGCGCCGGCCACCGGGGGCCGGTCACCAAGCAGATGCAGGACGCCTTCTTCGCGGCCACGAGCGGGCAGGATCCCCGCTACGCGAGCTGGCTCGTCTACGTCAACGACTGAGGGGGAGGCCACGTGGCGACATCCGAGGCGAGGTACCGGCTGCCCAGGAACGTCACCCCCACCGCGTACCGTCTGACCTTCGAGCCCGACCTGGACGCCGCCCGCTTCGACGGGAGCGAGGAGGTCGACGTCACCGTCCACGAGCCGGTGACCGAGATCGTCCTCAACGCGAACGAGCTCACCGTGCACGGCGGGTCGCTCGTCGCCGGCGACCGCACGATCGAGGTCGAGAAGGTCGTGCCGGACGCCGAAGCCGAGCGCGTCACCCTCTCGCTCGGCGAGACGGCGGATCCGGGCGCGTGGACGCTCCGCCTCACCTTCGCGGGCGAGCTGAACGACAAACTCGTGGGGTTCTACCGGTCCGTCTACCCCGACGCCGACGGCGCCGAGCGGGTGATCGCCACGACGCACTTCGAGGCGACCGACGCGCGCCGCGCGTTCCCCTGTTGGGACGAGCCGGACCTCAAGGCGTCGTTCGGGATCACCTTGGTCGTCCGGGAGGGCCTCACGGCGCTCGCGAACGGTCCCGAGGTGGAGCGGGAGGCGCTCGGCGACGGACGCGTCCGCGTCCGGTTCGCCGACTCGATGGTGATGTCCACCTACCTCGTGTGCATGGTCGTCGGCCCGCTCACCGTGACCGAGGCCGTCGACGCCCGCGGGGTCCCGGTCCGCGTAGCGTGCGTGCCGGGCAAGGAGCACCTCGCCGGCTTCGCGCTCGACACGGCTGTGTACTCCCTGAACTGGTTCGGCGACTACTACGCGATCCCGTACCCTGACGCGAAGCTCGACCAGGTCGCGATCCCCGACTTCGCCCAGGGCGCGATGGAGAACCTGGGACTCGTCACGTACCGCGAAACGCTCCTGCTGGCCGACCCGGACAAGTCCACGCCCGCCGAGCTGCTCGACGTGGCCGAGACCGTGGCGCACGAGCTCGCGCACATGTGGTTCGGCGACCTCGTGACGATGCGCTGGTGGAACGGCATCTGGCTGAACGAGGCCTTCGCGACCTTCATGTCCTATCGCTGCGTCGACGAGATGCGGCCCGACTGGCGCGTGTGGGACTCCTTCGCGCGGAACAAGGCGAACGCGTTCGAGGTCGACGCCCTCGAGAGCACCCGCACGATCGAGTACCCGGTGCACTCGCCCGACGATGCGAGCGGCATGTTCGACACGCTCACCTACACGAAGGGCGGCGCGGTCTTGCGGATGCTCGAGCAGTGGCTCGGCGAGGACCGCTTCCGCGACGGGATCCGCCGGTACCTGCGCACCCACGCGCACGCCAACACCGAGACCCACGACCTGTGGGACGCGATCGAGGCCGAGACCGGGGAGCCGGTGCGGCGCGTCATGGACGCCTGGATCTTCCAGGCCGGCTATCCGGCGATCACCGTGGCCCGCGAGGGCGACGAGCTGGTGTTCGGCCAGCACCGGTTCCTGCCGTCGGCGCCCGAGGACCCCACGACGTGGCCGGTCCCGCTGATCGTCCGCCAGATCCACGCCGGCGGCGAGCAGGTCGACCGCGTGCTCGTCGAGGCCGAGGGCCTGCGACTGCCGATCGCCGCCGACGACGCCGTGGTGGTCGGCAACGCCGGGGGGGCCAGCTTCGTCCGGGTCTTCTACGACGACGAGCTCCGCGAGCGTCTCGTGGCGCGGGCCGGTGAGCTGTTGACCCCCATCGAGCGTCAGGGGCTCGTGGACGACGCGTGGGGCGCCGCCGTCGCGGGCCGGGCGTCGGCCGCCGCCTTCATCGACCTGGTGCGAGGCTTCACCGACGAGGACGACCCCAGCGTCTGGAAGGCGATCATCGGCGGACTCGGGTGGTGCGATCGGTTCCTGTCGGGCGCGCCGCGGGACGGGTTCCGCGACGCGGTCCGCGATCTCGTGCGCCCCGCGCTGGACCGCCTGGGCTGGGACCCGCGGCCCGAGGACTCGGATCTGGACCACGAGCTGCGCGGTGACCTGATCCTCGCGCTCGGCGTGCTGGGGGACGACCCGGAGACCCAGGCGCAGGCGCGCGAGGCCGAGGCGCTCGGTCGCAACGGCGGCGACGTGGCGCCCGCCGTCGCCGCCGCGGCGGTCGAGGTCGTCGCGGCGACGGGCGGCGAGGCCGAGTACGACACGTTCTGGGCCAGCTACACGTCGGCGAGGACCCCGCAGGAGGAGGACCGCTACCTCTACGCGCTCGGCAGGTTCGGGGACCCGGCGCTGATGGCGCGCACCCTCGAGGCCTCGATGACCGACGCGATCCGGCCGCAGAACGCGCCGTTCCTGATGCTCCGCGCCACCACGAACCGTGATCTGGGCCCGCAGGTCTGGACGTTCATCGCCGACCATTGGGACGCGATCCGCGACCGTATCGCCGAGTCGAACGTGATCGCGCTGGCGGCGGGCTTGCGCTTCATCACCGACCCCGACGCCGTGGCCTCGGCGCAGGCGTTCTTCGAGGATCACGACATCCCACAGAACCGGTTGATGCTGCGGCAGTTCCTGGAGCGCCAGCGCGTGATGGCGGCGTTCCGCGCGCGTGCCGAAGACGAGCTCGCCGCCCGGTTCGGCGGCTGATCAGGCGCCGTCGGCGGGGTCCAGCGTCATGGGGTCGGCGTTCCCGCCGCAGACGATGACGCCGACGCGCTCCCCGGGCTCGGGCACGTAGGCGCTCGCGAGGAGGCCGGCCAAAGGCGTCGCCCCGCCGGGCTCGGCCCCGAGCTTCGTCTCGCGCCACAGGGCGGTCCGCGCCTGGACGATCGCGTCGTCGGGGACCGTCACGACCCGGTCGACGTGCCGCTGCGCGATCGCCAGCCCGATCATGCCGACGCGGGCGGCGCCCAAGGCGTCGGCCGCCACGCCGCCCACCTCGACGTCGACGGGCTCGCCCGCCGCCAGGGCGGTCGAGAGCGTGGGGCACGCCGCCGGCTCCACGCCGATCACGCGGACGTCGCCCCCGTACCAGGCCGCCACGCCGCCGATGAGCCCGGCGCCGCCCACCGCCACCAGCACGGTGTCGAGCACCGGGGCCTGCGCCGACAGCTCCAGCGCGAGCGTCCCCTGGCCGGCGACGACCGCGGGCTGGTCGTAGGGGTGCAGGAACGCCGCCCCCGTCTCCCACGCGCGCTCGACGCACGCCTCGTAGGCCTCGGCGTAGTAGCCGTCGATCACGTGCACGATCGCGCCGAGGGCGCGGATCCGGTCGATCTTCATCGCCGGTGAGGTGGCCGGCACGAAGATCTCGGCCGGGTAGCCGAGGCTCCGCGCCGCGTAGGCGACCGCCAGTCCGAAGTTCCCCCCGGAGGCGGCGAGGACCCCGCTGGCGTCGATCTCGGCGGTGAGCATCCGGTTGAAGGCGCCGCGGGCCTTGAACGACCCCGTGTGCTGGAGGAGCTCGAGCTTCAGCGTCAGCTGCCCGTGGACGCCGAACGCGCCCGGTTCCAACTCGATCACGGGGGTGCGGCGGACGTGGGGTGCGATGAGCGCCGCGGCCGATTCCACGTCGAACCTCGTGACGTCGAGGGGCTGATCCCCCGGGGACATCAGGCTCACGCCGCGTATCGAACCACTTCGGGCGGGCCGGGGCCACGCGCGTCGACATCCGGTTTGACAGGGTGCGAGGCACTCCATACCGTTCGTACCCGAACGACCGACGGGGGCTGCCACGGGCGAGGGAACGGTCATCGAGGGCGTCGAGGTCTCGACCGACCATTGGATCGGCGGCGTCCGCGTGGCGTCCACCGAGCGGTTCACCGACGTGTCGCCGATCGACGAGACGCCCATCGCCGAGGTGGCGCGCGGGGGCGGGAGCGATGCCGCCGCGGCGGTCGGCGCCGCGCGCGAGGCCGCCGACGGGTGGGGGCGGACCCCGCCGGCCGACCGGGCGGCCGTCCTGCACCGGATCGCCGACGGCGTGGAGGCACGCGTGCCCGACCTGGCCGCGGTCGAGACCCGCGACAACGGCTCGCTCCTGCGGTCGATGCGCGACTCGGTGATGCCGCGCGTCGCCCGCAACTTCCGGTCGTTCGCCGACCGCCTCATCGCCCTGCAGGGGTCGGCGGACACCCAGATCAACGGGCACGGCGAGCGCATCACGTGGGACCCGGCGGGGCCGACCGCCGTGATCACCCCGTGGAACGCCCCGCTGATGCTCGCCACGTGGCGCGTGGCGCCCGCCCTGGCCGCCGGGAACACCGTGATCCTCAAACCGCCCGAGTGGGCGCCCCTCACGGCGAGCCTGCTCGCGGACATCGCGCACGAGGCGGGGCTGCCGCCGGGCGTGTTCAACGTCCTCCAGGGGATCGGCGAGGAGGCCGGCGCCGCCCTGGTGGCCGATCCAGGGCTCGCCCGCGTGGCGTTCACCGGGTCCGTCGCGACGGGTCGTCTGGTGGCGCAGGCGTCCGGCGTCAACCTGACCCCGGTCTCGCTCGAGCTCGGCGGGAAGTCGCCGTTCGTGATCTTCGCCGACGCCGACCCCGACGCGGCGCTCCGGCAGGCGGTGAACCAGTTCGACAATGCGGGGCAGGTGTGCCTCGCGGGCACGCGGCTGCTCATCGAGGCGTCGATCTACGACGCGTTCGTCGCCCGGCTCGCGGACTCGGCGGCGGCGATCCGCCAGGGCGATCCGCGGGAGGAGGCGACCGACATCGGGCCCCTCATCACGCGCGAGCACCTCGAACGGGTCGACGGGTTCGTCCGGCGCGCGCGCGAGGAGGCGCGCGTCGTCGTGGGCGGGGGGCCGAACGAGGAGCTCGGCGGGCTGTACTACCGCCCCACCGTCGTGGCGGATGCGACCGAGGGCGCCGAGATCCTCACCGAGGAGGTCTTCGGCCCGGTGCTGACGGTCCAGCCGTTCACCGACGAGGACCACGCCGTCGAGCTCGCGAACGGGACCGACTACGGGCTCGCCGCTATCGTGTACACGGACGACGACGAGCGGGCCCGTCGCGTGAGCGAGCGGATCGTGGCAGGGACCGTCTGGGTGAACTGCTTCTTCGTGCGGGACCTCGACGCCCCCTTCGGCGGTTCGAGGAACTCCGGGATCGGCCGCGAGGGCGGCGTGTGGAGCTTCGACTTCTACGCGGACGTGAAGAACGTCACGACCGCACCCCGATGAGAGGAGCGAGCGATGGGTGAGGTGGTGGGCGCGGCCCTGGTCGCGCACGTACCGACGATCGTGCTGCCCGAAGCGACGCGGCGCGAGCTGAACGACGGTGAAGAGATCAGCCTCGTCCCGGGCCTGCACCGGATGAAGGCCGAGTGCGTCGACCGCCTGCGGCCGGACACGGTGATCCTGTTCGACACGCACTGGGAGTCGACGTTCGAACACATCGTGACGTCGCACGAGCGCCGCACCGGCACCTTCACGAGCCACGAGCTGCCCCGGGGGATGGCGCAGGTGCCCTACGACATCCCGGGCGACCCCGAGCTGGCCCGGCTGATCGCGGCGCAGGCCGACGGGCGAGACGACACGTGGATCCTCGCCAGCGACGACCCGTACCTGCCGATCTTCTACGGCACGGTGAACGTCTGGCGCTTCCTCGGCGACCCGGCGCTCGCGTGGATCTCGGTCGCGCTGAACCAGTGCTGCACGACCGAGGACTTCCTGCTGCTCGGCGAGCTGATCGGGCAGGCGGTCGCGGCGAGCGACCGCCGCGTGCTGCTGCTGGCCTCCGGCGGGATGACGCACCGCTTCTTCCCGTTCCGCGAGCTCCGCCAGCACGAGAGCTCGAAGGCGCCGGAGAACATCCTGCACCGCGAGTCCTACGAGGCCGATCAGCGGGTGCTGCGGATGTTCGAGCAGGGCGACCACGCCGGCGTGATCGACGCGATGCCGGAGTACCTCAAGGCCGCGCCCGAGGGCCACTTCGGGCACTACCTGATGATGGCCGGCGCGATCGGCGGCGTGCGGTGCCAGGCGCCGGGGGAGCGGTACAGCGAGTACGAGGCCTCGGTGGGGACGGGGCAGGTGCACGTGTGGTTCGAGCGGCCGGCCGACGGGTGGACCGGCGCGGGGGCAGCCGCGTAGCGGCGGCCCGGGAGGAGGGGGAACGCATGGCGGCAACGCAGCAGGACGCGGGCTACGAACGGCTGCGCGGCGGGAAGAAGCTCACGCTCGTCGACGTCATCTCGCAGTCCGTCGGCTTCATGGGACCGGTGTTCAGCATCGCGTTCCTGATCCCGTTGATCGCGGGGCTCAGCGCGTCGGGGAACGGCGCGGGCATCGCGACCCCGTTCGCGGTGCTCCTGGCCGCGGTCGGCACGTTCGCGCTCGGGTGGATCGTCGCGCAGTACGCGAAGCGGGTCCAGGCGGCCGGCTCGCTCTACGACTACGTCACGAGCGGCTTCGGACCGAAGGCGGGCGGTTTCGGCGGGTGGCTGTACTACGGGGGTACCACGGTGCTCGCCTCGGCGATCGCCTGCCTCGTGGGGTTCTTCATGGAGGCCGTGATCTTCACGGCCGATCCCGCCGTCCCCGGCGTCATCAGCTCGGAGTCGCCGCTGCCGGCGTGGGGCTGGAGCCTGATCTTCGTGCTGGCCGTGCTCCTGATCCAGTACCTGGGCGTGCAGCTGTCGACGCGCGTGCAGCTGACGCTCGCGCTCGTGTCGATCGTCGCCGTGACCGTGTTCCTGATCAAGGTGATCATCGATGCGCCCACGAACAGCCTGCGCGCGTTCAACCCGACCGAGGCGTCGGACGGCTGGACCGGGATCCTGTTCGCGGTGATGTACGGGGTCTTGATCTACGTCGGCTTCGAGACCGCGGCCAACCTCGCGGAGGAGACGGCCGAGCCGAAGCGGTCGATCCCGAAGGCGGTCCTGCTGACGGTCCTGATCGCGACGGTCTTCTACCTGATCGCGTCCTACGCGCAGGTGGCGGGGTTCGGGTTCGACGAGGCCGTGCTCACGGATCCGGCGATCGCGGCGGGGCCGCTGTTCGCGCTGGCCTCGCCCACGGAGGTCGGCGGGTACGGATCGACGACGATCCTCAACGTGATCATCGTCGTGGTCTTCCTCGACGTGCTGGCGGTGGGGGTGGGCGCCGCGGTGGCGTCGGCCCGGGGCGTGTTCGCGCTCGCCCGCGACCGCCGCATCCCCGGCGCGATGGCCGCCGTGTCGACGCGGGGCACGCCGATCGGCGCGATCGTGTTCGTCGCGGCGGTCTCCTTGGTCATGGTCGCGCTCGCCGAGCTGTCAGACGACCTGTTCGCGACGACGCCGCGCGGGCACCACTACTTCGAGATGTTCCTGTGGCTCTCCACGTTCGGCGCCTTCTCGATCATGGTCGTGTACGGCCTGATGGCGCTGGGGTCGTTCCGGGGTCTGGCCGACCATCCGAACCGGTTCGCCGTGTGGGTGGCCGGGATCGTCGGCACGCTGATCGCCGTCGGGGCGATCTACGGCGCGATCGCCGATCAGCTCGCGCCCAACGACATCGTCTGGCGCGCGGTGCTCGTGTGGGCGGTCCTGGGGTTGATCGTGACCCTGGCGGTGAAGGGCCGCGAACCCGCGAGCGAGGCGCTCGCCGACCTGCATTCGGAGGCCACGTAGCATCGGACGTATGACCGGACCCGATCGGCGGCCGTTGCGGCTGGACGCCCCCCGCGAGGAGGTGCTCCGGCACGCGGCGGCCCTGGTCGGCGACGCGTGGACATCCTTCGACCGGTTCCGACCGGAGGAGCCGCCGCTCGACGAGCGGATCCGGGCGCTGCTGCGGGCGGAGCTCCCCGACGTCCCGGTGTCCGCGCTCGACGCGCTCGACGACGCGGCGCGGATCCTCGACGAGTCGATCGCCCAGCCGCGGCCGCGGTACTTCGCCTTCATCGGGTCCTCGGGCCTGGAGATCGGGGCGATCGCCGATCTGCTGGCCCACACGTACGACGTGAACCTCGCGGTCGACGCCCGCGCGGCCACGCTGATCGAAGACCAGGCCGTGCGCTGGGTGGGGGAGTTCATCGGGTTCCCCGCCACCGGCGGCGCGTTCACGAGCGGCGGCACGATCTCGAACGTCACGGCCCTGGCCGCGGCGCGGGAGCGCGCGCTCCCGGGGTCGCGCCATACGGGGCTGGGCGGCCGGCGGGTCGCGGTGTACTGCAGCGAGGAGGTCCACTACTCGGTGACCCGGGCGGTCGAGCTGCTCGGGATCGGGTCGGACAACCTGCGCGCGCTCCCGCTCGACGGCCTGCGCCGCATGCGACCCGACGCGCTCGCCACCGCGATCGACGACGACGTGGCCGCCGGGGTCACCCCGATCGCCGTGATCGCGACCGCGGGCACCACGCTGACCGGCGCGATCGATCCGCTCGCGGCCCTCGCCGACGTCTGCGCGGAGCGCGGGGTCTGGCTCCACGTCGACGGCGCCTACGGGCTCCCGGCGGCCGCCGTGTCCGCGCGTGCCGCCCTGTTCGAGGGGCTCGCGCGCGCCGACTCGTGCAGCGTGGACGCCCACAAGTGGCTCTACCTGCCGAAGGCCTGCGGCGTGGTGCTCGTGCGCGACGCCACGGCGCTGGCCGGCGCGTTCGCCCACGAGTCGGGCTACCTGCCCCACCAGCAGCACGAGCTCCACGCCGCCGACATCACCCTCGAGTACTCGCGACCCTTCCGGGCGCTGAAGCTCTGGCTCGCGTTCCGCGTCCACGGCGCCGCCCAGTTCCGCGACGCGATCGCGCGCAACCTCGACGAGGCCGACCTGCTGCACCGTCGCGCCCAGGCGTCGGAGGACTTCGAGGTGCCGGACGCGCCGCCGCAGCTCTCGATCGTCCCGATCCGGCACACGCCTCCGGGCGTCGGCGACCTCGACGCCCACAACGAACGCCTGGCCGCCGCGATCCAGGCCGATGGCCGCGTCTACCTGGCCTCGGCGCTCATCGGCGACCGGGTCTGGCTCCGTCCGTGTTTCGTGAACTTCCGCACGACCGAGGAGGACGTGCTCGCGATCCTCGACGTCGCGCGCGACCTGGGCGGCCGGCTGGCCGGGGAAGCGGCGTGACCCCCGACGACGGCCTCCTGCCGGCCGAGCGCAAGGTCCTCGAGCGCCTCGGGCACCTGCCGCTCGACTTCCGGGCGATGGGCGCGATCTCGAACGTGTTCCGGACCTCGGCGACCCTCCGCCGTCACCTCGAGGCCGAGGTCCTGGCCCCCGACCGGCTCTCCTGGACGGCGTTCACGGGGCTGTGGGTGCTCTGGGTGTGGGGCGAGATGGAGGCCGCCGACTTCGCCGAGGCGGTGGGGATCAGCCGGCCCACGGCCACCGGCGTCCTCGGCACGCTCGAGCACCGCGGCTGGCTCGCGCGACGGGGCGCCCCGCACGACAAACGTCGCGTCCTGCTGCGGCTCACCGACGAGGGGGAGACCAAGATCGCCGAGCTCTTCCCGCGGTTCAACGCGGCCGAGTCCGCCCTCGTCAGCGGCCTCCGCGATCAGGAGCAGGAGCGGCTGGCCTCGATGCTCCGGATGCTGGTCCGCTCGATCGACGAGCCGTCTACGCCGTCGTGACGCGGACCGGCATCCGCTTCGTGCCGTTCACGAAGTTCGAGCGGATCCGCTCCACGGGGCCCGCCAGCCCGATCGAGGCGATGCGCGGGATCAGCTCGGAGAACAGGATCCTCGTCTCCAGCCGCGCCAGGTGCGCGCCCAGGCAGAAGTGGGGGCCGCCCGGACCGAACGTGACGTGGTCGTTCGGCGCCCGCGTCACGTCGAACCGGTAGGGGTCGGGGAACACCTCCGGGTCGCGGTTCGCGCTCACGTACCACGTCACGACCTTGTCGCCGGCCCGGATGGGCCGCCCGCGGAGCTCCGTATCGCGGGTCGCCGTGCGCCGGAAGTGCATGACCGGCGTAGCCCACCGCAGGATCTCCTCGGTCGCCGACCCGATCGCCTCGGGATGGTCGCGTAGGAACGCGAGCTGGTCGGGGTCCTCGATCAACGCGCGCATCCCCGCCGAGATCGTGTGCCGCGTGGTCTCGTTCCCGGCGATCATCAGCACGCCGAAGTAGTTGTGGAAGTCCTGCTCGCTGAGGATGCCCTCGGACTGGGCCACGGTGAGCGCCTCCAAGATGTCGTCGGCCGGCTCGGCCATCCGCTGGTCCCGCTGCCGGTCGGCGTACGCGAACACCTCGAGCGCGGCGGGGGAGCGGAACGGCAGCAAACGGTAGGCCTCCGTGTCCTGCACCCCGACCTGCACCCGCGCCAGGTCGGGGTCCTGGTTCGCGATCATCTGATCGCCCCACGAGATCAGCTGCGGGGCATCCTCCTGCGGGACCGTGAAGATCGAGCAGAGGAACCGGATCGGGAGCTCGCGGCTGATCTTCGCCACGAAGTCGAACGGCTCGTCGTCCACGAGCGCCTGGTCGAGCACGCCCCGCGCCACGTCGCGGATCCAGTCCTCGAAGGCCCCCACGCCGCGCGCGCTCAGCCGCTTCGAGCAGATCCGGCGCAGCTCGGTGTGACGCGGCGGATCGGTCTCCAGCATCGACTTGCGGATCGTGAGCTGCTCGTCGTCGAGCTCCTCGAGCGAGACCGCGCCGAGCTCGCTCGAGTACGTCTCCCAGTCCATGTGCACGGCCGTGAGGTCGTCGTAGCGCGTGACGGCCCAGAACCCCTGGTTCGGCGGGGGCTCGGGGTGCCACACGACCGGCTCCTCCTCGCGGAGTCGGTCGAACCATGCCCACGGCACGTCCGCGACGTAGTTGTCGGGGTCTTGCAGGTCGATGCCGTCGAGGATCGTGGACATGGCGGGCTCCTAGAAGAACGGCGTGTAGTACTCGAGCTCCCAGGTCGTCAGGTCGGTGGTCGACGGGTCGCCGACCTGGGCCAGGTAGCGCTCCCACTCCGCGCGCTTCAGCATCGCGAACGCCTCGACGAGCGGCGCGCCGAGCGCCTCGCACAGGCGCGTGTCCGACTCCATGGCGTTCACGGCGTCCGACAGGTTCGCGGGGACCTTCGCGTCCGCGACCGGGTCGCCCCCCAGCGGCTGGGCATCTCCCAGGGTCAGGCCGTCCTCGACGCCGAAGCGACACGCGTGCAGGAGCGCCGCCGCGGCCAGGTAGGGGTTCGTGGCGCCGTCGGGCACGCGGTTCTCCAGCCGGGTCGACGGGCCGCGCTCGGGGCTGATGCGGATCGCGACCGTGCGGTCGTCGTGGCCCCAGTTCGCCCAATAGCCGTTCATCATGTCGGGCAGCAGGCGCTTGTACGCGTTCACGGTGGGCGCGGCGATCGCGGCGGTGCCCTCGTGGTGGGCGAGCATCCCGGCCATGGCCTGGCGCGCCAGGTCCGAGATGCCGTCCCCGGCGGAGGTGTCCTCCAGGACGTTGCGACCCTCCGCGTCGAGGAAGCTGATGTTGACGTGCAGACCGTTGCCGCCGCGGTCGGCGTAGGGCCGCCCGATGAACGTGGCGCGGTGACCGCGGCGGAGCGCCACCTCGTGCGCCAGGACGCGGAACAGGAACGCGTCGTCGGCGGCTCCCACCGCGTCGCGGTAGCGGATGTTCAGCTCGAACTGGGAGTCGTCGAACTCGGTGCACCAGGCCTCGACCGCCATGTTCGACGCGACCGCGGCCGCCGCGATCGCGTCGCTCACGCCGTCGGGGTCGACGGCCATGCCGGTCCCGTACACGCGTGATGCGGGCGTCTCGATCGGCCCCCAGCCACCCTCGCCGTCGGGGCGCTGCAGGTAGTACTCGAACTCGAACGCGATCTGCGGTTCGAGGCCGCGGGCCCGCCACGCCTCGACCGCGGTCTCGAGCGCGCCACGGGGATCGGTCGGCACCGGCGCCCCGCGGTGCGAGAGCCGGCCGATCCCCACGACGGTGTCGGGCTCCCATCCGGGTCGCACGGTGTTGGGGACCAGGCGCGCCTCCAGATCGGGCAGGCCCACGTCGAACGCGAGCTTCGGGATCGGCAGGATCTCGCGGTCGAAGGTCAGCGGGAGGGTGGCCAGGCAGAAGTTCGCCTTGCCCCTGGTCTGCCAGTCGCCGTACAGGTACTTCCCACGCTCGATGCCGTGCAGGTCCGACCACAGGAGCCGGAGCCGTTCACCGCCGCTCTCCATCCCGCCAACCCCTTCGTACCCGAACGATATCGGCGAGGATACGCCCGTTCGAGGGGAGATGCAGGCGGGCTCAGGCGCGCGATTCCAGCAGGTCCTTCAGGTTCGTCAGCGGTCATCGCGTCCTTCTTGATCGCCGGGCGGGCGATGAAGGTCACGACCTTGCCGCCGTTGCTGTCGGTCGACTTCACGAGCCGGGTGCCGCCGGCGATCGGCTCGAGCGCGTAGCTGTTGAGGTACCAGACGTCGGCCTTCCCGGGCTGGTGCTGATCCGAGCGGATCGCGAACCGCCGGTCCGGCTCGAAGGACGTCACCGCGACGTCGGCCGTCACGTCCGTGTTCACGAACACGCCCGACGAGCGGTAGCGCGCCTGCGGGCCGGGGCCGTCGCCCTCGACCTGCTCCATCGTCATGCCCGCCTTCGGGTTGGCCCACGTGGGGTGGCGCTCGACGTGTGACAGCTCGTCGAACACGGCCTCGGGCGCCGCCGCGATGTCGATCGAGTACGAGTACATGGCTCCTCCTCCCGGCGGGAACCTCCTGGGTCCCCGTCCACCTGTGTGACGAACGGGACCGGGCGGATCCGACAGGGCGGAAGGGGTCAATCGCGGCGCGGCGCGCGGACCCCGCGGAACTCCCAGTCGCCGCCGAAGGCGGTCGAGACGACCTCCTCGGACGAGCTCGGCTGGGCGCCGAACCCCTCGGCGACGGGCACGTCGCCCTCGACGATCGGGTTGCGGAGGATCCCCAGGCCCTGGACCTCGACCTCGACGACGTCGCCGGGCTCGACCGGCCGGGAGTTGGCCGGCGTCCCGGACAGGAGCACGTCGCCGGGCTCCAGCGTGATCGTGCGGGCGATGTCGGCCACGAGGTCGTGCATGTCCCAGATCATCTCCGCCGTCGATCCTGACTGGACCACCTCGCCGTTCACGCGCGTCTCGATCCGCTTGTCGTGGAAGTCCCAGTCATCGACGATTCCCGGGCCGATTGGGCACAGCGTGTCCGAGCCCTTCACGCGGAGCATCGAGCCGGCGTCGGTGTCACGGAAGTCGTGCAGACCGTAGTCGTTCGCCACCGTGTACCCGGCGACGTACGCGCCGGCCTCCTCGGGCGCGATGTGCAGCGCTCGCCGCCCGATCACGATCGCGATCTCACCCTCGTAGTTCAGGAAGCGGCACCGCGGCGGTCGGACCACGTCGCCCCCGTGCGCGTTGAGCGCGCTCGGCGGCTTCATGAAGAACGTCGGCGCCGGGCCGAGCCGCGCCTGGAACTCCGCGCGGCGGCTCTCGTAGTTCAGGTGGACGCAGACGACCTTCGACGGGACGACCGGCGGGAGGTGGCTCGCGCCGTCGGCGGGGATCCGCCGTCCGTCGCCGGTGACCAGGTCGTCGCCGTCGCGGGTCACGGCGACGGGGGTCCCGTCGAGCTGGATCCGCCGGGTCTCCATCGCCGTAGTATGCGGCGCATGGCGGACCTGCAGGGGTTCATGCTCCCGCGCTCACCCGAAGGTCGTGCCTCGATCGTGCCGGCGCCGCCGTGGCACTACTCGGGCGACGTCCTGACGGTGGAGTACCGGACGGCGCCCGGCTCGGTCGCCCGCTGGCTGCCGGAGGGGCTCGAGCCGGCAGACGATGACCCCGACGCCGTCGCGCTGATCTGGGCCGACTGGCAGTCCTGCGGCGAGGGCGGGGCCGAGCTGCTCGACCCCGTGCGGTCGCAGTACAAAGAGGCCTTCGTCGTGGTGCGGTGCCGTCGCGGCGACGAGACGTTCTCGCGGTGCATCCTGATCTGGGTCGATAAGGACTTCGCGCTCGCCCGCGGCTGGTACCAGGGCTACCCGAAGAAGCTGGGATCGATCTGGATGACCCGACCTGTGACCGTGGGCCGGGCGGGCCCGCGGCTCGAGCCCGGCGGCCGGTTCGGGGCGAGCCTCGCGGCCAACGACCGCCGCCTCGCCGAGGTCACCCTCACCCTGACCGGCCCGGCGGAGACCGGCGGGTTCGTGAACGCGCTGCCGATGCTGCACTCGAGGTGGATGCCGGCGGTCGACCCGGCGGCGCCGGCCGCGCTCGACGAGCTCGCCGTGATGCGGTCCACAGACGTCGAGGTCGGCCCCGCCTGGACGGGCGAGGCCACCGTCACCGTCTTCGACTCGCCGTGGGACGAGCTGTCCTCGCTCGCGCCGGTCGAGCCCATCGCCGGCTACTGGCGGCAGGTCGGCGCGACCTTCACGGGCGGCGCGACGGCTCAGACCTCGTAGAGCCCGACCATCCCGACGGTCCGGAAGCCGATCCGAGCGCAGAGCGGCGCCGGGGCAGGGGTCGATCACCACGCTTCCTCCGGGTCGCGCCGGGGCCGGACCAACGGAAGGTCGGGCGAGATCCCGGCGGGCGTCCCCGGTACGAACAGGGCCAGCACGTCGCCGTCCTCCTCCGTCGTCCGCGTGGTGGACCCGTCCGCCTCGGTCACCGAGAGCGGGCCGCGCCACGGCACCCAGCCGAGCCGTGCGTAGAAGCCGTGCGAGCCGGTCGCCAGCAGGCCGAGCTCGCTCTCGCGCTCGATGGTGGGCGCCGCGGCGCGCAACAGCGCGGTGCCGAGGCCCTGCCCGCGCCGGTCGGCCCGCGTCGCGACGTCCTCCACGTAGATCGCGCGCAGGTCGACGTCGCCCGCCTGCACGGAGATCGGGACCAGGCACAGGTGCGCGGCCAGGCCGTGCTCGTCGTCGATCATGAAGTGCGGCCCGGCGCCGATGTCCTGCCAGTGCTCGGGCCGCCACGGGCCGTCGTCGAAGGCGACCTCGAGCCACGCGAGGATGTCGTCGAGCTCGTTGGACGACAGGTCCTCTCGCTCCACGATCCGCACGTCGGGCACGTCGCCGAGGGTATCCGACACGCCTGCGGTAGCCTGCGGCCGACATGCGACTCCTGCGTTTCCGCCACGGGGATCGGATCGCCCACGGCGCCGTCCCCGCCGGCGAGGACGTGGTCCGCGTGCTCGCCGGCACGTTCTTCACCGACCCGACGCCGACGGGTGAGGAGCTGGCGCTCGACGACGTGCTGTTGCTCGCGCCGATCCTGCCCTCCAAGGTCGTCTGTGTCGGGAAGAACTACGCGGCGCACGCGGCAGAGTTCGGGATGGAGGTGCCCGAGGAACCGCTGCTGTTCCTCAAGCCCTCGACCGCGGTGATGGGGCCGGGCGACGCGATCCGCCTGCTCCCGATCAGCCGGCGGGTCGATTACGAGGGGGAGCTGGCGGTCGTGATCGGCCGCATCGCCCGGGACGTGGCGGCCGAGGAGGCGTTCAAGGTGATCCTGGGGTACACGTGCGCCAACGACGTGACGCTCCGCGACCTGCAGAAGACCGACGACCAGTGGACGCGGGCGAAGGGGTTCGACGGCTCGTGCCCGCTGGGTCCATGGATCGAGACCGACGTCGACCCGAACGACGTCGTGGTGGAGACGCGGCTGAACGGCGAGACCCGCCAGCACGCGAGCACCACCGACCTCGCGTTCGGCGTCGCGACCCTGATCGAGTACGTGACGACGTTCATGACCCTGCTGCCCGGCGACGTGCTCCTGACCGGCACGCCGGAGGGTGTCGGGGCGCTCGCGGCCGGCGACGAGGTCGAGGTGGAGGTCGAGGGCGTCGGCGTGCTGCGCAACGAGGTGATCTCGTGACCACCGTCCGGTGCCGGTTCGCGCCCGCCCCGAGTGGATCGCTCCACGTCGGGAACGTCCGCAGCGCGCTGTTCTCGTGGCTCTGGGCGCGGCATCACGGCGGCGCGTTCGTCCTGCGCGTCGAGGACACGGACGCGTCGCGCGTCACCGACGAGGCGATCCGCGGGGGCGTCGAGGACCTCCGCTGGCTCGGCTTGGACTGGGACGAGGGACCCGAGGTCGGCGGGCCGTACGCGCCGTACCGGCAGTCCGAACGCGCGGACATCTACCGCGCGGCGACCGAGGACCTGCTGGCGAGCGGCGACGCGTATCGCTGCTACTGCACGGAGGAGGAGCTGCGCGCGCGCAACGAGTCCGCCACGGCTCGCGGCGAGGCGCCCGGTTACGACGGGACGTGCCGCGACCTCACGGACGGGGAGCGCGCCGCCCACGAGGCCGCCGGCCGCGCGCCCACGGTCCGGTTCCTGATGCCCGACCAGACCTGGGTCGTCGACGACCTGGTGAAGGGCGAGGTCCGATGGGCGGCGGGGGAGCTGAGGGACTTCGTGATCGTGCGGGCGGACGGCTCGCCGCTGTTCCTGCTCGCGGTGGCCGTCGACGACCTGCGCATGGGGATCACCCACGTGGTCCGCGGCGACGACCTGCTCTCGGCGGCGCCGCGCAACATCGCGGTGATCGAGGCGCTCGGGGGGACGCCGCCGGTCTACGCCCACGTGCCGCAGGTGGTCGGGCCCGATCGCAAGCCGCTCTCGAAGCGGCACGGCTCCACGAGCGTCGAGCACTTCCGCGAGCAGGGGTACCTGCCCGAGGCGATGGTGAACTACCTCGCGCTCCTGGGCTGGTCGCCGGGTGACGATCGCGAGGTGCTCACCCGCGACGAGCTGGTCGCCGCCTTCGACCTGGCCCGCGTGTCCTCGAACCCGGCCGCGTTCGACACCGAGAAGCTGACCTGGCTCAACAACCACCTGATCCAGGGGCTCGAGGACGACGACCTGGCCGCCCGCTGCGTCCACTTCCTGGCCGAGGCCGGGTTGGGCGTCGACCCGGTGCTGCTGCGCCAGGCGATGCCCCTGGTCAAGGAGCGGATGAAGACGCTCCGCGAGGTCGTGGACCTGCTCGCCTTCCTGTTCAGCGACGACGTGACGCCGAACGAACGGGCGACCGCGCTCATCGCGAAGGCCCCGGAGGGCTACCTCAAGGCGGCCGCCGACGCGCTCGATGTCCTGGGGACATGGGACGCCGCGCACATCGGGGAACAGCTGGACGCCCTCGCGACCTCGGCCGGCCTGAACCGGACCAAGGGCTGGCAGCCGGTCCGGGCCGCGGTCACGGGCTCCAACGTCTCGCCGCCGCTCCCGGAGTCGCTCGAGCTGCTGGGGCGCGAGCGGACCGTCGCCCGCATCCGGGCGTGCGCCTGATCCTCGTCGCCCTCCTGCTGGCGGTCGGCCTCACCGGGCTCGCGCCCACCGGGCTCGCCGCCGAGCGCGCGGCCGACCCCGCGCCGCGCCTGCGACCGGCCGACCCCGCGCCGCGCCTGCGACCGGCCGACCTGAAGCCGGACATCGTGTGGCGCCCGATCCCGTACGGCCGGAAACGTCGCAGCCAGATGGCCGCCTACTCCGAGCGTCACTACGGCGTGCGCGCGTGGGAGCTCACCGATCCGGCCGTCATCGTGGAGCACTACACGGATGGCACCAGCTGGGAGGGGGCGTGGCGCCACTTCGCGTCGAACGCGCGACACCTGGGGGAGAAGCCGGGCACGTGCGCCCACTTCCTGATCGACACCGACGGCACGATCCGGCAGCTGGCGGGCCTCGGCATCAGGTGCCGGCACGTTGTCGGGCTCAACGCCACCTCCGTCGGGATCGAGCACGTGGGGACGAGCAGCGCGCAGGTGCTGGGGAACCGCCGGCAGATGCGCGCGTCGCTCGAGCTCACGGTCTGGCTCATGGCTCGGCTCCACGTGGTCGTGGGCAACGTGATCGGGCATGGCGAGGCATTGCAGAGCCCGCTCCACCATGAGCTGTACGCCGATTGGCGGTGCCTGGTGCATGCCGACTTCCGACGACCGGCGATGCGGACGTACCGCGATCGGCTGCGCGACGCCCTCCATGCGGCCGACGTGCCACTGGGGGATGGACCCGAGTGGGTTCGCAGCCGATGCTGAACACGTGGCGGCCGGGCTCGGACTAGACTCGCGGAGGTCTGGATGAGCGCATCCCTGGACGTCGCGTCCTCCCCCACCCCGATGCGCCCCGGCGCGCGCAGGGACCTGCGGATCCTCGCCGCCGCCGTCGGCCTGTCGGCCTTCGGCGACGAGCTCGCCCTGACCGCCTTGATGATCAAGGCGACGGAGCTGTTCGCGCAGGGGAGCGGCGGCGACATCTCGTACGCCGGCGCGAGCTCCGCGGTCGCGCTGATCCTCATCGCCGGGATCGTCCCGCAGGTGATCTTCGCCCCGTTCGCGGGCTGGCTCGTGGACCGGACCGAGAGCGTGAACGCCCTGCGGGTGGCATCGCTGATCCAGGCGGCGCTCGCGATCGGGTTGGCCGCGACCGACACCCTGCCCGCGATCTTGATCCTGTCGTTCCTCCTGGGGACCGGGGCCACCGTGGCCTCGCCGGCGACCTTCACCCTGATCCCGGCGATCGTCGGGAGCGAGCACACGACCGTGGCGAACGGGTGGATGGAGTCCGCGCGGTACGCGGGCTGGGTGCTCGGTCCCGTGGTCGCTGGCTCGCTGTCGTTCGCCGTGGGCTCGGAGGCGGCGCTGGTGTTCGACGCGTGCACCTTCGTGGTGGTCGCGCTCGGCGCGACGATGCTGCACGCGCGCGAGCCCGCCGCGCCCGGGCCGCGCGAACGGCCGCTGCAGGAGGCGTTGGCCGGCCTGCGCGCGATCCGCGGCGACCGCCTCATGGTGGCCGCGGTCGTGGTCGTCGCGCTGACGGTCGTGTTCGCCGCCATGGACAACGTCGCCGAGGTGTTCTTCTCCTACGACGTGCTCGGCAAGGGGGCGTTCGGCCTGGGCGCGCTCGCGACGGGCTGGCTCGCCGGCATGGTGGTGGGCGCCGCCGTCATCGCCCGCCGGATCCCCGAACGCCGCCAGGCGCCGGTGCTCGCCGTCGGCGCGATCGTCGGCGGCCTCGCGATCGCCCTCGCGGCCCTCGCGGTCAACTTCCCGTTCGCGGTCGCGATGTTCGCGGTGGGCGGGGTGGCGAACGGCGTCCAGAATGTCTCGATGCGCTCGCTGATCCACCGCAACGTCGACGAGGCGGTGCGGGGTCGTGTGTTCGCCCTGTACTCCGGCGCCACGACCGGCGCCCAGCTGGGCGCCACGGCGCTCGCCGCGCCGATCGTCGCGTCGGCGGGCGCCCGCACGGCGCTGCTGATCGGTGGGATGGGCGGGCTCATCGTCGGCCTGCTCGGACTGGCTTGGATCGCGATCATCGAGCGATCGACGGCGCCCGTGCCGGTCATCGACCACTGGGGCTAGCCTCCGGCAGCCGCGCGGCCGGCACGCGTCCGGGCCTACGATGCCACCCGTGATGGGAGCGCATGCCGACGGGGCCGATCGCGCGCGCGGGATCCGAGCGCCGTCCAGGGGCGTCTGGCAGCTGACCGCGGACGTCAACGTCGCGCGGAAGCTCGCCGCCTCCGGGTTCGACTGGGTGGCCCTCGACATGCAGCACGGCGCGATCGACCGTGCGGCGCTCCTCGAGATCGGCCGTGCCCTCGGCGACGTCGGGGCTAACGTCGTCGTCCGCGTGCCGGGGGTCGACCCGGTCTGGATCGGCGCCGCGCTCGACGTCGGCGCCGCGGCGGTGATCGTGCCGACGGTAGGTTCGACGGATGACGCCGTGGCGATCGTCGAGGCGGCCGCCTACCCACCCGCGGGTCAGCGCAGCTGGGGACCGCTGACCGATCTGTGGGGCGGGATCGCGCCGGACCCCGCCACCGCGAACGCGCGGGTGCAGTGCATCCCGATGATCGAGACCCGCGCCGCGCTCGACGACGTCGACGCGATCGCCGCCGTGAACGGCGTCCACGCCCTGTTCATCGGCCCGTTCGACCTGTCGCTGTCCCTCCGCATCACGATCGACGACCTGCTCGCGGCGACCGGCGACGACGATCCCATCCCCACGATCATGGCCTCCGCGGCGCGGCACGGCAGGACCGTGGTCGCGTTCGCCGGGGTCCCCGCGCGGGCGCCGGCCTTCCAGTCGTTCGGCATCGAGGCGCTGGCGGTCGCAACCGACCTGGGGCTACTCGAGCTGGGAGCCGACCGAGCCCTCGGCGCCGGCTGATCGCGGGAGCGGTCCCACGGGATCCGATCGAGGGCAACGGACGTCCGAGGTGGGGCCGGGTGTAGGACGCAACGGATGTGTCCGATGGCTGGGCCCGGCCCCACGCCGGAGTGTTCCCCCTCAACGGGGCAAACTGCCCCGTTTGGATCGGTATCGGCATCGTCGAGGATGAAACCTGAGCACCTGGGTGCCAGACTCGCCCGCGAGGGATGGCTCCCCGCGGGCTGGACCGTACGGCCGATGGAGGTCGGGTACATACGGGCCCGATCTCCGCAGGGAGCCATCTCCATATTGAACGGGATTCAGCCCGGTGGGTGGGCCCCCAGGAGCGACACCTTGATCGGGTGGGCACCCATCGTGAACCCGGCGCGACCCCCCGGTCGGCATCGGGTCCCTTCTTCCCGCGGACTTCGCCTAGGCCGGCACCCCAGCGGCGTATCGATTCCACCGGAGGTGTCTTCACGACACCTTCACGCGAAAAGGGGTTCCCATTCCCATCACCGGGGCATACAACGCATGTAGTAGGCCGAATGGACCGGTCCACGGCCCCCGAATGGGGGACAACGGTTCACGGCTGAGAGGAGCACCACATGAGGAAGACACTCAAGGTCCTAGCGCTCGCTGGGACCATCTTCGCGCTCACCGCCGGCACGGCGTTCGCCGCGAGCCCGCACCAGGTGGGCCAGACGCAGGTCACGCAGTCGGGCAACTCGCTGACCATCACGGCGTCGATCGCCGGTCTCGGGAACGTACCGAGCGCCACGTTCGATCTCGACGGAACGGTTGACGTGTTCTCGCAGTGCTACAACCGCGGTGGCAAGAATCCCGCGGCCGACAACAAGCAGGAGACCATCGACGTGAACGCGACCGGCACCTTCCCGGTGCGCAACGGCCGGACCAACGTGTCGTTCACCATCACGCCGCTCTCGACCCTGGACTGTCCTGGCAACCAGGTCGTGGTGATCGAGTCGTTCACCTTCGACCTCGTCATCACGGGCGAAGGGGTCACGATCCCGGTCTCCGGATCGGGATGACCTCCAGCTAGTCGCAACACGCACGGAGCATGGAACGGGCGGGCCGCCAAGGCCCGTCCGTTCCTGTCTGCGTTCCGAGGTGGTCGCGGAGGGCGACGTGAGCTGAGGGCTCGAGCGCTATCGTTTCGGGATCGCTGACGGAACAGAGCCCGCGCCCGAACCAACGCCGCCGCCCATGAACCGCGTGGTGGTGCGCGACCTCGGCGAGCCCGAGGCAGTCGTGAGTTATCCGCTGGGTGAAACCTCGCAGGTTCGCCTGGCCCACACGGTGATCAGCCGCCACGTCCTCCAGCCTGGCTGGAGCTGGGCGGAGCATGCCAAGCCTTCGGTCGGAACCGCCTCCTGCGAGCTCTACCACCGCGGCGTAGTGCTCAGCGGGCGGATGGGCATGCGGACCGATGAGGGCGAGGAGCTCATCATCGGCGCCGACCACGTATTCGACCTACCGCCCGGGCACGTGACCTGGGTGGAGGGGGACGACGTGTTGGTGATGGTCGACTGGGCCGGCGGCGCTGGGATTCGATCCGCAGCCCGGCGCGGAACCGCGTGCGATGGCCACCATCCTGTTCACCGACATCGTCGACTCCACCGTTAGGGCGCGCGACGCCGGCGATGCGTCGTGGGAGCGAACCTGGGCCATGCACGAGGATGTCGTGCGCACTGTGCTCGCCGGCTTCGGCGGTCGCGAGATCGAGACCGCCGGCGACTCGTTCCTGGTCGTCTTCGGCAGCGCTGAAGGCGCCATCCGCTGTGGACTGGCACTGGTCGGAGCCCTCGACGCGATACGAACGCCGATCCGCGTCGGCATCCACAGCGGCGAGGTGGTGATGAGCGGCGACAACATCCGGGGCTTGGCGGTGCACGCCGCGGCTCGCGTCGTGGCTCAGGCGGGAGCCGGCGAGGTCCTCGTATCGGGTATCACCCGTGACCTTACCGAGGGCGCCACGGGGTTGACGTTCGAGTCTCGGGGCCGACACCACCTCAAGGGCCTGGATCGAGAGTACGAGCTGTTCGCCGCGGGATCGTCCGCAGGGTAGGCGCGCGCCCTGGCAGAACTGCGATGGGGTGCTCCCAGAAGAGAAGACCGGCGTGGCCGTCCCGGCGTCTGACGGGTATCCCTGACGCACTTTCCTTGGTAGTCCCAACGGGATTCGAACCCGTGTCTCCACCTTGAGAGTGTTTGACGGACGCCCTGGTCCGGGGCTTGCCCTTCGCCTGACCAGGGATTCTGTGTCCCGGCAC
>DASQKC010000121.1:0-12266 GCA_035630755.1 Actinomycetota bacterium | reverse complement strand
GACGGTGGACGAGGACGCGACGACCCGGCTGTCGTTCCACGTCCAGGCAGCTTCCGAAGCCCCGACGAGCGAGATCCGGACCGTGGGCTACCTCTGACCCCGCGACGCCAGATGCCTTGTCGCGCAATCATCGGAAACGCTATCTCAAGCGTCGATAGGGGTGGCCCGATACCTGGGAGGACCGCCACGCGCCACGGGACCAGAGGGGTTGCCACGCATGATCAGGAACGACGAGCGTCCGGACCCGCACCTCATCGAGGGCGGGTTCTTCGCTCCCACCCCCTCGGGCGCGGCGGATGACGCCGCGAGGCTCGTCGACCTGGAGGCCCGCTACCGGGGCCTGATCGACCGGCTGCCGGCCGTCGTCTACATCGACGGCGTCGGCGAACACGACCGGATGGTCGACGTCGGCGAGGGCGTGGAGGAACTGCTCGGGATCACCCGGGAGGAGTGGCTCGCCGGGTTCCAGGCTTGGGCGCGGGTCATCCATCCCGACGACCTCGAGCGCGTGATCGCCGAGAGCGACCGCGCCGTGGCGCTGGGGGTGTCGTTCCGGACGCAGTACCGGGCCGTGCGGCCCGACGGCTCGATCGTGTGGGTCAGCGAGGACTCGGTGCTGATCCACGACGATCACGGCGAACCCCTGTATTGGCTCGGACTGATGCTCGACGTGACCGAGCTCGTCGCGGCGCGGTCGGGCCTGCGTGCGGCGCGCGAGCAGTACGGCGCGCTCGTCGAACAGATCCCCGCGATCGTCTACGTCGACATCGCCGACGAGTCGTGGACCACCACCTACGTGAGCCCCCAGATCCGGTCCATCCTCGGCGTGACGCCCGAGGCCTACCAGGGCGAGTCCGACCTGTGGGGGCGGATGCTGCACCCCGACGACCGCGAGCGGGCGATCGCGGCGTACGAGCGCGGCCGCGACGCCGGGCAGCCCTTCTCGATGGAGTACCGCCTCATCGCGGCCGACGGCCGGGTCGTGTGGTTCCAGGACAGCGCGCTCGTGCTCCCCGGCCCCGACGGCGCGCCCGCGTTCATCCAGGGCGTCATGCTCGACATCACCGAGCGCAAGCGCGCCGAGGATCGCCTCGCCTACCTCGCGTACCACGACCACGTGACCGACCTCGCGAACAAGGCGAAGTTCGACGAGCTCCTCGACCTCGCCGTGACCCGCGCGCGGCGCGCGGGCGCCGGCCTCGCGGTGCTGGCCCTGGACGTGGACAACTTCAAGCTCGTGAACGACTCGCTGGGCCACGAGGCCGGTGACCGGTTGATCGTGCAGCTCGCCGCGCGGCTCGAGGACGCCACCCGCGACACGGACCTGATCGCCCGACAGGGCGGGGACGAGTTCCTCATCCTGCTGGCCGACGTCGACACCGCGTCGCCCGTCCTCGACGCCGACGGGGTACGCATCGCGGCCGAGGCCGTCGCGGAGCGGATCCGCGACGCGCTCACGGCGCCGTTCGTCGTCGATGACACCGAGCTGTTCGTGACGGTCTCGATCGGCATCACGCAGTTCCCGCGCGACGCCGACGACGCCGGGGATCTGCTCCGCAACGCCGACGCCGCGATGTTCCGGGCGAAGAGCCTGGGGCCGGGCGTGTGGACGTTCCACGAGCCCGAAGACGCCGACGCCCGCGCGCGCCTGTCGCTGTCGACGCGCCTGCGTCGGGCGGTGGAGGATCGGGCGTGGCGGCTGCACTACCAGCCGCTCGTCGACCTGCACGACGGCTCGATGTTCGGCGTCGAGGCGCTCATCCGCTGGCCCGACCCGTCGGGAGGCCTGGTACAGCCCGGCGAGTTCATCCCCCTCGCCGAGGAGATGGGCCTCATCGACGCGATCGGCGACTGGGTCGTGGAGGAGATCGGACGTCAGGACGCGGCGTGGCGTGCCGAGGGGCTCGACCTCGAGATCGGGTTCAACCTGTCGCCGCGCCAGCTCCGCCACGGCGACCCGGTAACCCGGATCGCGCAGGCGATCACCTCGGCGGACGTGGATCCCGAGCGGATCACCGTGGAGGTGACCGAGTCGACGGCGATGGACGACCCCGACCGCATCATCGAGCTGCTCCGCCGGTTCAAGGACCTCGGCGTGCAGCTCGCGATCGACGACTTCGGGACCGGCTACTCGTCGCTCGCGCGCCTGCGGTACATGCCGGTCGACGTCCTGAAGATCGACCGGACCTTCATCCGCGAGGTGGACCACGACCGACAGAGCGCGAGCATGGTCTCGGCGATCATCGCGCTCGCGAACAACCTGGGGATGGTGACGCTCGCCGAGGGGATCGAGACCGAGGAGGAGTGGCGGTTCCTGGCGGACCGCGGCTGCCCGTTCGGCCAGGGCTACTTCTTCTCGCGGCCGATCCCCGCCGAGGAGATCACCGCGATGTACCGGCGGCGGGGACTCCGGCTCGTCGAGACCGAGCGCGCGAGCTGACCCTCAGCGGCGCTTGCGGGGCCGCAGGCCGCTCCGGCCCCGCGGGCCACCGCTGAACACGACGCGCGGCGGCGCCACCTTCATGCCCTCCTGCTCGAACTCCTGGTGGAGGTCGAGGCGAGCGGCCATGCGCGAGACGTCGCCCTGCTGGTCGGGCGTGACGAGGGTGACGCTCGTGCCGCTGCGTCCGGCGCGCGCCGTCCGGCCGACCCGGTGCACGTACCCTTTGTCGTCCATCGGCGGGTCGTAGTTCACGACGAGCGTGATGTCGTCGAGGTCCAGCCCGCGGGCCGCGACGTCGGTCGCCACGAGGATCCCGACGTGCCCATCCGCGAACCGCTTGAGTGCACGGTCGCGGGCCTCCTGCCGCATGTCGCCGTGCAGGGCCAGCGCCTTGACCTCCTGGGCCTTCAGCTGGCGGGCGAGCGAGTCCACCATGCGCTTCGTGTTGACGAACACGAGCGTGAGCCCGTCCTCGGCCGCCGCCAGCTCGATCAGCCTCGTGAGCTTGCCGTGCGCGGGGACGGGGACGAACCGGTGGTCGGCGTCATCGACGAGGCCGTCTTCGTCGCCCTCGACCTCGTGACGCACGGGGTCGCGCGTGTAGACGTCGGCGATCCGACCCACGGCGCCGTCGAGCGTGGCCGAGAAGAACATCGTCTGGCGCCCGGCGGGGATCTGCCGGATGATCCGGTCCACCTGGGGCTGGAACCCCATGTCGAGCATCCGGTCGGCCTCGTCGAGCACCAGGATCTGGACGCCGCCCAGCGAGACGAGGCGGCGTTCGGTGAGGTCCTGCAGCCGGCCGGGGGTGGCGATGAGGATGTGGGCCCGGTCGGCGCCCTTCGCCTGCTCCTTCACCCCGGTCCCGCCGTACACGACCTTCGTGCGCAGACCACGGGCGGCGGCGACGATGTCGAACTCTTCCTTCACCTGCTGGGCGAGTTCGCGGGTCGGTACGAGGATCAGCGCGCCGGGGCGCACCTCGTCCTCGGGGTCCAGGCGCTCGACGATGGGGATAGCGAAGCCCAGGGTCTTGCCCGAGCCGGTCTTCGAACGAGCGAGGGTGTCGCGGCCCGCCGTCGCGTCCTCGATGACCATCGCCTGGATGGGGAACGGGGCGGTGATGCCGCGTGTTGCCAACGCTTCGACGACCGGCTCCGACACCCCCAGCTCGCGGAAGGTCGGGATCACGTCCGTCACACCCACAGGCTACCGCGACCCGCTACAGCTCGAACGCCTGGTCGAACACCCCGACCAGGTAGCTCACGATCACGAGCTGCGCGATCGCGAGCGATTCGCTCCGCTCCGCGGGCCCGCCGGGCCGGCGGACGACGCCGATCCGATCGGGCTGCAGACGCTCGTCGGGGTGCAGCGAGGACCACAGCGCCTCCTCGATCTCGGCGCCCAGGTCGGGCGGGCAGTTCCCGTCGATCTCGAGCACGCTCATCGGTCCCCGGCGATCGGTGCGGGTCGACCACCGCACGGGTTCGACGCCGCGGATCGCGAAGGCGCCGAGGAGCTCGCGGAGCGCGGGGAACGGGAGCGTGGGCCGCACGAACAGGCGGGCCGACAGGTGTTCGTCGTCGGTCGCCCCCTCGCGCCGGTGGAAGCGCACGATCAGGTCGGCGAAGTCGCGCTGCGGTCGGATGTACTGGGCGGCGTCGGGCTCCCGTCGCTGCAGCTCGGCGACCACCTCCTTGGGGCGGTACCCGCGCTCGAACACGTCGCGGTCGAGCTTCCACCGGTGCCGCAGGTCCTCCTCCGGCTCCAGGTAGACCGCGACGTCGATCTCGTCGCGGACGACGCGGTCGGCGAGCGGCAGCAGCCCCTCGACGATCACGATCTCGCCCGGCTCGACCGTCTCGGGCGCGCCGAACGTGCCGGTCTGGTGGTCGTAGGTGGGCTTGTCGACGCGCGTGCCCTCCCCTAGCGTGCGCAGGTCCGACGCCATGCGTGCCATGTCGTTCGCCTCGGGGGCGAGGGGCGTGACACCGAGCTCGGCACGCGTGGCGCGGTCGTACCGGTGGTAGTCGTCGGTGCACACTCGGGCGACCCGGCCCACGCCGAGGATGAACTCGATCCCGCGGCCCAGCGTGCTCTTGCCCGACGCGCTGTCGCCCGCGAGCGCGAGCAGCAGCGGTCGGTGACCGCTGCCGGCGACGCGGGGCGCGATCGACGCGGGTTCGTCCATAGCCGGGCGAGGGTACCGCGGCCTCCGCCGCGGGTGACAGCCGGTCCGGCCGCCGGGAGCGGCGGGTAGGATCTGGGCACCCGCGCGCGTCGGCGCGCCGCACCCGGGAGGACCACCGGTGGGAGATCGGACCCAGCTCTGGAACGACCTGGCGGCGCAGATCGCCGTCGACAGCCTGCGCGCGACGACCGCGGCCGGCTCGGGGCACCCCACGTCGTCGATGTCGAGCGCGCACCTGCTGGCCGTGCTGTTCGCCGACCACCTGCGCACGGACGTGGGCGACCCGCGCAGCCCCGCGAACGACCGGTTCGTGATGTCGAAAGGCCACGCCGCGCCCGCGTTGTACGCGACGCTCAAGGCGATCGGCGCGATCGACGACGGGACGCTCCTGACGCTCCGCCGGATGGGATCGCCGATCCAGGGCCATCCCGCGCCGGTGCCCGAGCTCCCCTGGATCGACGTCGCGAGCGGGTCGCTCGGGCAGGGCCTGGCGGTGGGGCTCGGGATGGCGCTCGCGATGCGGATGGACGGCGCGCCGGGCACCGCGTGGGTCCTGCTCGGGGACTCGGAGATGGCCGAGGGATCGGTGTGGGAGGCGATGGAGGCCGCCGCCTTCCACGAGGTCGGCAACCTCACGGCGGTCCTCGACCTCAACCGCCTCGGCCAGCGGGGCCCCACGATGCACGGCTGGCAGGGCGACGTGTTCCGCGACCGCGCGGAGGCGTTCGGCTGGACCGCGATCCAGGTCGACGGGCACGACGTCGACGCGATCGACGCCGCCTACCGCGCCGCGCTCGCCGACGACCGTCCGACGATCGTGATCGCGCGGACCGAGAAGGGCCACGGCGTCTCGTTCCTGGCCGATCAGGAGGGCTGGCACGGGAAGGCGGTCCCCGCCGACCGGCTGGAGGCGGCGATCGCCGAGCTGGGCGGGGCCCGCGACCTGCGCGTGACGCCGCCCTCCCCGCCGGACTGGAAGCCCGTCCAGGTCGGGGAGCTGCGCGCCGGGCCGGCGCCGACGTACGACGGCCCGGTGGCCACCCGCAAGGCGTTCGGCGACGCGCTCGCGTGGCTCGCCGGTCACCGGCCCGACCTGGTCGTGCTCGACGGCGAGGTCGGCAACTCCACCTACACCGAGGACGTCGCCCGCGTGGCGCCGGAGCGGTTCGTCCAGCTGTACATCGCCGAGCAGTGCATGGTCGGCGTCCAGACGGGCCTGCAGGCCCTCGGCAAGACCGCGTGGGCCGCCTCGTTCGGCGCGTTCCTCACCCGCGCGTACGACCAGATCCGGATGGCGGTCATCAGCCGGGCGGACCTGCGTCTGTGCGGCTCGCACGCCGGCGTGTCGATCGGCGAGGACGGGCCGTCGCAGATGGCCGTCGAGGACCTCGCGATGTTCCGCGCCCTCGACGGCTCGACCGTCCTGTACCCGGCCGACGGGACGAGCACGGTGAAGCTCGTGGCCGCGATGTGCGACCACCCCGGTGTCACCTACCTGCGGACCACGCGCGAGGCGACGTTCTCGCTCTACGGCGCGGACGAGGCCTTCCCCATCGGCGGGTCCAAGACCCTCGCCGAGGGCACCGACGACGACGTGACGCTCATCGGCGCGGGGGTCACGCTCCACGCGTGCATGGGCGCCGCCGAGCTTCTCGGTGCGGACGGCATCACGGCGCGCGTCATCGACGCGTACAGCGTGAAGCCGATCGACGCGCCCACCGTCCGCCGGGCACTGGACGACACGGGCGCGATCGTGGTCGTCGAGGACCACCGGGTGGAGGGGGGCCTCGGCGCCGCGGTCCTGGAGGCGCTCGCCGCGACCGGGCCGCTCGCGGGCCGGGTGATCCAGCTCGGCGTGCACGACCTGCCCGGTTCGGGGGCGCCCGAGGAGCTCCGGGCGTGGGCAGGGATCGATGAGGACGCGATCGTGGCAGCGGCGCGCGAGGCGGTCGCCGGCTAAGACGCGCTGAGCGCGACGGCGGTCGGGATCCCGCCGAACGAGTACGCGATGATCTCCTCGGGCGGCACGGGCTTGGAGAAGTAGAAGCCCTGCCCGAGGCTGCAGCCGCGCTCGCGCAGGAACGCGAGCTCGTCGGCGGTCTCGATGCCCTCGGCGAGCGTCGTCATGCCGAGGCCGCGCGCGAGCTCGAGGAACGCGGTGACGATCGAGGCGGACTGGGGATCCTCGTGCACGCCGCTCACGAACGACCGGTCGATCTTGAGGACCCGCACCGGCATCTCGCGCAGGCGCGATAGCGAGGAGTAGCCGGTCCCGAAGTCATCGATCGCGATCGCGAACCCCTGCTCGGTCAGCTCCACCAGGATCTGCTGCGCGCGGTCCGGGTCCATCATCGCGGAGGACTCGGTGACCTCCACGAGCACCCGCGAGGGGTCGATCCCGCTCACCCGGATCTCACGGACGATGCGCTCGGCCAGATCGGGCTGCCAGAACTGGCGCGGCGACAGGTTGAACCCGACCTCGAGGTCGATGTCGAGCTCCTTCCACGCGGTCACCTGGTAGGCGATCTCGCGAACGACCCAGTCGCCGATCTGCTCGATCAGCCCCAGATCCTCCGCGAGCGGGATGAACTCCAGGGGCGGCACCATCGTGCCGTCGGGCTCGATCCAGCGGATCAGCGCCTCCACGCCGGTCATGCCGCCTGTCGCGAGGTCGATCACCGGCTGGTAGTGCAGGGTCCAGCGCTGGGCGTCGACGGCCTTGCGGAGACGCGTCACGAACTGGAGCTTGGCCGCCGAGTCGAAGGCGCCCTCGTTCGAGAGCACGTAGTTCGCCTGCCCGGTCTTCTTCGCCTCGTACATCGCGGCCTCGGCGTTGCGCTGGATCGTGGCGGCGTCCTGGGCGTCGTGGGGGAACAGGCTGATGCCGATCCCGGCGCTGACGTACACCTCGTTGCCCTCGATCACGAACGGCGACGCGAGCGAGGCGTTGATCCGCCGCGCCACGCCCTCGGCGCGGGTCTTCGCCCCGTCGGTCGAGGACTCGTCGCGGTCCAGGTCCCCGAGCAGCAGCAGGAACTGATCGCCGCCGCGCCGCGCGACGAGGTCGGTCTCGCGCGTGGCCTCGCGCAGGCGTTCGGAGACCAGGCGGAGCATCGCGTCGCCGATCGTGTGACCGAGCGAGTCGTTCACCAGCCGGAAGTCGTCCAGGTCGACGCAGAGCACCGCGACCGCACCGTCGTGGCGTCGAGCCCGCGCGATCGACAGGTCGAGCAGTTCCTCGAACATCGCCCGCGAGGGCAAGCCCGTGAGCTCGTCGTGGTAGGCCTGGAACGCGACCGACTCGTCGCGACGCTTGCGGTCGGTGACGTCGATCATCACGCCGTGCGAGTAGCGAGGGTTGCCGCGCTCGTCGCGCACCATGCGCGCCTCGTCGTGGACCCACAGCACCCGTCCGTCTTTGCCGATGAGCCGGTACTCGAGCGAGAACCGGTCCCCCGTCTCGTTGTGGCGAACGTTCTCGGCCAGCGCGCGCACGCGATCGTCGGGGTGCAGCGTCTTCACCCACATCTCGGGGTCGGCCGTGTACTCCTCGGCCGTGTACCCCGTGAGCTCGAGGATCTGCGGGCTCATGTACATCGTCGACGCGTTGTCGTCGACCGCGTCGATGTAGGTGGCGGCCGGCCCGCGCTCGACCATCGCGCGGTACAGGTCACGTTGGAGCTCTTCGTCTTCGCGCAGCCGTTCGACGGACACGGCCTCGGCGATCGCGGTGGCGAGCTGGTCCACGACCGCGCGGTCGACGTTGGTGAGCGGCCGGTCCGAACGGCACACGTCGACGCCGACGTACCCCCACCACTCCCCGACCGTGACGGGCACCTGGATCGTGGCGGCGACGCCCTCGGCGAGCAGGGCGGCCTGCTCGTCGGGCGGGAAGGAGCGCAGCTCTCCCGCGATGGGGCGCGCGCTGCCCATCTCGTCGATCCAGCGTGCGAACGTCGGGAAGTACGGCTGGAGCGTCTCGAGCGGGGACGCGAACTTCGGCTCGGCGCCGGCGGCGGTCCACGCCTGCCGGAGCTCGCGCCACAGCTGGCCGTCGGTGCCGCGGACGTTCTGGAACACGAAGCACCGGTCGGCCCCCACGGCGGCGCCCACCTCGCCGAGCACGGCGGCGAGGGTCTCCTGCCCGAGCCCCTCGTCACGAAGACGCGCCACGACCGGGGTGAGCGACCCGAGCAGGGCGTCCAGTTCCGCGGAAGCCCCCATACGCGCTACGCATCGGCACAGCCGCGTAAGCGCTGTAGCGATCCCGGGCCACGCCGCTCGGGTGGCAGACGGAGGTCCCCTTGTTACCCTTTGCCGACATGCCTGACTACCGAGAGATCACCCACGAGCGCTTCTACGTGACCGTCCCCGGCACCGACAAGCTCCGCAAGACCGCCGACGCCCGCCAGAAGCACTTGCTGGCCAACGGATGGCGTGAGCTCGAGCGCGCCACCCACCCGGACTACATCCAGGTGAAGTTCGAGCGCACGGGGCACGCCCCCCTGCGCGCACGGTTGCCGAAGCAGGGTCCCGAGATCCGCGACCTGCGGCCGCGCCGCCGCGACGGCGGCCCCGGCGGCGGTCCTCGCGGGCGCCGCTAGACCGAAGATCCTTCGGTCCTTGGACTGTTCGCCCGGATGATGTCCGGGTATCATCCTCTCGTTCCGTCGAACGTCCGTTGACCGTGCCCGCGGGCCGGCGATCCGAACCCCAGGGGGTGGTCCGACATGAGCGTGGAGTTCACACCGCAACAGGCCGCGGTCCGGCCGGGCCATCGCGAGGCGCATGCGCACGCGGCCGACCAGCCGTTCACCTACCCGCTCCAGCGCGAGTTCGTCGAGCCCGACTGGACCCGGCTCCCCGGCTACCGCGACGTCACCGTCGAGCAATGGGAGTCGGCCCAGTGGCAGCGCGCCCACACGGCGAAGAACCTCAAGGAGTTCAAGGCGGCCTTCGGCGACTTCCTCGAGGACGACCTCTACGCCGACATCGAGCGGGACCAGCAGGAGCGCGCCACGATGTCGATGCTCCTGCCGCCCCAGATGATCAACACGATGCACGAGCAGGACCTGCGGGGCGACGCCGTGCGTCGGTACATGGCCCCCGCGTTCTCCGAGCGCGAGACCGAGTGGCCGAGCCATCTGCTCTCGAGCCGTGACTCGCTGCACGAGGCCGACATGTGGGCGGTCGAGGGCCTGACCCATCGCTACCCCACCAAGGTGCTCGCCGAGCTGATCCCGACGTGTCCCCAGTACTGCGGCCACTGCACGCGGATGGACCTCGTCGGCAACGACACGCTCCAGGTCCTGAAGTACAAGTTCGAGACCAAACAGAACGAGCGCTGGGACCAGATGCTCGACTACCTGCGGCGGACCCCGCAGGTGCGCGACGTGGTCGTCTCGGGCGGCGACATGGCCAACGTCCCGGTCAAGCGGCTCGAGGACTTCATCATGTCGCTGCTCGACATCGAGAACGTCCGCGACATCCGGATCGCGACCAAGGGACTGATGGGGATCCCGCAGCACTTCCTCCAGGACGACGTCCGCGCCGCGTTCGATCGGATGGGCGCGCGCGCCCACGAGCGGGGGGTCGACATCGCGCTCCACACCCACGTGAACGCGGCGCAGTCCGTCACGCCGCTCGTCCGCCGCGCCGCCGAGATGGTCCTCGACGCGGGGTTCCGCGACGTGCGCAACCAGGGCGTGCTGCTACGCGGCGTGAACACGACGGTCAACGACCTCCTGGAGCTGTGCTTCACGCTCCTGGATCACGGCAAGATCATGCCCTACTACTTCTACATGTGCGACATGATCCCCAACGCCGAGCACTGGCGGACGTCGCTGGCCGAGACGCAGGCGCTGCAGTTCGCGCTCCTCGGCTACATGCCGGGGTTCGCGACACCGCGGATGGTGTGCGACGTGCCGTTCGTCGGCAAGCGCTGGGTCCACATGAACGAGGACTACGACCGGGTCCGGGGCGTGTCGTACTGGACGAAGAACTACCGCACCGGCATCGAGTACGACGACCCCGAGGCGCTGACGCGCCGCTACCACTACTACGACCCGATCTCGAGCCTGCCCGAGGAGGGCCAGGCGTGGTGGCGCGCGAAGGTCCGTGAGGGCCTCGACGACCTGCTCGCCGAGCTGGCCGCCGAGCAGGGCGTCTCGGCCTAGGTCTCGGGTTCGTACAGCCCTTCGAACGGCGACTCGGACTCGGCCAGGGCCGCCTCGCAGTCACGCAGCTTCAGCTCGGGGACGTCCAGGCGCGGCTCCTGCGTGAAGTCGAGCGCCCCCGAGAGCGGGTCCGCGCTCGCGTCGCGTTCGGTGAGCGGCCGCAGGTGGAGCCACTTCTCGATGAAGGCGAGCACCGAGCTGAACTCGTAGGTGGTGGCGTCGATCGAGCCGCCGTCGCGGTTGTCACCGGGCGTCGAGTACGGGCTGATGATCAGCCCTGGCGTCCGCGGCCCCAGACCCATCGTGTCCAGGTGCGGGGGCGGCACGTGGTCGTAGAAGCCGCCGAAGTCGTCCCAGACGATCACGACGACCGTGCTGGCCCACGCGTCCGATGCGAAGATCGCGTTCAGCCGCTCGACGGTCCAGTTCTCGCCGACGCAGACGTTCGTGCCGTTGCCCGGGTGCTCGTTCGAGGAGCCCTCGGGCGGGACGAGCCAGGAGACCGCCGGCAGCTCGCCGTTCTCGAGGTCGGTGAGGATCTGGTCGGGGTCCTGGATGTTGGCGCGCATCGGCCCGTTCCACACGTGGTCGATCGCCTGCAACCCGTTCATCCACTGATCGGGCAAGCCGTAGTACTTCCAGGAGATGTCCTTCTTCTCGAGCCGATCGGGCAGGACCGGGATGTCGAAGCACGTGCGGGTGTCCTCCCAGTACTCGGCGATCTCGAGCAGCTGGTTGGGGATCGAGTCGGTGATGTTCTCCTCGAGGTCCATGATCCTCGACAGGTCGTCGCCGGCGAGGTCCTCGAGCGGGAACCGTTTCGTGTACTCGAGCGGGTCGTCGCAGTAGCTGCCCTCGGTGTCGGCGTTCGTCTTGTTGTCGATCACGCCGTTGGACTGCGCGGCCACCGTGTACAGGTGCTCGGGGAACGTGGGCCCGTACATCGACGTGAAGAAGTGGTCGGCGAGCACGAACCGGTCGGCGAGCTTCCAGTAGTTCGGGAGCGTGTCGCGCGTGTGCTGGACGTAGCCGGACATGTCCGAGCCCTCGCCGATGATGTTGAACCCGTTCATCTTCCCGCCGTTGATCGAGTAGAGCCCGCTCGAGAAGCCGTGCGTGATGTCGTGCGGCTGGATGTACGGCGCGAGCTCCAGCGGGACCTCGGGGCCGTCCACCCACGCGCCGTCCGCGTCGCGCTGCATCCGGAACCCGGTCGTGACGCCCTCCGCGCCTGGGTACTGCCCGTAGTAGTGATCGAACGTCCGGTTCTCCTTGATCATGAAGATCACGTGTTCGATCGGCCATTCGCCGGGCCTGAGGCTGTCGATCTGCCCGGGGCCCGGGTTCGCCTGCTCGCCGTCGCCGCCGCGCGGCCACAGCAGGAATCCGATCAGCACCACGTTGAGGATCACGACCACGGCGAACACGCGGCGTCGGGCGATCTGCTGCCGCGTGG
>DASQKC010000120.1:0-3409 GCA_035630755.1 Actinomycetota bacterium | reverse complement strand
GCGGTCCGACTGGCGTACCTGCTCACCGGCGACGCGGCCACGGCCGAGGACCTCGCCCACGAGGCCTTCATCAAGGTGGCGGGGCGGTTCCACCATCTCCGCAACCCAGAGGCGTTCGCGGCCTACCTTCGCAAGACCGTGGTGAACCTCTCGATGAGCCATCACCGGCGCAAGCGCGTCGAACGCGACCACTTGGCGCGCGAGGCCTCGCGTCCGGCTGCGACGTCGGTCGACCCTCCCGACGTGGAGGGTCGCGACGAATTGCGGCATGCGCTCCGGACGCTCCCGGACCGCCAGCGGGCAGCGGTCGTGCTCCGTTACTACGAAGACCTTTCCGAGCAGCAGGTCGCGCACGCGATGGGCTGCTCGGTCACGGCTGCACGTTCGCTCGTGTTCCGCGCCATGGAGACCCTGCGCACCCAGATCCCCCGAGGTGACGACGAATGAATGACCTGGAACAACGACTGAAGGACGTGCTGGAGACGGACGCCTCGAAGGCGCCGAGGGTGCCCCGCGCGCCGAAGGGACTCAAGCGGGAGGTTCGCCGTCGCCAGATCGGCACCGCGCTCATCGGGACGGTCGCGATCGTCGCCATGCTGGGCGTATCGCTCGCCGGCCTCAGGGCAATCGACCGAACTGAGGGCACGACGCCCGTGGACGACCCGTGGGCCGACTACGAGGTCTTTGAACGCACCGCGCAGATCGAGGGCTTCACGGTCACGAGCCCGAGCGACTTGTACCTAGTGCATCAATGGCCTTGGGCCGCTTCGGTCGATGCGAAACTCGACGATCGCCGGGAGCAGAGGCTCGAGGCGTGCGGCGATCTCCCCACCCCGGAGGAACGCCGCCCGTGCCGGGCTGGGCTCAGCGGCGTTCCGGGCGACGGATTGATCATCCCCGTGTTCATGCTCAGTGAGCATGATCACGGATTGGAAAGCTCGCCATGCGTCGACCCATCGTTCGCGGTAGCGCCTGACGAGGCGATCATGACGATCGCGTGGGACGAGGTGTACGCGGCCACCTACTTCGGAGCCGGTGATCGTCCGAAGTGGCCCGTGGCCTTCGACACGCCAACGGCTGATGATCGCATGTCGTGCGGACCTGGGACCTACGTGTACTTCGCGGCGGGAGACATGCCTTTCGTCGCCCATTTCGCGTTCGGCGGCGAGGTCGACCCCGAACGACGCCAGACCGTGATCGATGCGTTCGAATCGATGGTGGCCGATCCGACGCAGGAGATGTTCTTCGATACGCGGGGCACGGATCCGGCCTACGTGATCGCAGGCGGCGAGAACGCGGCCGGACCGTGGTCCCTCGAGCTCCGACCCTCGGCCGGGTCGGATCCCATGTCCAACATCGATCTCGAATCGATCACCGCCGAGGGCGGAGCCGTCGGACTGGGTGACGTCATCCTCGACGAGGACCGCCCGATAGAACAGGCGGGTGGTGACCCCGTGTTCGGAGCCGTCGCCAAGGAGGCGACCGGCGTCGAACTCAAGCTCGAGGATGGAACGCCACCGATCCCTGCGCAGATCGTGCCGCTTCCTCCGAGCATGCCGTTCAACTTCGACGTGTTCTTCGCGTCGAACCCCTCAGATGTCCCGCCCACCGCGGTGCCGCTGGGTATCGATGCGGAAGGTCCGTCGGAACCGGCACCCTCGGCCACGGGCGTGGGCGGGGAAGCCCGTATCGTCGCTGAAGGTGTCGCGGGCGATACACCCTGGCGCTTGGAATTCTCGGCTGTCCCCGGCGAGAACACACTCAGCCTGCGCGACACACGGGATGGTTCGGCGCTTGCGATGCTGGGGCCAGCTGCCTTCGATCGACTGCATCGATCGGGGCTCGAGCTCTGGCCCGAGGCGATCCCGGATGGCCCCGTGGTCATCTTCGGGGCGACTGCGCCGGCCGCGACCAGCCTGGCGATCGCACTCGATGGCGGTCCCCTCACCTACCTGACACCAGGCGATCCCCGATGGGACCCTGCGCCGGTCTTGACGTCAACAGGCCTCCCGGGCCTTCGCCTCTGGTGGAGCGAGCTTCCGATCGACATCGGAGAAATCGTAACGTTCAGCGAGGGATGCGATGTGCTCGCCCGGAAGGTCTTCACCCCGGATCACCGCGTCGACCCTGCTCCAAAGGCTGAGATCGATACGCGGATCGATTGTGTCCCAAGGCCCGGCTAGTCCGAGCCAGACTAGACCTGGTTGGCGCCGCCGAAGATCTCGCTGACGCTGCTGTCCTCGAACACGGCACGCAGACCGCTCGCGATCAGCGGGGCGATCGACAGCACCTTCAACTTGTCGAACATGCGCTCTTCGGGGATCGGCAGCGTGTTCGTGACGACCACCTGCTCGATCGGCGCCTCTTCCAGGGACTGGCGCGCCTTGCCGCTGAAGATGCCGTGGGTGGCACCGACGAAGATCGGTCCCGCACCCATCTCGGCGAGCACGTGCACACCCTTGGAGATCGTGGACGCGGTGTCGATCATGTCGTCGACGATCACGCAAGGGCGGCCTTGCACTTCACCGACCACCGCCATCTCCTCGATCTTGTGCGCCTCATGGCGACTGCGCCGCTTGTAGAGGAACGCCAGGTCGGCGTGCAGGTACTCGCGGAGCTTCTCCGAGGTCTTGATGCGGCCGGCGTCGGGCGCCACCACGACCAGGTCGTCGCCGTGCAGACCCAGCGTGTCCTTGAAGTGGTTCGACAGGATCGGCAGCGCCGTGAGGTGGTCGAATGGGTAGTCGAAGTAGCCCTGGATCTGTCCGGAGTGCAGGTCCACCGAGATCACGCGATCGGCGCCGGCCGTGGACAGCAGATCGGCGACCAACTTGGCGCTGATGGGTTCGCGCGAGAGCGCCTTGTGGTCCTGACGTGAGTAGCCGTAGTACGGGATGACCGCGGTGATGCGCTTGGCCGAGGCGCGCTTCATCGCGTCGATCATGATCAGCTGTTCCATGAGCGCTTCGTTCACCGGTTCGTAGTGCGTCTGCACCACGAACACGTCCGCGCCACGAACGCTTTCTTCGGCCCGGAAGTAGATCTCTCCCGAGGCGAACCTGCGGAGCTGGGACGGGCTCACCGGGATGCTGAGGCAATCGGCGATCTCGTGCGCCAACGCCGGGTGGATCGTGCCGGTGAACAACATCATCCGCTTCTTGGTGATGATCTCCACGGTCCCGCTACCCCTTCTGATCCCTGGCCCGGCCGGTGGCCGCGCGCCCACCCTTGCGTTGGGAAGCCTTCTGCTGAGCGTCCTTGCGTTCGCGGTAGCCCTCGACGAGGCGCTGCTCTCCGCGCGCCACCGCCAACGCTCCTGCCGGGACGTCCTTCGTGATCACCGAACCCGCTCCCGTGACGGCGCCGTCGCCGATGGACACCGGCGCCACCAGCATCGTATCCGACCCGA
>DASQKC010000119.1:0-2632 GCA_035630755.1 Actinomycetota bacterium | reverse complement strand
GTCTGGACGATCCTCGGCTCCATCGACGCCTTCACCGCGCCGCTCGCGAGCCACCTCGTCTGGACGAGCCTGATGCTCGCGTGGCCGCCGGCCGGCGACCGTGCGAAGGTGAGCACGTGAGCTTCCTCTCCACCGCGGTGCAGACCGTCCTCGAGCAGGGTTCCTTCTGCGCCGTCGCGACCTCCGCGCCGACCGGCCCCCACTGCACCCCGCTCGTGTTCGCCTACTCCGGCGGCCGGCTCTGGTTCACGACCTCCCGGCGGGCGGTGAAGACGCGCGCCTGGAAGGCGGATCCTGCGGCGGCCGGCCTCGTCCGTCACGGAGAGCTGGCGGTCGCTTTCACTGGGTCGGCGAAGCTGTACGACGCTCTCGACCGGAACACGTGGGGTGACGCGGTCGCCGGTGCCACGTCGATCGCCCGTGCGACGGCGGCGTTCAGCCGGAAGAACGCCCGCTTCTTCGCGGGCTACGCGGTAGACGCCAAACAGGTCCCGTTCGCCTGGGCGCCGCCCGGTCGGGTGTTCGTCGGGATCGAGCTCGCGCGCACGGCGCTCCTCGACGCCGACGGGGTGCAGGAGGGCAAGGGCCGCTGGGCGGGGGCGTCGACGTCCCACGCGACGTTCCGGCGATCGACCAAGGGGGACGACCCGCTGTCCGTGCTCCCGCCCGAGGTACGCGAACCCCTCGGCGCGGAGGGTGTGGGAGCCTTGACGTTGATCGGCGAACGCGGCCCGGTCGTGGTGCCGGTGCGCTGGCGAGCCGACGAGCACGCGATGTACGCAGCGCTCCCGGCCGAGACGCTCGCGCTCGCCGTGGCCGGTCCCGACGCGCCCGCGGCGCTCACCGTGGACGTGGCGTCCGAATGGCGCGCGCGCGACATGGTGGGCGCGATGGTGCAGGGAACGGCGTCGATCTACGTCCTCGATTCCCTCGGAAGCGGCGCGAAGACGGCACGCGCGCTCGCGACGGAGATCGACGCCGACGCCGGAGGCCTCGTGCGGCTCGCGCCGACGCGCGAGGTGTGGTGGCGCGGTTGGTCGAGCGGGAGCGCCCGCGTCTCATGAGCACGGCGGAGTTCTCCGTCGAGGTCGATGCGTCGCCGGAGCGGGTCTGGGAGGTCGTGAGCAACCCCGCGAACATCCCGCACTGGGAACGACATGTGGAGAGCGTCCAGGTGCCCGACGAGCTCGAGGAGGACTCCACCTACTCCGTCGTGATGTCGTTCATGGGCGTGCGGGTACGGGTGCGCGGCGAGATCCTTCGGTGGGAGCCGCCGTCCCATGCGACGATCCACCTGCGGGGACCCCTCGACGCGACGATCGAGACGTCGATCGCTCGCTTGCCGCACGATCGGAGCCTCCTGCGGCACGAGGTCACGTATCACTTCCGAGGACCGCTCGGCGGACTCGTGGCGGCGGGACTGACGGCGGTCGGCGGGGCGCAGCTCGGGATCAAGGTCGGCACGCTCGGCCAGAAGCGGCAGATCGAGGGCCGCTAGCTCCTCCTTGCCCGTCGTCGCATCCATGCGAACCCCCAGCCGAGGACGAAGCCGAGCACAGCTGCGATCCCGATCGCCAACGCGATCGCCACGTCCCAGTCCCAGAAGAGGAAGTCGATGTTCGCTGCGTCGAGGTTCTGGAGGAAGAAGATCAGCAGGACGATGCCGGCGACGATGAACCCCGCCGCCTTCCCCCCGAGTCCTTCGCGGCGGTATTCGGCGGAGGGTGTGTCGTCGCGGATCGCGTCGTTGGGGTCGTCCGGTTCACGTCGCACGTCGGTCCCTCCCGGTGCCTCGAGACGTCGGCCAGCCGATTGTCGCATGATGGGCGGCCGATGAGGCTGCGACGGATCGCATGGGCCGCGGGGCTCGCCGCGGGAGGAGCGTTGGTCGGGCACGCCGCCCTCCGCAGGGAGGAGGGTCGGGAGTTCGACGAGAACCTCTTCAAGGCGCTGAATGCCGAGCACGATGAGCGCTCCGAGCGCTTCTTCGCCGGCGTCACCGAGCTCGGATCCCTCTACGCGGCCGCGGCGGCCGCCGGCGCCCTCGCGCTCGTCGGCCGCCGCCGTGAGGGCGCCCGCGCCTTGGCGGGCGCGGGCGCCACCTGGTTGTTGCTGCAAGGCATCAAACGTGGCGTGGATCGGCCCCGTCCGTTCCTCGCGGATCCCGAGGGCACGCGCCGGATGATCGCGGAACCGCACGGCACATCGTGGCCGTCCAGCCATCCCGCGGTCCTCACGACCTTCACGCGCGTGGCCGCGCGTGAGCTGGGGATCGGCGTCCTCGGGCGGACCGCGCTCACGGGACTGGATGCATCGGTCGCCGCCTCCCGCGTGGCCCTCGGCGTGCACTACCCGAGCGACGTCGCCAGCGGGCTCCTGCTGGGCCGGGCGGTCGCCCGCCTCTGGCCGCGCCGTCGGGCGTCGTAACCGGGGCCGTCGGTAGACTCGCTCGCGATGCCCGGCTCCCTCGCCTCCGTCGGTTGGCCCGTCATCGACCGCTTCCGGATCGGCGACTTCGCGATCTCCCCGCACGGGATCGGCATCGCCATCGGGTTCATGGTCGGCGCGTGGCTCTTGACGAAGCTCACCGTGCGCCGGGGACTGCCCGTCGAGGCGGCGAACTCCGTGGTGT
>DASQKC010000118.1:0-2247 GCA_035630755.1 Actinomycetota bacterium | reverse complement strand
TTCGCCGCCGGGGCGGCGGGGGGCGCCGCGATGGCCACGAAGTGGGCCGGGCTGACGGCGTTCGTGACCGCGATCGTGCTGGGGTTCCTCTGGGAGGTGATGCGGCGCAAGCGGTTCGGGGTGCGTTCGCCCGTCACGACGACGATCACGTCCGAGGGGTTCGGCTTCGTGCTGGCGTTGTTGGTGACGCCCGCGGTCGTCTACTTCGCGACCTACATCCCGTGGTTCCTGCATTTCGGGTGGGACCTGCAGCGGTGGGCCGAGATGCAGGGGAAGGCGGCTCGATTCCACGCCGACCTCAAGCCGCTGAACGAGCAGGGTCAGCCGTGGCACGCCTACTTCTCGCCGGCGTGGAAGTGGATCTTCCTGGGCCGTCCCGTCTACTACTACGGGGCCTTCAGCTCGGACGGGGTCCGTCAGGTGATCTACGCCCAGGGGAATCCGGCGATCTTCTGGGGCTCCCTCGTCGCGATCCCGTACGTCGCCTACGCGTGGTGGCGGAAACACGACTGGCGTGCGGGCTTCGTCATCGTGACGATCGTCGGGTTGTACCTGCCGTGGTTCCTGGTCTCCCGTCCGCAGTTCTTCTTCTACGCGACGCCGATCACGCCGTTCTTCGTCCTCGCGTGCGTCTACGCCCTGCGTGACCTGTCCGAGATGCACGTGGCGGGATCGCGGTCAAGACCGTACCTGCCCGTCGTGATCGGATTCGTCGCCGCATCGGTGATCCTGTTCGTCTGGTTCTGGCCGATCCTCACCGCCGCGCCGCTCACGGAGGCCGAGTTCAAGCTTCGGGTCTGGTTCACCTCGTGGGCGTGAGCGGGTCCACGCGCATCCGCAACGCGAGCGAGCAGCGGGTGCCACGAGGCGGGCCGTCTACGGCGTGGTACGGACGACCGTCGCGGACGCCGGCGAGCCCAGGCGCGCGCATCAGTGTGACCGAGCCGGCGCGCGCGTTCCACCGTTCGAGGACCTCGCCCTCGCGTGAGGGCCGGACCTCGAACCGGGCAGACCCCGCCACGGTGAACACCGCGACGAGTCGCCGGTACCAGCGCCCGTCGAGGTGCGAGGTGACGCCGACCGATCCGGACCGGTACACGGCAACGCCGGCTTCGTTCGGACGCCAGGTGCGCAGGCCCCGCACCGCCGCACCGTCCGAGCGGACGCGCTCGGCGAACGACGCCGCGAGCTCGCTCAGGACGGGGAAGCCCTCGAAGGGCGCCTCGACGTCGTAGCCGTCGATCTCCATCCGGACGCCCGCCGTGCCGAACGTTCCCGCCATCCGGCGGAGCGGACCGGCCTCGACCTCCCGGCGGAGCTCGCGCAGGAAGGCCGGGTCCACCAGGCCGTCGAGGTGCGCGAAGCCGCGGGACGCGGTCCTCGCCAGCGCCTGCGACAGCGATCGACGGGCGAGCGTACGGCTCATCGGAACCCCGGGAGGTGCTCCCGGAACAGGATGAACCCGATGCCGGCAGCGACGTCGAGCAGGAAGTGGGCGATCACGATCGGCCACGCGCGCCGGGTTCGGGAGAAGACGAACCCGAACAGCAGGCCCATCGCCACGTTGCCGAGGAACCCGCCCCACCCCTGATACAGGTGGTAGCTCCCGCGCAGCAGCGCGCTGGCACCGACGGCCGCGACCTCGGTCAGGCCGAGCTGTCGCAACCGCGTGACCAGGTACGCGACGACCACGACCTCCTCGAGCAGCGCGGCCTCCGCGGCGTTCAGCAGGAGCACCGGGACCGTCCACCAGTGCCCGAGCGGCGGTACCGGCACGACGAACCGGTTCACGCCGAGCGCGACCGCGGCGAGGTAGACGCCGATGCCGCCCAACCCGACGATCACGAAGAGAAGGAACCCGCGCGCCACGTCCTGCCGCGGCCGGTCCCACAGCAGACCGATCCCCGCGAGCCCCTCGCCGTTGCGGCGGACGAGGTACACGACGAGCCAGACCGGCGCCAGCGAGAACAGCGCGCCGAATACCTGCCGCGGGAGCTGCGTGCTCTGCGAGACCGACGCAACCGTGAAATCGCGGAGGGGTGCCTCGAGGAGGCTGAGGATCGCGAACACCGCGCTCGCGAGCAGCGAGAGCGACAGGACGACCAGGGTCTCCTCGGCGAGCGTTCGTCGCGGGAGCGGGGCCTCGAACGTGGGGGCCATCCGGCAAGCGTACGGAAGCCGCGTACGATGCGCGACGATGGGGTTCAGCTTCGAGTCCGTGGACGCGACCGACTACGACGAGCTGCG
>DASQKC010000117.1:0-2079 GCA_035630755.1 Actinomycetota bacterium | reverse complement strand
CTACCGTGGGGCCGTTCCTGGGTCCGAGCGTCAACGAGGCCGATGTGTCCGACAAGCCGCCGTGGGTGGCAGAGCTCCCGACGGAATCGATCGAACACATCACGCAGCTGCGGAGGAACACCCAGGAGACGCTCCGCTCGGTCGACGAAGCGATCACTGCGCTGCTCGACGCGTTCAAGCAGCATCGCGATCTCGACGACACCCTCGTGATCTTCACCAGCGACAACGGGCACTTGTGGGGCGAGCACCGCCTCCGCGGCAAGAACATGTCCTACAACGTGTCGTCGCGTGTGCCTCTGGCGATGCGATGGCCCGGCCACCTCGAGCCCGGCAGTGAGGATCGGCGGCTCGCGCTCAACGTGGACGTGACCGCGACGATCGCCGAAGCGGCCGGGGTCGCCCTCCCGAGCGAGATCGAGGGCGTGTCGCTGATCGGGTCCACCGAGCGGGAAGGCTTCGCGCTCGAATCTCCGGTGACCGATGGCCACGATGGCAGCGGGCAGAAGGTCGCGAGGCCCGGCTACTGCGGGTATCGGACGCACCGCTTCGTCTACGTCCGCTATTCCGGCGGCGTGGAGGAGCTCTACGACTACCAAGAGGACCCGTTCGAACTCACGAACGTCGCGCTGGATCCGGGTTACGCCGAGCAGCTGACGTGGATGCGCTCACGAACCGACGAGGAGTGCTCGCCGCGGCCACCCGGCTACATCGGGTGAGTTCGGTTCCAACAGGTCGTGCAGGTCGGGGTTACTCGGTCGCCGGGCCGGCCAGGGTCGCGGTCGATGTCCAGACGATCGCGATGCCCGCCACGATGCCCGCTGCCGAACCCAGGAACAACTGTCGCGCGCCGATGTGCTCATACACGAACCCACCCACCAGGCCACCGGCGATCGGCGCCAACCCCTGGGAGCAGATCTGCTGCAGCGTCTGCCCGGTGTTCGTCAGCCGTTCTGGCACCAAGGTGCCCGTGATCACCACCAGCGTCACGTAGGTCAGTCCGAATCCCACGCCGATCCCGACCCTGATCGCGCTGACGGCCAGAGGTGACGTGACGAACGCCCATGCGAACGAGGCGGCCGCGTAGACCGACGCGCCGGCCACGAATACCCGTCGCGGCCCGAACCGGTCGAGCAATGAGCCGCTGGAACGCATGAACGGGATCTCGATGAACGCACTGGCGCCCGCAGCGATCCCGACCAGCAGCGGACCTTTGCCTCCAGCCGCGATCCGCAGGGGGACGAAGTCCCAAGCGGCGTGCGTGGAGGCGCCAAGCACGAACACGCCGAGGAGGTAGAGGGGAAGCCTCGCCACGTGGGTGAGGGCATCTCCGAACGACCCGAACGCCAGCGCCGGATGCTGTGGAACCGGTCGCCTCGTGTGGAACCGTCCCACGTACCAGGCGGACACGACGACCCCCACGGCGTACAGGGGCAGCATCGGCCCGAGCCCGACGCGCTGGAACAGCACGCCGAAAACGATGGCGCCGACCCCCCAGCCGACACTGGCCCACAGCCGGAACGATCCGTACTCGTTCAGCCGAGGACCCAGGATCGAGACCGCGAGCGCGTCCGTCAACGGTGTTTGAGGGGCTTGCGCGGCCGCCAATGCCGCAGCAGCGGCCGCGATGGCCCAGAGGACGGACCCGGTGAGGTCGAGCGCGATCGCGAGGACGCCGGCAGACACGAACGCAACCTGCAGGGTGCGCACGGTCCCCGCTCGCCGATCGGCAACGTGACTCCAGAACGGCGCTGCGATCACCGCGGCCAGAGCGGCGGCCGCCAACACGACGCCGACCTGCGAAGGAGAGAGCCCACGGTCACTCAGCCACAACACGAAGAACGGGAGGAAAGCCGAGAAGACCAGCCAGACCAGCGCGAACGAACGACGCAGTCGCCGGTCGATGGCGAGGTCGTGGTCCCGAGCAGGCGATCCCACGCCCGGTTTCAGCCGGTCCTTCTTCGCGCGCCGGCTCCGCGCTTCTGTGCCTTCGCTTCCTCGACGCTGCGCTTGAGCGCGTCCATCAACTCCTCGACGGCCGACGTGCCCATCGGAGGTGAGGCGTCCACAGCGTCCGGCGTA
>DASQKC010000116.1:0-20012 GCA_035630755.1 Actinomycetota bacterium | reverse complement strand
GGGCGTCGGCCCAGTACGTCCGCATCCCGCGTCGGAACGTCTCGACGGGCGTCCCGGTGATGTCCGGGGGCGCGAGACGCTCCTTGACCTCGGGCCACGACATCTCGTCGCCGAGCGATCCGACGCCCCCGTCGACGAGGTAGATCCCGGCGAACGCGCGCGGCCGGCGGACCGCCGCCTCGAGCGCGACCATCGCCCCCCACGAGTGCCCGCCGATCACCACCGGGCGACCACGGACGCGCGTCGATCGCGCGACGGCGGCCACGTCGGCCGTCGTCGTCGCGAAGCCGTATCCGGAGGTCGGCTTCGCGCTCCGGCCGTGGCCGCGCGCATCGAACGTGACGACGCGGAACCGACGGGCGAGTCGGGGCAGCATCAGGTCCCAGATGTGCTGCGACGACGCGAGGCCGTGGTGCAGGATCAGGGTGCCGCGCGGGTCGTCGGGACCGTCCACGACGCGCGTCGCGAGCCGCACGCCGCCCTCGCCCGTCACCTCGCGCCGACGCTCGTCCATACTTGCGGGCCATGGTAGCCAGCGCGTCCGCATCGCCGTTGGCGCCCGACGCCCTCGCGGGCCAGGTCGCGATCGTGACGGGCGGTGGCACCGGGATCGGCCGCGCCACGGCGCGCGCCTTCGTCGACGCCGGCGCGCGCGTGGCGATCTGCGGCCGCCGCGAGGCGCCGCTGCGGGAGGCCGCCGACGAGCTCGGCGACGCCGCGTTCGCGATGCCGTGCGACGTGCGCGAGGCCGACCAGGTCGACGCCTTCCTCGACGCCGTCGGCGAGCGGTTCGACCGCGTGGACCACCTCGTCAACAACGCCGGGGGCCAGTTCGCGGCGCCGCTGGAGCAGACGCCGCTGACGGGGATGCGCGCCGTCCACCGGCTGAACCTCGACGCCACGTGGGACGTCACGCAGCGCGTGGCGGCGCGGTGGATGATCCCGGCGCGGTCCGGGTTCATCGCGTTCCTCGGGTTCAGCCCCCGACGGGGGATCCCGATGATGGTCCACTCGTCGATGGCGCGCTCGGCGCTCGAGACGTTCGCCGCGGGGATCGCCCTGGAGTGGTCGCGGTACGGGATCCGGGCGGTGTGCGTCGCGGCCGGGCTGATCCAGACCGAGGGGGTGCTCGGGTACGGGGGCCAGGAGCTGGTCGACGCCTACGCGGCGCAGGTGCCGTTGCGGCGGGCCGGGACGGCCGACGAGGTGGGCCGGACGATCGCCTTCCTCGCCTCACCGGGCGGCGGTTACATCACCGGCACGACGGTGGTCGTGGACGGGGGCGCGGACGCGTGGGGGGCGGGGACCCTCCCGCCCGACCTCGAGCCGTGAGCCCGGGCTGGCGGCCGCCGCCGCGTCGATCGTAGGCTCGAGCCCTGCCTACGAACGAGGAGGCCGACGGTGTACGGAACCGTGGCGAAGATGCGGGTGCGTCCCGAGAACGTCGCGACGCTCCGCGGGGTGATGGCCCGGCAGGAGGACGTTCCGATGGAGGGCTACATCGCGACGCACGTCCTGCAGGAGAACGATTCGGACGTGGTCTGGATGCTGGCGATCTTCCAAGATCGCGAGACCTACGACCGCAACGCGGACGATCCCGCGATGCACGAGCGCTACGTGGAGTACCGCGCCCTCCTCGAGGAGGATCCCGAGTGGCATGACGGGGCCATCGACTCCGGCTGACGAGCGGCTCGATCGCCGGCGATTCCTCCGTCTCGCCGGCGCCGCGGCCCTCGCCGGACCGGTCGCCGCCGCGCTGTCGGCGTGCGAGGAAGCGCCCACGCCGGCGCCCCGGTTCGGCCGGTTGCCGGTGCACGAGGACCTCGCCGTCGCGGCCGACCTGCCGATCGAGCGCGACGCGGTCCTGCGCGTCTACCAGTGGAAGGAGTACCTGTCGGCGGGCGTGCTCGAGGGCTTCGAACGTGCCCACGCGGCGCGCGGCCTCCGCGTCGAGGTGGAGAGCTTCGAACACATCGACGAGGCGGTGGCCCGGATGCAGGCGCCCGGCGCGGACTTCGACGTCGTCTTCCCCACCGTCGACGTCCTCCGCGGGCTCGTGGCGGCGCGGCTCCTGCGGCCCCTCTCGCACGACCTCCTCCCGCACCTCGGGAACCTCTGGGAGTGGTTCACGGCGGGCGACGGCCCCTTCTACGACCCCGGCCAGCGCTACACCACTCCGTACACCGTCTACTCGGGCGGGATCGGGTGGCGGGCCGACCTCGTACGGCCGGGCGACGCGCCCGACCACCTCGCCGACCCCACCGAGGTCTTCGTGGACGGCCGCTACCGCGACCGCGTCGGCTTCTACGACAGCTACCGGGACGCGCTCGCGCTCGGGCTCCAGCGCGCGGGGGTCACGGATCTGCGTGCGGCGAGCGACGGCGACCTGGCCGCCGCGCGCGCGTTCCTCGACGACGCCGTCCGCACGACGAACGCGCGGTTCACGCTCGACGGCGTGCAGGAGGGGCTGACGGAGTCGGTGTTCGCGGTCCATCAGGCGTGGTCGGGCGACATCCTCACTGCGCCGCGCTACGCGGCCTACGAGGGCGAGGATGCCGACGCGGTCGCGGCCGCGCTCCGGTTCGTCTCGCCGGCCGACCCGGCGCGGGTCGTCGGGCTCGACCTGACGGCGATCGCCGCGACGGGCCGCGCCCCGGTCGCGGCGCACGCGTTCCTCGACCACCTGCTGCGGCTGGACGTGGCGATGGACAACTTCGCGTGGAACGGCTACCAGGTGCCGATGCGCGAGGCGGCGCCGGCCGCGTTCCAGGATCCCACGTTCCGGTGGGCGCACGTCGTTCCGCCGAACCTGCGGTCGGCCCTGATCGACGAGGCGGGGTTCGCCGCCGGCCAGATGCTCGTGGGGTTCGGCCCCGCCGAGGAGGCTCGCTGGCTCGATCAGTGGAGGCGCGTCGTCCCCGCCTGAGTCCGGACCTCGATGGGGGCGGGCGCGCCGGCGCGGGCGGGCGTCCAGCCCTCGACCGTGTCGAACGCGGTGAAGCCGCCGAGGACCTCGCCCGTGCGCGCGTCGACACCCTGCACGTACAGGTTGTCGTCCGTGCACGCGTCACCGTCGCCGAACCGTCCGGGCGAGACCAGGTCGCCCTTCGCCGTCGCGAAGCACAGATGGGGCGTGACGAAGAGCCAGGCGGTCGGTCCCACCGAGCCGTCGAGCTCGTTGCGGACCCGTCCCAACGCCACGAAGGACGCCGGTTCCTCACCGGCCCCGGGCAGCCGGCCGAACGCGTCCGCCACCGAGATCTCGGGATCGTCCTCGGGCGGCAGGAGCCACCAGTCGAACGACCCGGGGACGGGTTCGGCACCGGTGAGGCGGTACGGGGCCGACGGGTCCTGACCCGAGCAGGCCGCGAGGACCGCCACGACCAGCATGCCGACGGTGAGCGCACGCATGTCGGCCCGACCCTACGCCGGTGCGGGCGTGCGGTCGCGGGTGGCCAGCCCCGACACGATGATCCCCAGGCTCGAGGCCACGATGAGGAGCATCGCGGCGCGCGGGTCGAACGCGGTCGCGATCCACCCGAACAGCACCGGGCTCACCACGAACCCGCCGTACCCGAGGGTCGTGACCGCGCCGATCGCGTTGGCCTGGTCGCCCCGCGCGACGGCCTCGACGAGGCCGAAACCCGCGGGCGCCACCCAGGACAGGACGAACCCCATCGCGACGTAGGCGACGGCGACCACGGCGAGGGAGTCGGTCGTCGCCACCACGAGACCCGCGGCCATGGCCCCCGCCCCGCCGAGCAGGATCGTCGCGCGCCGGCCGAGCCCGAACAGGATGCGGCCCGCGAACAGCCGCCCGAGGAGGAGGGCGGTCGAGAAGCCGACGAACACGCCGGCGGCGGTGACCGCGTCGGCGCCCTGCGAGTCCTGCAGGTAGCGGCCCGACCACGTGTCCATCGAGCCCTCGACGAGGAACGCGAACAACACGACGATGCCGGCGGCCAGCAGGCCCGGGTGCCGCCGGAAGGCGGACAGCGAGAGCCGCGTCGCCGCGACGTCGCCCGGGACGGGGTCGCTCGTGCGCCGGTTCCACGCGCCGAGCGCCACCAGCACCACCCCCGCGACGACGAACGCCACCCGCTCGTCCCACCCCACCGCCGCGACGACCCCGGCGATCAACGCCCCCGTGATCCCGCCCGCCGCGTAGGCGGCGTGGAGCCACTGCAGGATGGGCCGCTGGCTCGCGGCCTCGATGCGCTGGGCGGCGGTGTTCGCGAAGACGTCGATCAGGCCGTTGCCCGCGCCGACCACGAGGCACGAGAGCCAGACGCCCGCGCCCGGCACGAGCGCCATCGCGACCGAGCCCAGCCCGAGGACCGCCAGACCGCCCGGGACGGTCACGGTGAGCGGCAGGGTCGCCAACCGTGGCGTGACGAACGCCATCACGGCGACGGCGGCCACCGAGAGGACCATCAGCGAGAGGCCGTAGCGGGCGTCGTCGATCCCGTGCCGCCCGTTGTAGGCGGTGATCGCGATCACCCATACGCCCCAGAACTGGCCGAAGCCCCAGTACCCGGCGAGCAGCGCGGGAACGCGGGCGCGGGGGACGGGCGGGCGGTCCATGGTCGGCGCATCATGCCACGCTGATCGAACGGCGGATCAGGCTTGACCGCACGGCGCCGGCACCGGATAGACTCCGCGACCATGGCGGGTGGCGACGTCCAGCTGGTGGATCTCGTGAAGCGCTTCGGCGACTTCACCGCGGTGAGCGGGATCAACCTCGAGATGCCCTCGGGCGAGTTCTTCTCGCTCCTCGGGCCCTCGGGGTGCGGGAAGACCACCACCCTGCGCATGATCGCGGGGTTCGAGCGCCCCACCGGCGGCCAGATCCTGCTCGATGGCGAGGACATGGCGCAGACGCCGCCCCACAAACGCGACGTGAACACGGTGTTCCAGAACTACGCCCTGTTCCCGCACCTCACGGTCCAGCAGAACGTGGGCTTCGGCCTGAAGTACCAGAAGGTCGCGAAGGGCGAGGACACGACGCGCGTCGGCGACGCCCTCGAGCTGGTCCAGATGTCCGGGTTCGCCGACCGGCGCCCGAGCCAGCTGTCGGGCGGCCAGCAGCAGCGCGTGGCGCTCGCGCGGGCCCTGATCCTCAACCCGAAGGTCCTGCTGCTCGACGAGCCCCTCGGCGCGCTCGATGCCAAGCTCCGCAAACGCCTCCAGATCGAGCTGAAGGCGCTGCAGGAGCGGGTCGGGATCACGTTCATCTACGTGACGCACGACCAGGAGGAGGCCCTCACGATGTCGGACCGGATCGCGGTGATGTCGCAGGGCCGGGTTGAGCAGGTCGGGCCGCCCAAGGAGATCTACGAGGAGCCGGCCACGGCCTACGTGGCCGACTTCCTCGGTGTCTCGAACCTGATGGACGCGCGCGCGGCCGGCGTCACGAGCGGCGGCTGCCGAGTGCATCTCGGCGAGTTCGAGCTCGTTGCGGGGCAGGGTGACGCCGACACGAGCGGCGACGCGAAGATCACGATCCGGCCCGAGCGCGTCGACATCGACGCCCAGGGGATGAGCGGGGAGAACCGGATCCCCGCGATCGTCGAGCGCGTGGTGTACGTCGGGTCCACGCTGCAGGTGATCCTGCACCTCGCGAGCGGCCAGACGATCCAGGCCTGGGTCCCGAACGACGGCGACGTCGACGCCTACCGGTCGGGTGACGCCGTGACGGCGCACTTCCCCCGCGAGGCGCTCCGTGTGCTGGCCGACCTCGGCGCTGAGCTCGTCGACGTCGACCCGGACTTCGAGCTCTCTACCGACGAGGCCTGAGCCGGTCTACAGGCTGGTGAAGTCGCCTGCACCACCGGTCCCCTCCTGCCCCCGGCTGAGCCGGCGGTACAGGAGCAGGCCGAGGCCCACCACGAGGAGCGTGGTGATCAGCATGACCGTCGCCGCGGCGTTCACCTCCGGCGTGGGTGAGGCGCGGGAGGCCGCGTAGATCTTCTGGGCGAGCGTCTCGCTGCTCGCCTCCGACGAGAGCGCTTGCACGGTGACGAAGTCGTCGACGACGTCGGCGAACACGAGCGCCACGCTCGCCATGATCGCGGGCATGAGTAGGGGCAGGAGGACCCGGCGGATCGACTGCCCGGGGGTCGCGCCCAGGTCCATCGCGGCCTCCTCGTATTCGGGCCCGATGCCGAGGAGCCGCGCCCGCACGATCACCACCGGGTAGCTCAGCTGGAAGGTGGCGAGGCCGAGCAGCTGCGCCGGCGTGCCGAGCGGCACCAGCCCCTTGAGCAGGTTGGTGAACAGGATGTAGAGGGAGACGCCGAGGATGATCTCGGGCACCACGAACGTCATCAGCATCCCGAAGTTCGCCGTCCTGGGGACACGTCCGTGCCATCGGTCGATCCCGATCGCGAACAGGGTGCCCAGCGGCACGACGATGAGGACGGTCAGGATCGCGAGGGTGAACGTCTGACGCATGGCCTGCAACATCGCCGGGTCGTGCAGGAGCGCATCGGTGGGATCCTGCGACCACCAGCGCAGAGAGAAGCCTTGCCAGAAGATCCGTGAACGCCCTTCGTTGAACGAGAAGATCACGGCGATCACGACCGGGAGCAGGGACCACAGGAGGTAGCCGATCGTGACAGCCCGCAACGTGTAGGGCTTCCGCCACGGGCCGATGAACCGGCCGCTCTTCTGCTGGGTGACCTCGCTGCTCCGCGACTCGAGTGCGACGCTCATCGATCGCGCTCCGATGCTCGTCGCGTCTCGCGCAGGTAATAGGCCATGGGGATGAGCACGATGAGCGAGAGGATCAGCACGAGGGACGCCATGCGGGTCGAGCCGCCCGGCGCCTCCCGTTGCACCGAGATCAGGTTGCCGAACATCGACGTCCTCGGGTTCGTGCTCAGCAGGTCGTTCGTGTAGTAGTCGCCGAACATCGGAAGGCTCACGATCACGATGCCGGCCAGGATCGCCGGCCGCGACAACGGCAGGGTCACCCGCCAGAAGGTCTGCCGGCCGCTCGCGCCGAGGTCGCGGCCCGCCTCGAGCATGCTCTCCTGGATCCGGTCGAGCGACGCGTAGACGGGCAGGATCATGAACGGGATGTAGCCGTAGACGAGCCCGAGGATCACCGTGATGTGCATCCCCTCGAGCCAGTTCGTGTCGCGGAACCCGAAGGGGCCGAGGAGGAAGTTGATCGGACCGTTGGTCTCGAGCAACCCCTGCCAAGCGTAGATCCGCATCAGGTAGCTGATCCAGAGCGGCGAGACGAGGAGGATCAGGATCAGGCCCTTGTACCTCGCGGCGCACCGGGCCGTGTAGTAGGCGACCGCGTAGCCGACCACGAGGCAGATCAGCGATGCGAGGAAGACGTAGACGAACGTCCGGACGAGCGCCGCCTGGTAGATGCCCCCCTCGCCGTAGAACTTGCTCAGCGTGTCGTCGAACGTGGAGAACGACCACCACCATGGCGCGTAGTAGGGGACCGGCTGCCGGAAGACCGTGTCGACGGTCCCGAACGCGACCGAGAACACGACGTACAACGGGACGACGAACAGCACGAGGATCCACAGCGTCCCGCCCACCGTGAACGAGGGCCAGTACCACCGCGGGTACCACGCACCGGTTCGCTTGTCCTCAGTCGACCGGTCGCGGCGTCGACCCCGCCGCGACGGCGGCCGTTCGATCAGCGTGCCGGTCGACCCGATGTCAGGCTCCCGCCTTGATCTCGGTCCACGCGTCGAGCCACATCTGCTCGACGTCGGACTCAAGCTCGATGGGGGTGAGGTCGGTCTTGAACATCTCCTCGGTCACGACCGCTGCCTCGGCGCCCGGTGGCACGACGCCCTCCTCGACGAGCCGGGTGGGGTTGATCGACGAGAACGGAGGCTGGTACCCGTTCCAGTTGGTGAAGTTCTCGTACCCGTGCGTATCGTCGAGGAAGAAGTTGATGAACTCGTGGGCCAGCCGCGGGTTGTTGGCGGAGGTGGGCACGGCCAGCAGGTCGTTGCCGATCATCGTCTCGCCGTTGGGCGGGCGCCAGAACCCGAGGACGTCCCACTCCGTGTCGTTCGGCAGGTACCACTGGGCTCCCACGATGTCGCCGGACCACGACTCGGCCACGTGGAAGGTGTCGGCGGGGAGCTTCGCGTACACACCGTTGATCGTGAGCCGGGCCTCGTTCTCGGTGATCGTCTGGAGGATCGCGTCCTTCGCCTCGGTGATCAGAGCCTGGTCGCCCGTGTTCACCTGGAGGCTGCCGTTCCGCAGGATCGTGATCCCGATGGTGTCGCCGTACGAGTCGTACAGGCTGATGTACCCGGCGTAGGCGGGATCCCAGAGGAGGTCCCAGCCCTTCGCCGCCGCGGTGTCGTCGTCGACGTGGTCCCGCCGGTACGCCACGCCCCACGTGTAGATCGTGTAGGGGACCGTGTATCGCCATTCCAGGTCGTAGTAGGGGCCGGGGTTGGAGTAGCTCGGCCACACGGCCGCTTCCATGTTGGGGATCAGTTCGTGCTGGAGCGGCTGGAGGAGGCTCTCGCCCACGAGCCGCCGGAGGTAGCCGGGCGTGGGGACGAAGACGTCCGGCGTGACCTGCCCGTTCAGGACCTTCGCGATGCCCTCTTCCATGTTGTTGAAGGTCGTGATCTCGACGTCGACCCCGAACTCCTCGGAGAACTCGTTGACCTTCTTCTTCCAGATGTAGTCGGCCCAGTTGTAGAGCACGAGCGGACCCGACTCGGGGGGCGTGTCGGCCGCGATCGGGTCGCTATTGAGCGGCAGAAGTACCGGCTGCTCGAGCGTGGCGATCGGGATCTCCTCGGTCCCGGTCGTGCCTCCCCCTCCCTCACCCGGCTTACTGCAGGCGGCCAGGATGGCGGCGATCGAGGGGACGGCGATCGCGGCACCTCCCGCTCGCTGGAGGAAAGCCCTGCGGGACAGATCCTTCGGGTGCGTCATGGGCCCTCCTCGGGGTCCGAGGCCGATGTTTGACCGGCCGTTCGATCCAGATACGGGTGAGTACCACAGGGCGTGCGCGCCATGCAAGCCTCGTCCCGACACGATCCTTCCGGACGAGCCCGCTGCGGTCGCCGAGGCTCCACCGCGGTGCTCTGACCGGGGATACGCACGGGGGCGCAGCGCGGTTCGCCCCCCGCCCGCGGCCGTTGCTAGGATCGCGGCCCCCGGCCCTGCCGTCGTCCCACGAAAGGCGTGATACCCGTGAGCGAGTCCGCGTCCGAGCCCGTGCTGCTCGTGGAGGACGTGGGGCCGGTCCGGCGCCTCACGATGAACCGGCCCGGCTCGCTGAACGCCCTCGACCACGACCTGCTCGAGGCCCTCGTGACGGCGATCGGGGAGGCCGGGCGCGATGACGCGGTCCGGGTCGTGGTGCTGGCCGCGGCCGGCCGGGCGTTCTGCGCGGGCTACGACCTCAGCGAGGACGCCGAGGAGGGGACCCTCGACACCGCGGGCTGGCACCGGAGCCTCGCCACCGGCACCGCCCAGATGCTCACGATCCACGACTGCCCGAAGCCGGTGATCGCGAGCGTCCAGAGCTACTGCCTGGCCGGCGGCACCGACCTCATGCTCGCGTGCGACATCGCCGTGGCCGCCGCCGACGCCTACTTCGGCTACGTCGACGTCCGGTTCGGCTCCGGCGTCGTCTCGATGTTCCTGCCGTGGGTCGTCGGCGTGCGCACGGCCAAAGAGCTGCTGTTCACGGGCGAGGACCGGATCACGGCCGACGAGGCCCTCCGGATCGGGCTGGTCAACCGTGTCGTCCCGCGCGACGAGCTCGCCGACGCCACGATGGCGCTGGCCCAGGAGATCGCGAAGAACGAGCCCTTCGTCGTCCAGACGACGAAGCGGGCGCTCAACCGCGTGTGGGACGTGGCCGGGTTCCGCGCGGCGCTCGCCGCGAACACCGAGCTCGACGTGATGATCGAGACCGCGAACCTGCCGGCGCGCGACGAGTTTCGCCGGATCACGAGCGAACAGGGGCTGAAGGCGGCGATCGCCTGGCGCGACGCGCGGTTCCGCGGGGAGAGCTGAGTGCGCGGGCCCCGGTGGGACCTGCGCCGGCTGCTCGCGCCCCGGTCGATCGCGATCGTCGGCGCGTCCGAGTCGTCCGATTCGTGGGCTCCCGAGATCGAACGGTCGCTCGCGCACCTCGGGTTCGACGGCGACCTGTACCCCATCAACCCGAAGTACGACACGGTCTGGGGGCGGCCCTGCCTGGACGCCGTCGAGGACCTGCCGCGTGGCGTCGACCTGGTGGTCTTCGTGGTCCCGGCGAAGGTCGTGGTGCGCATGGTCGACGCGTGCGCCGACCGCGGGGTTCGGGGGATCATGGTCGTGTCCTCGGGGTTCGCCGAGGCGGGGGACGAGGGCCGGGCGCTGCAGGCGGAGCTCCGCGAGGCCGCCCTGCGACGGAAGATCCCCGTGCTGGGGCCCAACGTCGAGGGGTTCGTGAACTACGTCGACCGCGTCGCGCCCTACGGCACAACGCCGCCGCCCCTGCCCGTCGCGGGCGGGATCAGCGTGCTGTCGCAGTCCGGGACCGTGGCGTGGACGATGAACCAGCTCGCGTCCGACCGGGGCGTCGGGCTCCGGATCATCCTCGGGGTCGGGAACGAGGCGGTGCTCGGGCTCGGCGACCTCTTCACGTGGGCGGCCGAGGACCGGGCGACGAAGGTCGTCACGAGCTACGTCGAGACGATGCGCGACGTGGAGGGGATCGGCCGCGGCCTCGACGCCCTGCGCGCGGCCCGCAAGCCCGTCCTGATCTGCGCCCCCGAGGGCCGGTCGGAGGCGGCGCTGCGCTCGATCGTGGCGCACACCGGCGCGCTGGCGGGGGACACGGCGCTCCGCGACGCGTGGCTCCGGGGCCACGGGGTGGTCCTCGTCGAGGACCCCGTCACGATGTTCGAGGCGGCCGTGCTGCTGTCGCACGCGGCGAAGGTCCGGACCGAGGGCGTGGCCGCGGCGTTGCAGTCGGGCGGCGCGTGCACCCTGTTCGCCGAGGCCGCGGGCGCCGAAGGGCTGCCGTTGCCGGACTTCGGCGCCCGGACGCGCGCCGCGCTCCGCACGGCGCTCCCGTCCTTCGCGTCGCTCAACAACCCGCTCGACGTGACCGGGCAAGCGGCGGTCGAGACGAAGATGTTCGAGGACGCGCTCGCGGCGCTGGCGGCCGAGCCCGCGGTGGGCGTCGTCGCGTTCGACGCGTTCCCGCCCCGCCTCCCGGGGGAGTCGCCGTGGGCCGACGGGATCCTCGCGAAGGCCGTCGAGCTGCAGCGTTCGACCGGGGTCGTGTTCGCCTCGGTCTGCATGAGCCCCCTCGCCTACACTGACGAGGCGCGCGCGTTCACACGTCGCTGGAGCAAGCTCCCGTTCCTGCAAGGTCACCGCGCGGCCGCCGGCGCCATCCGGGCGCTGCTCGAGCACCGCGCGGGCCGCGAACGCGTCACCAGGTCGCCCGCGGCCCACGCGAACCGCGCGGCCGCCCGCCGGCTGCTCCGGGGCAGGACGGGCCCGGTCGACGAGGCCGTCGCGGCGGGGATCCTCCACCTGTACGGGGTCCGGCGGCCGCAGGAGGCGGTCGTGCGCTCGCCCGAGGACGCCGCCGACGCGGCCGCCGCGATCGGTGGCCGCGTCGCGGTGAAGGCGCTGGCGCCCGAGCTGCCGCACAAGGCGAAGCTCGGCGGGGTCCGGCTGGACCTGCGCGGCCGCGCGGCGGTCACCGCGGCCGCGACCGAGGTCCTCGACGCCGCGACCGGCGCCGGGGCGGCGTCGCCGCGCGTCCTCGTGCAGGAGATGGCCTCGGGCCACGAGGTGCTCGTGGGCGCGGTCGTCGACGACCGCTTCGGCGCGTGCGTCACGATGCGGCCGGGGGGCGCGCTCGCCGAGGACGGCCGGGCGACGTTCGCGGCCGGACCGCTCACGCGGTCGCAGGCGGCGGCGTTCGTCCGGGCGCAGGCGGAGCGGTGCGGTCTGACCGACGTGCGCCACGATCTGACCGCCCTCGCCGCGGCCGTGCAGGCCATCGCACGGGCCGCGCACGACCTGCGGGACCGGATCACGTCCCTCGAGGCGAACCCCATGCTGGTCGGCCGCACCGGCGTGGTCGCCGTCGACGCCCTGGCCGAGGCGCGGACGCCCGGCCGCCGGGGCGACGCGTGATCTACGGCCTCGTCGCAGCGCTCGGCTGGGGGCTCGCCGACTTCACCGGCGCCGTCACCGGACGACGCATCGGGAGCCTGTGGGTCGTGCTGGTGGCGCAGACGTTCAGCGCGGCGGTCGTCACCGTCATCGCGCTCGTGGGCGGGCAGGACCTGGCGTCGGCCGGCACGCTGGTCTGGTGGATCGTCCTCAACGCGGTGTTCTCCGCGACGGCCTACGTGACGCACTACAAGGCGCTCGAGCTCGGCCCGCTCGCGGTCGTGTCGCCGGTCGGCGCCACCTACGCGCTCGTCGGCGTGGTGCTCGCGATCGTCGTGCTCGGCGAGCGCCCGAGCCTCGGCATCATCGTCGGCGGGGTGGTGACGGTGCTCGGGGTGATGCTCACCTCGACCGACCTGCGGAAGGTCCGGGCGGGGACGCACACGATGCCGCCGGGCCTGCCGTGGGCGATCGTGTCCGCGATCGGGTTCGGCGTGGGTGGGCTGACGCTCGCCAAGCTGTCCCAGGACCTGGGGTGGGAGCTCGGGCTGTGGAGCTCGCGCGTGGCGCAGCTCGTGGCGTTCGTGGCCCTCGGCATCCTCTGGCGGAAGCGGGAGCTCCGCGGGCGGTTCGTGGCCGGCCCGGCCGCGGTCGCCGCCCTCACCGTGGGCGGGGCCGATCTGATCGGCGTGCTCGGGTACTCGATCGGCGCCGAGGCGGGCTTCGTGATCCCGGTCCTGATCGCGTCGGCGGTGTTCCCGCTCATCGCGGTGCTGCTCTCGGTGGCGTTCCTCCACGAGCGCCCGGTGCCCAACCAGTACGTCGGCGTCGTGCTCACGGTGATCGGGCTCGTGCTCGTCGGGCTCGGGGCCGCGAACGTCTGAACGCCGCGTCCTGCGCGCCCACGTTGCCGAGGTCGCAACGGCTGTGTTGCGCACACCGCGCTCGTGGCAGACCATCCGCAGGGTCGAACACATCCGCGAGCCAGGGGGGCGAGTGAACGACGCAGCCGTGTCGTGTCGGAGCGTCTGGAAGATCTACGGCCCGAAGGCGGACAAGGTGGTCGGGACCCCCGACGCCGATCTGCCGCGCGCCGAGCTGCTCGAGAAGACCGGGTGCGTCGCCGCGGTCCGCGACATCTCCTTCGACGTGACCCCGGGCGAGGTGTTCGTCGTGATGGGTCTGTCGGGCTCGGGCAAGTCGACGCTCGTGCGCATGATCAACCGCATCCACGACCCGACCGGCGGGCAGGTCCTGATCGACGGCGAGGACATCATGGCCCTCGACGACGCCCGGCTCCGCGATGTCCGTCGCAAGAAGATCTCGATGGTGTTCCAGCACTTCGGGCTGCTACCGCACCGCCGGATCGTGGAGAACGTGGCCTTCGGCTTGGAGATCCAGGGCCGCGACAAAGACGAACGCCTCGCGATCGCGGACGACACGCTCAGCAAGGTGGGGCTCGGGGGCTGGGGCGCGTCGTTCCCCGATGAGCTGTCGGGCGGGATGCAGCAGCGGGTCGGTCTGGCGCGCGCGCTGGCGAACGACCCCGAGATCCTCCTGTTCGACGAGCCGTTCAGCGCCCTCGACCCGCTGATCCGGCGCGACATGCAGGACCAGGTGATCGCCCTGCAGCGCGACCTCAAGAAGACGATGATCTTCATCACGCACGATCTCGCCGAGGCGCTCAAGCTCGGCGACCGGATCGCGATCATGAAGGACGGGAAGTTCGTGCAGGTCGGCACGCCCGAGGAGGTCGTGGCGCACCCCGCCGACGACTACGTGGCCGACTTCACGAAGGACGTGCCCCGCGCCCACGTCCTCACCGCGCGCGCGATCATGACGCCCGCGAACGGCAACGCGCCGACCGACGGGCCGACCGTGGCGGCCGACGCGCACGTGCAGGAGCTCATCCCGATGGTGGCCGAGGCAGACCGCACCATCCGCGTGATGGACGGTGACGCCTGCGTCGGCATGGTGGACCGTGGCGCGGTGATGCGCGCCCTCGTGGAGGCGGACTAGTGGCCGTCACCGAGGCCCTCGCGTCTCGGGTGGCGCTCCAGCCCGCGCCTTCGGTCGTGCGGCCGCCCGACCGCTCGCCGTGGCCACGTCGGATCGCGTGGGCCCTCGTGGTCGCCGTCGTCTTCGTCATCGGCTACGCGTGGTTGGACCCGGGCTTCCCGGAGTCCTGGCAGGTCGACGTGACGAAGTGGTTCGACGACTTCGGGGTCTGGGCGGTCGAGAACCGGACGACGAGCCCGCTGTTCGTGTACTTCCTCACCCCGATCGCCGATGCGAGCGAGTTCCTCTACGACAACATCCTGACGGCGCTCGAGCGGATGACGTGGTTCGGCGTCGTGATCGGGGCCGCGGCCCTCGCCGGCGTGGTCGCCGGGTGGCGGATGGCCCTGCTCGCGGGTCTCGGCGTCCTCAGCTTCGGGCTGCTCGGCGTGTGGGAGGCCGCGCTCGAGACGATGGCCCTGCTCACCATCTCGGTCTCGCTCGCCCTACTGATCGGGATCCCGCTCGGCATCTGGGCCGGCCGGCGTCCGCGGGTCGAGCGGGTGCTCCGTCCGATCCTCGACGCCATGCAGACGATCCCTGCGTATTCGTACCTGCTGCCGTTCGTGTTGCTGTTCGGCATCGGGATCCCACCGGCGGTCCTCGCAACGCTCGCGTTCGCGTTGCCGCCGGCGATCCGACTCACCGCGCTCGGGATCCGCGACGTGCCGACCACGTCGCTCGAGGTGGGCGAGTCCTTCGGGACGACCGAGCGCCAGTCGCTCCGGATGGTGCAGGTCCCGCTCGCGAAGCCGTCGATCATGCTCGGCGTGAACCAGACCTTCATGATGGCGCTCGGTATCGTCGTGATCGCGGCGTTCGTCGGGGCGGATGGCCTCGGGCAGTCCGTCCTCAACGGTCTGAAGCGATTCGACGTAGGGGTGGCGCTGAACGGCGGGATCGCCATCGTCGTGATGGCGATCGTGCTCGACCGCGTGACCACCGCGTGGAGCGTCAGGAGCCGGACCCGTCGTCGACCCCTCACGCTCGGTGGCCGGCCGGTCAGCCGGCGGTTGCAGATCGTCGCCGCGATCGTCATCACGGTCCTCGCGGTCGGGATCGGTCGAGAGGTGCTGCGTCAGCAGGAGTTCCCGGAGCGGTTCGAGACCCCGCTCGTGTCCGACACCGCGAACAACGTCGTCGATTGGTCGCAGACGAACCTGGGCGACGCCACCGGCACGCTGAGCGACTGGACGTTGATCTACGCGCTCGACCCGTTCGAGAAGGTGTTCCTCGAGGAGCCCTGGTGGATCATCGCGGGGCTCTTCGCGGCGATCGCGTTCGCCTTGGCCGGATGGCGGCTCGCGGCCGGCGTGTTCCTGTGTTTCCTGGCTATCGGCATGCTCGGGATGTGGGACTTCGCCATGGCGACGCTCACGCTCGTGCTCGTCGCGGTGATCATCACGATCGCGGTGGCGATCCCGCTCGGGATCCTCTGCGCGAAGAGCGATGGGTTCGAACGCGCGACGAGGCCGATCCTCGACGCCATGCAGACCCTGCCCGCCTTCGTCTACCTGGTCCCGGTGCTGCTGCTCATCGAGCCGGGGCGCGTGCCCGCCATCATCGCGTCGTTCATCTACGCGCTCCCGGTCGGGATCAGGCTCACGAACCTCGGAATCCGGCAGGTCCCCAAGGAGATCGTCGAGGCCGGCGATGCTTACGGGGCCACGTCGATGCAGCTGCTGCGCAAGGTGCAGCTGCCGCTCGCCAAACCCACGATCCTCCTCGGCGTGAACCAGACGATCATGATGGTCCTGTCGGTCGTGATCATCGCCGGGCTGATCGGTGCGGCCGGGCTGGGACAGGAGGTCGTGTTCGCGCTCGGCAAAGGCCAGATCGGGCGCGGGGTGGTGGCCGGCGTGAGCATCCTGCTCCTCGCCATCGTCCTCGACCGTATAACTCAGGCGATGGGGTCGGCGCCCAGGATGCAGCGAGGCCCCGTGGGGGCCCTCGGCTTCGTGCGCTGGCCCCGACTCAAGGCGATCGTGCCGGGCGATGCCGAGGTGGCATCGGACGGCGAGGACGACGATGAAGGGAGAGAGGTGGACGGATGAGGAACCGGACATGGACGGTCGCCGCCGCAGCAGCGGCGGTGACCTTGGCGCTCGCGGCCTGCAGCGACGTCTCGAGCTCGGAGCCCGCCGGTGGGGGGACGGCCGCCGCGAACGTCGCGCAGTGCGGCAGCGAGCCGATCACGCTCGCGGTGAACCCATGGGTCGGCGCCGAGGCGAACGCGAACGTCGCCAAGGTCCTGATGGAAGAGCAGATGGGGTGCACCGTCGAACTCCAGGACGTCAACGAGAAGGCCCAGTTCCCTGGCATGGCCGACGGGACGATCGACGCGACGCTCGAGGTCTGGCCGTCGGGCCACTCGACGGACCGCGAGCAGTACATCGATGATGCCGGCACCGTCGTCGACGGCGGCCTGCTCGGGATCACCGGCAACATCGGCTGGTTCGTGCCGTCCTACGTGATCGAGCAGTACCCCGAGCTCGCGACGTGGGAGGGGTACAAGGAGAACGCCGACATCTTCGCGACGGCGGAGACCGGGGACAAGGGCCGGTTCCTCGGGACCGACACGACATACTCGATCTTCGACGAGCAGATCATCGAGGCGCTCGGCCTGGACCTCGAGGTCGTGTACACGGGATCGGAGCCGGCGACCCTCGCGGCGCTCGACACCGCCGTGCAGAACGAGGAGCCCATCCTGATGTACTGGTGGACGCCGCAGTGGGCGAACGCGAAGTACGACCTCGTCGAGGTGGAGCTCCCCGAGTACACGGACGAGTGCGCGGACATCGCGCTGAACGACCCCGAGGCCATCGGCTACAACTGCGACTACGCGGACGACGTCCTGTACAAGGCGTTCAGCTCGGAGCTCGAGACGAAGGACGCCGCGGCGTTCGAGTTCCTCTCGAACTTCGAGTGGACGGACATGGAGCAGAACGTCGTCGCCCAGGCGATCCAGGAGGGTGAGGACGGCGAGGACGCCGCCCAGACCTGGATCGACGCCAACGCGGACACGTGGCAGGCCTGGTTGCCGCAGGCGTCGTAACGGATCGACGGAGGACCGACGGGAGGGGCGGCCGGATCGGCCGCCCCGCCGTCGTCCCCGATGAGGACGCTCCACCGAGGGTTGTTGCGCCCCGCGCGACACCATCGATGACAGCGCAACGTCGGATCGACACCATCGGGGGACGCCATGCGTGATCGCGCCCAGACCGTGATCGTCGGCGCCGGGATCGTCGGCGCTTCGGCGGCGTACCACCTGGCCGAGATGGGTGTCACCGACGTGCTCGTGCTCGACCAGGGTCCGCTGTTCGAGACCGGCGGCTCGACCTCGCACGCGCCGGGCCTGGTCTTCCAGACGAACGGCTCGCGGACGATGTGTCGCATCGCCCGGGACTCGGTGGCCCTGTACGACGCGCTCGACTTGGAGGGCGAGCGGGTCTGGTACGGGGTCGGCGGCCTCGAGCTCGCGACGACCGCCGATCGGATGGAGGAGCTGAAACGCCGCCAGGGGTTCGCGCACAGCTACGGGATCGAGGGGACCGAGCTGCTCTCGCCGGCCGCGTGCGCAGAGCGCTCGCCGCTCCTGGACCCGACGACGATCCTCGGCGGGTACTGGGTGCCCTCCGACGGTGCGGGTAAGGGATGGAAGATCGCCGCGGCGCTCGGCCGGCGTGCCGAGGCGGCGGGCGTCGCGTTCGAGGGCGGCGTCGCCGTCACCGGGTTCGACATCCGCGAGGGCCGCGTCCACGGGGTCCGCACGGACCGCGGCGACGTGGCCTGCGAACGTGTCCTCCTGTGCGCCGGGATCTGGGGTCCGAGCGTCGGCGATATGGCCGGCGTGCCGATCCCGCTCGTCGCGGTCCAGCACCAGCTCGTGTGGACCGATCCGGTCCCGGGGCTCGACGGGCTCGACTGGGCGACGCATCCGATCGTCCGGCACAAGGACATGTCGCTCTACCACCGACAGCGCGACGACCACTACGGGGTGGGGAACTACCGGCACGAGCCGATCCTCACGCCGCAGCGCGACCTGCGGGCGCCGGGCGGCGCGATGCAGCCCTCGCTGATGCCGTTCACCCCCGAGGACTTCGACGCCTGCGAGGCCGAGACCGCCCGCCTGTTCCCCGCGCTCGCCGGCCGGATGCGCCCCACCGATCCGACGCGGTCGATCAACGGGATGTTCTCCTTCACGCCCGACGCCGGGTCGATCGTCGGCGAGAGCGCGGACGTGCGCGGGGTCTGGGTGTGCGAGGCCGTGTGGGTGACCCACGCCGCCGGGATGGCGCGCCAGGCCGTGGAGTGGATGGTCGCCGGCGAGCCGAGCTACGACCTGGCCGAGGCCGACGCGAACCGCTTCTACACGTTCCAGACGACCCCCGCCTACGTCCAGCAGCGCGGCGCCCAGCAGTACCGCGAGGTGTACGACATCCTGCACCCGCGCCAGCAGCCGACGAGCCCGCGCGACCTGCGGCTGACGCCGTTCCACGCTCGGCACGTGGTGCAGGGCGCCGTGTTCGTCACGGGCGCCGGATGGGAGCGGCCGCAGTGGTTCGAGGCGAACCGGCCCCTCGTCGGCGGCGTGACGCACGGGTGGGCGCGCCGTTCGGGGTGGGCGGCGCGCGAGTGGTCGCCGATCGAGGGGGCCGAACATCTCGCCACACGGGAGACGGTGGCCCTGTTCGACATCACGCCGTACGTGAAGCTCCACGTGCAGGGCCCCGACGCGCTGTCGTTCCTGGAGTGGGTTTGCGCGAACCGCATCGACCGGCCGGTCGGCAGCGTCGTCTACACGGCGATGCTCACCCCGCGTGGTGGGATCCGATGCGACCTCACCGTCACGCGGCTCGACGAGGAGACCTTCCTCGTGGTGACGGGCGGCGGCTCGGGGATGCACGACCTCGCCTGGCTGCGCGCGCAGATCCGTTCCGGCGAGCGGGTGCGGATCGACGACGCGACCCGCCGGTCGTTCTGCCTGGGCCTGTGGGGCCCGCGCGCGCGGGACGTCCTGCAGGCGGTCAGCGACGACGACGTGTCGGACGAGGCGATCGGCTACCTGCGCGGCGCGCCCGTCGACGTCGCCGAGGTGCCGCTGTTCGCGCAGCGGATCAGCTACGTCGGCGAGCTCGGCTGGGAGCTGTACGGACCCATGGAGCAGGGCGCCCGGCTCTGGGACGCCCTGTGGGCGGCCGGGCGCGAGCACGGCCTGATCGCCGCCGGTCTCGGCGCCTTCGACTCGCTGCGGCTCGAGAAGGGCTACCGCCTGTGGGGCCAGGACATCTCCACCGAACACGACCCGTTCGAGGCGGGGCTCGGGTTCGCGGTGGGCAAAGACAAGGACCACCAGGGCCGGGCTGCCCTCGACGCGAAGGGCGAGCCCGCCGAGCGGCTGGCCTGCATGACGTTCGAGGACCCGCGGACCGTCGTGATGGGCAAGGAGCCCATCTGGCACGACGGCCGCGTGGTGTCGTACGTGACGAGCGCGGGGTACGGCTACACGATCGGGCGCGGCATCGTCTACGGCTACCTGCCGGCGGCGCTCGCCACCGAGGGCACGTCCGTCGAGGTCGAGTACTTCGGCGAACGTCACGCGGCCACGGTGAGCGCGGAGCCGCTGTTCGATCCCAAAGGCGAGCGACTGAGGGGCTGAGGACATGAGCGACGAAGAGATCGTGCTGTCGGCGCTGGCGGACGCCGACCTCGTGAAGCAGATGCACGACGACCTGTACGACGGGCTCGCCGAGGAGATCCACGAGGGGACGATCATCCTGCTCGACCGCGGGTGGCCCGCGGACAAGGTCCTCAACGAG
>DASQKC010000115.1:0-19058 GCA_035630755.1 Actinomycetota bacterium | reverse complement strand
TCGAGCAGGATCGGCGCGCGGACGGTGCCGTAGCGGTCGGCCTCGAGCCCACCGGCGGGGAAGTAGACGTCGTCGATGCGGTTCGCGCCGAACAGGACGTTGGGCTGGTCCGAGGCGACGTAGAAGGTCTGGGTCAGCCGGCGGATCTCGAGCGCGTCGCCGAAGTCCCCGTACGGCGTGCGGAGCGCCTGGTCCCACCCCGCGGTGAGCGGGGTCTGCTCGCGGTCCGACGGTGTCCAGACCCGCCCATCGAACGTGTCGAACACCTCCGCGCGCCACAGCGCCGCGTGATCGGCACGCACCCGGAACGCCACCTCGTCCGACAGGATGCCGCGGGCGCGCAGGTCCATCGCCCCGGAGAAGCCCGGGTACGCGTTCGCCGAGAAGTCGACGATCCCGCCCTCGCCGGGCGGCAGCAGCCCCGGGTTCACGGTGCTGTCGGCGCCCTCGGGGATCGACCGCGGGTCGTTCCCGCCGAGCGAGAAGGGGGGCGTGCGGACCAGGCGCGTCGGCAGACGCGGCATCGCGAGGAACAGGAGCGAGCCGACGAGGAGCGCCGCCAGTCCGGCCGCCACCGCCGACCGCGTCGCGGGCATGCGGTGCGGACGACCGCGGGCCACCCACCGGACGCGGATGGGCGCGGCGACCTCATCGGGACGCGGCGCCGCGGAGAGCCAGAGCCATGCGGCCGCCAAGCCCGCCCACGCGACGACGATCCAGACGTAGCCCCCGGTGAGGGCGATCGCGCCGCCGGCCGCCACGAGGGTCGTCGACGACACGACCGAGAACGAGAGGTCGCGCCGCCGCGGCACGTCGAACGCGTGGAGGACCTGCACCCACAGGAACAGCGAGGCGAGCGGGACACGCGCCTCGTCGACCGTCCGGATCCCCCCGACCGCCCGGAGGAACATCGCGAGCGCGAGGGCGAGCCCGACGGTGAGCGCGAGCTTCACCGCGAGCGACGTCGCCGCCCGCCGCCGGTAGGAGAAGACGTACCCGACGGGCGCGAGGACGAGGGCGGCGACCGCCGCCGAGGGCTCGACGACCCCTTGGATGACCACGGCGACGATGCCGAGCTGCACGGCAAGGGCCGCCACGACCCGCATCGCGATCGAGTCCTCCGGGTGGACCGTCGGCTTGCTGAGGGCGATCACGACGGCCCCCGGGCGGCGAGCGCGACCGCCAGGTCCTCACCCTCGCGCCACGGCCGGATCTCGACCCCGTCGAGCGGTGGACACGGTGGATCCTCGGCGCCGAGCACGGGCACGAGGACCACCCGCGGCACGGTCCCGGCGACCGCGTCGGCGACGGCCCCGAGGTCCGTGCCCTGCCAGACGGGGAACGTCACGATCAGCGTGCCCACGCCGCGGAGCGCGTCGGTGGGGAGCGCCCGCAGCGCGTCGACCAGACGCGTGCCGGTCGGACCCAGCCGGGCGAGCCACCGATGCATCTCGTCCCCGCGTTCTCGGCTGAGCACCTCGGTCCGTCCCTCGACGGCGGCGGCCACGCGGGCGCCGTGCCCCTGGGCGAGCGCCGCGTCGAGGACCGAGGCCGCGACCGCGCAGGCCCGGTCCAGCGGCGTCCACGCCTCGCCCTCGTCGCGTTCGGTGTCCACGACGATCGCGAGGCGCCGCGTCCGCTCCTCCTCGAACTCGCGGACCATGATCTGACCGTGGCGTGCGGTGAGACCCCAGTGCACGTGGCGCATCGCGTCGCCGCCCCGGTACTCGCGCACGCCCATGAAGTCGGGGCCGTGGCCCAACCGTGGCGCGGATCGGATGCCGATGTCGTGGGTGGCCGCCGCCTCGACGAACGGCAGCGGGCCGAGCGGGAAGCGGCGCGGCAGCACGAGCGTCGTCGCGTCCACGGGGAGGCGGCGGCGGCGCTCGGCCACGCCGAACGGCGCGGCCGAGCGGACCTCGACCCAGGTGGTGACCGCGTCGCCGCGCGTCGCCGGGATCCGGAGCGTCGTCACCTCGGCGTCCCCGCCCGGCCGCACGGCGGGCAGGAACACCGTCGCCGGCTCGAGGTGCTCGTCGACCGCGAGGACCGACCACCGGACGCCGCGAGCCCCGTTGGCGAGCCGCAGATCGACGACGCTGGCCTCCCCTTGTTCGGCCTGGGCCGGGGCGTCGATCGTCGCCGCCAGACCGCGGAGCGCCGCGAACGGCAGGATCAGGCCGGCCACGAGCGCGCCGAGCAGCAGCGCGGCCAAGACGAAGAGGATCCCGGACTGGACGTTGGTGCCGATCAGGAACAGGACGGCCGCACCGAGCAGGAGCCCGCCGGCGCGTCGACGGAGCCGCATCGCGGCCTCACCCCCGGCGGGCGGTGTGCAGAGGAACGGGCACCTCGTCCACGACGGCGCGCACCACCTCGCGCATGCCCGGGCCGCCGCGCGCGGGGCCGGCGACCAGGCGGTGCGCCAGGACCGGGACGGCCGCATCCTTCACGTCGTCGGGGAGCACGTGGTCACGGCCCTCGGCGAGGGCGGTGGACTGCGCCACCCGCACGAGCCACACGCTCGCCCGTGGCGACGCCCCGAGCGCCACCTCGGGCGCGGACCGGGTCGCGGTGACGAGGGCCACCGCGTAGCGGAGCACGCCCTCGTCGACGTAGACGCCCCGCACCGCCTCCTGGGCGGCCAGGACCTCGTCGGGCTCCAGCACCGGCGCGAGGTCGCGCAACGGGTGGCGCGCCAACTGGCGGCGGACGAGATCGGTGGAGCCGTCCTCGTCGGGGTAGCCCACGTGGACCGACATCGCGAAACGGTCGAGCTGTCCCTCGGGGAGCGGATACGTCCCGTGCTGCTCGACGGGGTTCTCGGTCGCGATCACGAGGTAGGGCCGCGGGAGCTCGTGGGTCACGCCTTCGACGGTGACCTGCCGCTCCTCCATGGGCTCGAGCAGCGCCGACTGCGTCCGCGGAGTCGCCCGGTTGATCTCGTCCACGAGGACGACGTTGGCGAAGATCGGCCCCGGCACGAACCGGAACTCGCCGTGGACCTGCTCGTAGACGCTGATCCCGGTCAGGTCGCTGGGCAACAGGTCCGGGGTCGACTGGACCCGCGAGCTCGAGCCGCCGATCGAGATCGCGAGTGCCTGCGCCAGGGTGGTCTTGCCCACCCCCGGCACGCCCTCCAGCAGGAGGTTCCCGTCGGCGAACAAGCAGGCCACCGCCGCGTGCACGGCAGCGTCGTTGCCGGCGATGACGAGGCGGACGTTGTCGACGACGCGACGGAACGCCGAGCTCGCCGTGCCGGACGCGGGCTGCGGCTCGATCACCATCCAGGCTTCGTCGCCCGGGCGCCGCCGCTTGAGCGGGCTCAGCCCTCCTTGCGGGCGCGGAGGGAGTACATCAGGGGGAACCGCTCCCGCTGGCCGGGCGGGAACGAGTAGCGTCCGCCGCCGATCGGCTCCAGGAACGGGACGGGCCAGTCCAGGACCGCCTTCTCGTCCAGGAGCTCGATGCGCAGGCCCTCGCGGGCCAGGACCGTCACGATCTCCCCGAGCGGGTGCAGCCAGCTGTGCTCGACCTCTGCGTCCACGACGGCTTCGAGATCCGCGTAGGTGCCCTCGACCGGGAAGGACAGGGTGTCGGCCCCGAAGTAGTCGAACCCGAAGCGGATGTCGTTCGGCGTCTCCTGCTCGTCCGCGATCGTCCACATGATGGGGTGTCCCTCGTGGATGTAGAACGTGCCGCCGGGCGCCAGGAACGACGCGACGCTCGCCGCCCACGGACCGAGGTCCGGGAGCCAACAGAGCGCGCCGCGGCCCGTGTACACGACGTCGAAGGTCTCACCGGCGAGCTCGCCCGGCAGGTCGTAGATATCCGAGACGAGGAACCGCGACCGGTCGCCGAGCCCCGTCTCGGCCGCGAGCTCGCGCGCGAACGCGATCGCGGGCTCGCTGAAGTCGACGCCGGTGACACGCGCCGCCCCGAGGCGCGCCCACGAGAGCGTGTCGAGCCCGAAGTGGCACTGGAGATGCAGCAGGGTCGTGCCCGTGACGTCGCCCACCTCATCGCGTTCCCAGGCCTCGATGCGCACGTCGGCGGGGTCGTCCCGGAACCGCTGCACGTCGTAGAACGAGCCCGCGGTGTGGATCGCGGTCCACGCGTCCCACAGCCGTCGGTTGTCGGCGATCTCGTCCGGGTGCTCGCTCACCGGCGCTTCGCCGCCAACGCGCTGATCGCCTCCATCACCGTGCGGTGCGCGAGGATCGCGGTGATCTCGGCGTGGTCGTAGGGCGGCGCCACCTCCACGACGTCCATCCCGACCAGCTCGCATTGGCTCACGATCTGGCGGACCGCCCGCAGCAGCTCGCGCGCGAGCATGCCGCCGCTCTCGGGGGTACCGGTCGCGGGCGCCATCCCCGGGTCGACGACGTCGATGTCGACCGACAGGTAGATGACCTCGGGACCGTCGAGCGCCTCCACGATCGCGTCGGCGATGACCGCCTCGCTCCCCCGCTCCTCGATCTCGGTCATGGCGTGCCAGCGCATGCCTTTGGCGCGCATCCAGTCGAAGGTCGCCCGGTCCGGCCAGTAGCCGCGGAGCCCGACCTGGATGAAGTTCCTCCCCTCGATCCACCCTTCCTCGATCAGCCGGCGCATCGGCTCGCCGTGGGCGTAGAGGTTCCCCCACTGTTCGGCGCCCGTGTCCGCGTGGGCGTCGAAGTGCACGACGCCGACCTTCCGCGGCCAGACGTGCCGCGCCACCGCGGCGACGCTGGGGTACGTGATCGAGTGGTCGCCGCCCAGCACGATCGGGATCGGACCCGCGCGCGCGACCCGGTACACCTTCTCGTGGATCACCCGGAGCGCACGTGCGAAGCGCGTCGGCACGATCGGCGCGTCACCGGCGTCGACGACCGTCAGCTTCGCGTAGGGCTCGTCCTGGAGCTGGATCGACCACGCGTCGGCCGTGCCCCACGCGGTCGGCGCCATCCGGATCGCGCGGGGCCCGAACCGGGCGCCCGGCCGCGACGACACGCCCTCGTCGAACGGCGCGCCGACGATCGCCACGTCGGCGTCCGCCTCGGCCAGCGCCTCGTCGGTGAACGCCCACGGCAGCTTCTCGAACGACCCGTGCCAGTCCGAGTAGTAGGGGAGGTCCTCGGGCGCGAACTCGTCGAACTCACCGTCGTGCGCGAGCTCGCTGTGGTCGATCCGGAAGTCCGGCGGCCCCTCGGTCATGCGGCGCAGTCTGCCACACGCCGCCGTATCGTCGGACCATGGCCGCGACCGAGCCGACGACCCCGCACGAGACACCGACGGCGGCCATCCGTGCGTGGCGCGTGGCGTGGTCGCACGACGGCCGACCCACGATCGTGCTGGATCACGACCCCCTCCCGCGGCGGCAGCGCGGCCGACCTCGGACCGTCCTCTGGTTCCACCTCCGCGGACGGCAGCGCGTCGTGCAGCGGACGACCACGACCATCCGCTACCGGGGACGACGCGACCCGGCCTACCGCGCGACCCTCGCGTGGCTCGAGCGGCTCGCGATCCCTCGCGGCGCGGACGAGCAGCAGGTGCTGGCCGGCACGCGCGACGAGCGATTGGGCAGCAGCGTCAGCCCGCTGCTCCAGGCCCGGCTCGGCTGGCGCGATCGGCGCCGGCGCGGCCGGTTCCTCAGCGTTTCAGGTCCTTGATGATCTTCCGGGCCGCGTTCTGCCCGGGACCGCCCGTGATCCCACCGCCGGGGTGCGCGCCCGATCCCGCCAGGTACAGGCCGTCGAGCAGGAAGCGGTGCTGGGACTCGCCGAACATCGGGCGCCAGGCGAAGAACTGGTCGAGGCCCGGCTCGGCGTGCTGGACGTCGCCGCCGGTCAGACCGTAGGCGTCCTCCATGTCCTCGGGCGTGATGACCTCGCGCGCCTCGACGAGCTCGCCGAGCCCCGGCGCGTACCGCTCGAGCGTCTTCACCGTGATCTCGCCGAGGCGGTCGCCCTCGGTCGACCACTCGGCGTCGCGCAGGTGCCGGGGCGCCGCCTGGACGACCGCGCTCAGCACGTGTTTGCCTTCCGGTGCCAGCGTGGGGTCGGTGAGCGAGGGGATCGTCGCCTCGACGATGGGCTCCTCCGCGATGTGGCCGTACTTCACGGCGTCCATCGCGCGTTCGACGTCGTCGATCGACGGACCGATGACGATCCGGCCGGTGAGCCGCTCGGGGTCACCCCCGTGGAACGCCGGCAGCCCGCCGAGGGCCAGGTTCACCCGTGCCATCGCGCCGGGCTGGCGGATGTTCTCGGTCCGCCACACCGTCGTGGGGCCGAGGGTCACGGGGTCGCAGAGCCGCGCGGTCCGCTTCGGGTCCGCGGCCGAGACGACCGCCGACGCGTCGATCTCGGTGCCGTCGGCGAGCGTCACGCCCGTGGCCCGGTGCCCGGTGGACCGGATCGCGACCACCTCGGTCCCGGTCCTGATCTCGACCCCGCGCGCCGCGGCCGCGGCCGCCAGCGCGTCGGCGAGCGCGTCGGTGCCGCCGAGGGGGAACACCGCGCTCCCCGCCGCGCCGCCGTCGCTGCCCGCCGAATCGTGGAGGAAGACCTGGGCCGTGCCCGTGGCCCAGGCGCCCATCGCCGTGTAGAGCACGCCGCGGGTCGCGAGCGGCCCGCGGACGGCCTCCTCCTCGAAGACCTCCTGCACGAGGTCCGCGACGGCCATCGGGAGCGCGCGGATCGCCTCGCGCCCGGTCCGTTCGCCGAGGCGGCGGAACGCCCGCCCCAGCTTCAGGCCCATCATGCCGTCCGCGATCGAGGGCACCTTCGGATCGGGGGGGATCGCGACCTGGACGTGCGCGAGGAAGCTCGCGATCGCGCGCATCTTCCGGTCGAACCCGGGATAGGCGTCGGCGTCGTGGACGTTCCGCGCCCGGAGCTCGTCGGCGGTGCGGGCGGCGTCGTCCCAGAACGTCACGCTCGACCCGTCGGGCATGGGCGCGTGGATCCGCGCCGCCGACGTGACCGTCCCGACGCCGTGCGCGGCGAGGCCCAGGTCCTCGACCACCGACCGGCGCAAGCGCCCCACGGTGTGGATCAGGCCGGGCGCGCGGAACCCGGGCGCGGGCTCGCTCCCGCGCAGGATCCCGCCCACGCGCTCCGCGCGCTCGACGAGGACGACCCGCTGGCCGGCCTTCGCGAGGGTGGCGGCGGCGACGAGCCCGTTGTGGCCGCCGCCGATGACGACGATGCGTCCCTTCGCCATCAGGCGGCCCTCCGCCCCTTCCGCTTGTGCTTGAGGTACTCGAGCGCGGCGATCCGGCCCGGCGCGCCCATGATCCCGCCGCCGGGATGCGTGGCCGATCCGCACATCCACAGGCCGTCGACCGGGGTCCGGTATCGGGCCCACCCCGGGACGGGCCGGTTGAAGAACAGCTGCTCGAGCGAGAGCTCCCCGGCGAAGATGTTCCCCTCGGTGAGGCCCGTGATGTCCTCGATGTCCTTCGGGGTCACGAACTGGTGGCCGACGATGTGGTCGCGGATCCGCGGGAACCGCTCCTCGATCGTGTCGATCACGTTCTGCCCGAACGCCTCGCGCGCGGCGTCGTCCCAGACCGCGCCGTCGGCCAGGTGGTACGGCGCGTACTGCACGAAGCAGCTCATCACGTGTTTGCCGGGGGGCGCCATCGTGGGATCGACGAGCGTGGGGATGATCATGTCGATGTACGGCCGGGCCGACGGCCGCCCGTACTTCGCGTCGTCGTAGGCGCGCTCGATGTAGTCGATCGACGGCGAGAAGGAGATCGCGCCACGGAGCCACTCCCCCGTGCCCGGCTTGCACGCGAGCTCGGGCAGTCCGTCGAGGGCCAGGTTCACCTTGCCGGAGGAGCCGCGGTACTTGTAGCGCATCACGTCGGCCTTGAAGTCGTCGTCGAGCACGCCGTCCTCGAGCAGCTCGATGAACGTCCACCGCGAGTCGAGCGAGCTCATCACGACCCCGGCGTCGATCTCCTCGCCGGAGGCGAGCACGACGCCGTCCGCGCGGCCGCCGGCCGTCCTGATCCGCGCCACGGGCGCCTCGGTGCGGATCTCGACGCCGAACTCGCTCGCCGCGTTGGCGATCGCGTACGCGATCGCGCCCGTCCCGCCCTTCGGGACGCCCCAGGCGCGGAAGGCCCCGTCGATCTCGCCCATGTAGTGGTGCAGGAGCACGTAGGCCGTGCCGGGCGATCGCGGGCCCTGGAACGTCCCGATGATCCCCGACGCGCTCATCGTGGCCTTCAGCGGCTCGGTCTCGAACCACTGATCGAGGAAGTCGGCCGCGGACATCGTCATCAGCTGGACGAAGGTCGTCTGCAGCCGCGTCGGCAGGTCCTTGAAGGCTTTCGCGAGCGGTCCGAGCGGGAGCCACTCCCGTGGGCTGATCTTGCCCGGATCGGGCGGCGGGATCGACAGGATCGGCTTGATGAACCGGCCCATCTCCGCCATGAGCGGGCCGTAGTCCTCGTACGCCTCGGCGTCGTTCAGGCTCCAGCGCCGGAGCTCCCTGATCGTCTTGCCGTGATCGTTCACGCGCCACAGGTAGTCGCCGTCGGTCGGCGTGATCGTGCCGTCGAGCGGGAGGATCTCGAGGCCGTGCTTCGGGAGCTCGAGCTCGCGGATGATCTCGGGCCGCAGGAGCGAGACGACGTAGCTGAAGACGCTGAACCGGAACCCGGGGACGATCTCCTCCGTCAGCGTGGCCCCGCCCAGCAGGTGGCGTCGCTCCAGCACGAGGACGTCCAGGCCGGCCTTCGCCAGGTAAGCCGCGTTCACGAGGCCGTTGTGGCCACCGCCGATCACCACCACGTCGTACCGCTTCGCCATGGAGTCCTCCGCCTCGCGTGACCCGTGGTCGATCGGCCCCACGGGTGAGGGCGCGCCGCGCCGGTCGCCCATGCTAGCCGGGGCCCCCCAGGGGTGACCCCCCCGCCCTGACCTCAAGTCACACCCCCGGGGACGCCCCCGCACGGCCTCGCGTACGCTGCCCGCCGAACGGGCGAGAGGAGTCCTCGAGGTGTCGGTCGGTACCGCCTTCTATCCGCGGCAGCGCGAGCTGAACGTCACCCAGGCCTGGGGCGAGTGGTCCGGCTACTTCTCGCCGGCCGTCTACGCGGACTTCCACGACATCGAATACAGCGCGATCCGCGAGGCCGCGGCGATCATCGACACCAGCCCCCTCTACAAGTACCTGATCTCCGGCCCCGACGCGGTGCGGTTGCTCGACCGGGTGATCACCCGCGACGCCTCGACGATCCGCGTCGACCAGGTGATCTACACGCCGTGGTGCGACGACGAGGGCAAGATCCTCGACGACGGCACCGTCACGCGTCTGGGCGAGCGGGAGTTCCGCATCACGGCCGCCGATCCCTGTTACCGCTGGTTCCGCATGAGCGCCACGGGCCTGGACGTCGACGTCGCCGACGTGAGCGAGCAGCTCGGCGCGCTGGCCCTGCAGGGGAAGCTCTCGCGCGAGGTGCTGCAGGCCGCGACCGGCGAGGACTGGACGGACCTCCGGTACTTCCGGCACCGGCGCTCGCGCATCACCGACGTCGACGTGAGCGTCACCCGCACCGGCTACACCGGCGATCGCGGCTACGAGATCTGGATCCCGGTCGACGGCGCGCTCGACGTGTGGGACCGACTGTTCGCGGTCGGCGAGGCGTACGGCATCCACGCGGCCGGCATCCGCGCGCTCGACGTCGCGCGCGTCGAGGCCGGGTTGATCCTGCTCGACGCCGAGTACACGAGCGCCCGCCACGCGCTGATCCCCGAGCAGAACTACTCCCCGTTCGAACTGGGACTCGGGCGGCTCGTCGACTTCGGCAAGGCCGCGGACTTCAACGGCCGGCGGGCGCTCGCCGCGGAGCAGCGCGCGGGCGGGCCGGCGCGCCGTCTGGTGGGCCTCGAGCTGGACTGGTCCGGCGTCGAGGGTATGTTCGGCCGCCACGGCCTCGCCGCGCACATCTCGCTCTCGGTCGACCGCCCGCCTGTCCCGGTCTACCGGGAGGGTCGCCAGGTCGGTCGAGCGACCTCCCTCACCTGGGGGACGACGATCAAGAAGATGGTCGCCTTCGGCTCGGTCGATGCGGCGTACGAGGCTCCCGGGTCCCGTCTCTCGGTGGAGTACACGGTCGAGGGCGAGCGCGGGAAGGTCGGCGCCACGGTCGTGCCGCTGCCGTTCCTCGACCTCGAGCGCAAGCGGACCTGATCCACCGGATCGTCACGAACGGCGGGCCGGCCGCCGCACCGCGTCTGCGACGATAGACGGGTCGTGATCCGCCCCCACCGAACCTTCTTCGTGTTCGCGCTGCTCGGCGGCGCCGTGGCGGCGATCGTCACGTGGGCCGGCAGCCTCGTCGTCGGCATCCTCGCGGGCCTGGCGACGTGGGCGATCAGCATGGTCGCGCTGGCGTGGGCCGAGCGGAACGATCGGCTCGGGCCCGACGACCCCTCGCGGCGGCGCCTGCTGCTTTGGAGCGGGTTGGGTGGACTCGTGTGGGTCGCCGGCGGCGCCGCGGTCGGACGCGCCGTGTCCGGCCTCACGCGCCCGGACGCCGGCGGTGTGCAGGAGAACGCGGGGTTCGACCTGGGCAGCGAGTACATGGAGCTCGTCGGCCGCGCCTATCACCCCGATCGCTCGGGCGACCTGCAGCTGCTGCTGGCGCCGTTCAACAGCGCCAACTACGCGCAGGAGTCGCGGGCCCTCGTGCCGCAGGACCCGCGGACGAGCCACGCGAGCGTGTGGATGTACCTCGAGCGCATCCCCCTCGTGGTGTACGGGCCCGGCATCGTGGCACCGCTCGACAGCCACGAGCGCGTCACGCTCGCCGACCTCGCGCCGACGACGGCCGCGCTCATCGGGATGGACGGGTGGCCGCGCGACCGCGGGGGACGACAGCTGCCCGATCTCCTGATCGCCGACCAGCCGCCCGACGTCGTCGTCACCCTCGTGATCGACGGTGGCGGATGGAACGCGCTCCAGCGCTGGCCCGATCGCTGGCCGAACCTCGGATCGTTGATGCGCGAGGGCGCCAACTACCGCAACGCGATCACGGGGTCGTTCCCGGCGGTGACGGCGTGTGCGCACGCCACCATCGGCACAGGCGCCTTCCCGCGGGAACACGGGATCACCGGACACAACATCCGCGACGGCGCCGGCGTCCGCAAGGCCTACCGCGCCCCCGGCCAGGCCGACCCCTCGGACATCCTGATCCCGACGCTCGCCGACCTGTGGCACGACCAGACCGGCGCGTGGGTCGGGGAGATCGGCTACCAGGTGTGGCACCTCGGCATGCTCGGCGCGGGCGGCACCGGCCGGGTCGCGGGTGACCTGCCGGTCGGCGTCTACTTCGACGAGGACGGCGACCGTGGCTGGGTCCCCCACCACCCGGACCGCTACCGCGTCCCCGCGGATGTCCCCGGGCTCGAGGTGTTCGAGGCGCGACGCGCCGCCTTCGAGGACCCGGGCTGGGATCCCGAGTTCGCGCGGTGGGGGAACCCCTACTGCTGCGCGCCCCCGATCGCCGGGTACCAGGGTGACCTGCTCCGCTCGACGATCGAGAGCGAACCGATCGGCGGACCGGGGGGCTCGAGCCTGCTCTACACGACGTTCAAATCCCCCGACTACACGGGACACGTCTACGGGATGGACTCGGAGTGGACCGGGTTGATGCTCGAGGCGGTGGACACCGAGATCGGGGCGCTCCGCGCCGTCCTCGACGACCGCTTCCCGGAGCGGTACGTGCTGATCGTCACGGCCGACCACGGGCAGTGCCCGCTGCCCGACGCCGCGGGCGGCGTCCGCCTGGACCCGATCCAGCTCGAGTCGATCATCGAGCGACGCTTCGGGGCGGGACCGGCGAAGGCCGTGCAGAACGTGTTCCCGAGCGAGGTGTACCTCGACGTCGCGGCCCTGCGCGACGCCGGTGCCGAGGTGGGCGACGTCGCGGCCGCCCTGCGCGACGTCACGTACCGCGAGACGATCGGGCCCTACGTCCCCGCGGACGCGATCGAGCAGGATCGGCTCGAGCAGCCGATCTTCTCGGCCGTGTTCGGCACGCCGTACCTGGCGGGGATGGGCGACACCGCCCGCTTCGGCCCGGGGATCTACACCGGCGAGGACGTGGATCCGGGCGTCCCGCCGGCCGTCTGAACCGCGCGCGCGACCTCGACCTCCCGGTCGGACCAGGCGTACCAGCGACCGAGCCGCACGAGCACCAGGCCGTCGCCCGCGACCGCCTCGATCACCCCGTCGACGTCGAAGACGGCGGTGAGCAGCGCGTGTCCCAGGGCCATCGCGGGGCTCTCGGCCACGGTCCGCGGTCCATCGGTCACCGCCTCGAAGGCCCGGGGCGCCGGATCGGCGGGGAGCGGGGCGCCGGGCCCCCAGGCGCCGGACAACACGCCGGCGACGTGTCCGGCGGCCTCCGCACGATCGGCGTCGGGCCGCAGGTTCAGCCGGACCCGCGTCGGGTGCAGGTCGATCGACCGCACGGCCTCGATCTCGAGCAGCCCGTCCAGGGGCGACGGCGCGGTCGCCGGCGGGCACGTCACGATGGTCTCGTCCGTGAGAGATGCGCGGACGTGGAGACGCAGGACGGCCGGGTTCGCGGGGAACTCGATCCCCCACGCGGTGGACGGGTGGCCGGCAGGCACGCCGCAGCGTATCGTCCCGGCCGCGATGCCCTTCGACGAACCGATCGCGACCGAGATCGACGGCGTCCGCGTCTGGTGGACCGACGTGGGCGGGCCGTGCATGGGGGGCATCGTGTTCCGGACGGGCCGTGCGGACGAATCCCTGCGGACCGCGGGCATCAGCCACATCGTCGAGCACCTGGCCCTGGCGCCGATGATGTACCGCGGCTACGACATGAACGGGCACGTCGACGCGCTCACGACGAACCTTTACGTGAACGGCACGCAGGACCAGGTCGAGGCGTTCCTCGCGGAGGTCTGCCGCCACCTCTCCGCCCTCCCGACCGACCGGCTCGAGCAGGAGCGGCGCGTCATCGAGACGGAGGCCCGGAGCAGGACCGGGAGCTTCGCCGGGTCGGCGTCGGCGCGGTTCGGCGCACGCGGGTTCGGGGTCACCGACTGGATGGAGCTCGGCGTGCGTCACCTGGGCCCCGAGGAGATCGCCGCGTGGGCGGCCGAGCGCTACACGGCGGCCCAGGCATCGGCGTGGATGACCCGGCCGCCCTCGTCCGCGCTCCGGTTCGACCTCGCGCCCGGCATGGGCCTGCCCATCCCGACGCCGACGCCGCTCCCTGGTGTCGTCCTGCCCTCGCACGTGCACAGCGTGGGCCAGTTCCTCGGATGCTCGTACACGGCGACGCGGTCGATGCCGCTGCTCATCGCGACGACGATCCTCCGGGACCGGGCGATGTCGGCGCTGCGGGGTGAGCGCGGCCTCACGTACTCCGTGCAGCGCGCCGAGGAGCGGATCGGGGCGCTCGACGTCCTGGTGATGCTCTGGCTCGATGCGACCGACGAAGCGATGCCGGAGGCGCTCACGGCGTTCACCGAGTTGCTCCAGGAGGTCGCCGACGGGACCTTCTCCGACGACGACCTCACGCGCGCGATCGCGTCGGCGATGCCGTGGAACGCCACCGACCCCGGCCGCCCGGCGCGGGAGGCGGCCCGCAAGGCCACCGCGTCCCTGTTCGGGCGCGAGCCCACGCCGTGGAAGGGGCTCGCGGCCCAGGGTGACCGACTCACGGTGGACCGCGTCGCGGGCGCGTTGACCGAGGCGCTGTCGAGCGCGATCCTCGTGGCCCCCGAGGGCCTCGAGGTCCCCGACCGGTACGCGGCGCACCCGGCGCCCCCACGGCACCGCTCCCACGTCATCGGGCGGCTGTACGTGCGGTGGGACGGCAACGCCCGGGAGGAGGTGGTGCTCGGCGACCGGGGGGTGCTCACGCGCTCGGGCGACGAGCTGACGACGATGCTGTTCGAGGACGTCGAGGTGGCGCTCAGGGGCCCCGACGGCACGATCTGGCTCATCGACGGCAACGGGGACGACCTCATGCTGGCGCCGAACCAGCTGCTGCACGGGCGCGAGCTCGCGGCCGAGGTCGGGGATCGCCTGCGCGAGCGGATCGTCGACCTGGGGCCCGACGTCGAGGGGTGGTTCGAGCTGCAAACGATCGTGGAGAGCCACGATGCCGGGGCGCTCCGCGTCGTGTGGCGTGAGATCGAGATCCTCGCGCGCGAGCGAGCGGCGGATGAGCGCGTGCTCGCGATCGCGATCGGCGACGTCGGCGGGCATCGGGGGCTGGTCGTGGTCACGGACCGACGGCAGCTCCACATCTGCGCCGATCGCGCGCCGACCGTCTTCTGGCTCGAACGCGACCGCATCACGTCGGTCGTCACGACGACCAGCCTGTTCGGGCGCAGCCTCGTGATCATGCTGACCGACGGCAGCGTGCAGATCGACCGGATCCGGCCCCGCGACACGGCCGGCGAGCTCGAGCTGTTGCTCGCCCCGATCGAGGCGCCCGAGACGTGACGCGGGGTCACGTGGGTCGTTGACCGGGTTCGCGCGGCTCGGCTAGCGTCGCCGCGCGGTGCACGTGACCCAGGGTCGCGTGTCGCGGTGACCCGAGGAGATCGCGCGATGAGCCTGCTGGTGCCCTGCCCGACGTGCGGCGAGCGGTCGTACACCGAGTTCACCTTCGGAGGCGAGCTCCGACCGCCCGACGCGCCGGACCCCGAGGCGGAGTTCGAGCGCGTCTACCTGCGCGGGAACGTCGCGGGCGTGCAGACCGAGCGCTGGTTCCATGCCCTCGGGTGCCGCCGCTGGACCACCGTGCGTCGCGACACCGTCGCGAACCGGATCGAGGGCGGCGTGTGAGCTCGTTCGACCTGGACGGTCGCCGCATCCCGATCGAGCCGGGCGACACGCTCGCCGCGGCCGCGTTCCGGTCGGGCGTGCGGACCTTCACGCGCTCCATCAAGTCGCACCGGCGCCGCGGGCTCTACTGCCTCACGGGCGACTGCGCCAACTGCCTCGTGACGGTGGACGGCGTACCCGGCGAGCGCGCGTGCGTCACGCCCGCGCACGACGGGATGCGGATCCGCCGGGAAACGGGGTGGCCGAGCGTCGAGCGCGACGTGCTCTCGGTCACCGATCACCTGCACTGGGCGATGCCGGTCGGCTTCTACTACAAGGTCTTCGCGCGCCCGCGGTGGCTGTGGCCGCTCGCCGAACGCGTGATCCGGCGGGCGACCGGCACCGGGCGCCTCCCCGTGCGCGGCGCCCCTGCGGGGCGTGCTCGTGCGAGATCCGCGCGGTGTGACGTCCTCGTGATCGGCGGCGGAGTCGCGGGCTTGGCGGCCGCCGCGACGGCCGCGGCCGCCCGATCGCGCGTGATCGTGGTGGACGAGGGCGAGCCCGGGCACGCGCTCCCCCCCGGCGGCGCGCGCACGATCGCCGCGTCGCTCGAGGCCGAGGCGCGCGCCGCCGGCGCCGAGATGCTCACCCACCACACCGCCATCGGGATTTACGAGGGCGCCTCGGTCCCGCTCGTGGGACCCGACGGGCTGGTGGAGGTCGAGGCCGGCCGGGTGATCGTGGCGACGGGCGCCCTCGAGGCGCACGGGGTGTTCCCGGGCAACGACCTCCCCGGCGTCTGGCTGAGTCGCGGCGCCGTGCGCCTGGCCACGGAGCACGGGATCGCCCCGTGCGCGCGGGCCATCGTCCTGGACGACGGCACCGGCGACGGCGCGGCCGAGGCGCTGCGTGGCGTCGGCGTCGACGTGATCGAGGTGCGCGGCACGATCGTGTCGGCGAACGGCGGCCGGCGGCTCACCGGGGTCACGGTCGACACGCCCGAGGGCCGCCGCTCCTTCGCGTGCGACGGCCTCGTCCTCTCCCTTGGCCTGTCGCCCCGCGACACCCTGGTGCGGATGGCGGCCGACGACCCGGTGACCGTGGCCGGCGACGCCGCGACCCCCGGGTGCTCGATCGAGGACGCGGTCGAGGACGGACGACGCGCCGGCCGGGGCGAGCCCGTCGTCGCGCGGGAGCCCGATCCCTGGCCCGGCCTGGGGTCCGGCGGCTTCGTCTGTCCCTGCGAGGACGTCGGCGTCGACGAGCTCGAGGCCGCCTGGCGCGAGGGCTGGACGAACTCCGAGATCGTGAAGCGGTACACGACCGCGACGATGGGGCCGTGCCAGGGTGCGCTGTGCTCGCGGCACCTCGCGGCGTTCGCGGCCGCGAAGGGCGCGCCGTCCGCCGCGGGCGGCCGGACGACCGCGCGCCCCCCCGTCCGCGCGCCGCGCCTCGCGGACCTCGTCGGTGGCGTGCACGAGGTGATCGACCGCCGGACCGCGCTGCACGGCCGGCACGTCGCGGCGGGCGCGCGCATGGATCGGTCCGGCGTCTGGCTCCGGCCCGGGACCTACGGCGACGTCGCGGCCGAGATCCGTGCCGTCCGCGAACGGGTCGGCATCATGGACGTGTCCACCCTGGGCCGGTTCGAGGTGCGAGGCCCCGACGCGCGCGCCCTGCTCGACGAGGTCCTCACGCTCGACGTGGGTCGCGTGGCGCCCGGGCGCACCCGCTACCTGCTCGCGCTCGACGAGGCCGGCTACGTCATGGACGACGGCCTGCTCGCGGCGCTCGAGGACGGCGGGTACCTGCTGACCACGACGTCGGGGGGCGCCGACCGGATGGAGACGTGGCTCCGCGACCGGGTCGACCGTCGCGGCTACCGGGCCCACGTCCTGCCGCGGACGGGCGAGCTCGGCGCGATCAACGTGGCCGGCCCCCACGCGCGCGAACTGCTGGGCGCCCTGTCCGACGACGACCTGTCCCGCGACGCGATCCCGTACCCGGGGCACGCCACGATCACCGTGGCGGGCGTCCCGTGCCGGGCCGTATCCGTCGGGTTCGTGGGCGAGCTGAGCTTCGAGCTGCACCACCCCCGGTCGCGGAGCGGCGATCTGTGGGACGCGTTGCTCGAGGCCGGGCGCGCGTGGGACGTCCTCCCGCACGGGCTCGACGCGCTCGACGTCCTGCGCCTGGAGAAGGGTCACATCTTCCTCGGGCAGGACACGCTCCCCGACGATCACCCGGGCAAGCTCGGGCTGGGGTGGGCCGTCGCGATGGACAAACCGGCGTTCGTCGGCAGGGCCTCGCTCGAACGGATGGTGGCGCTGCCGCTCGAACGCCGGCTCGTCGGGCTCCGGTTCGACGGGAGCCCGCAGCGCGGTGCGCCGCTCGCCGTCGACGGTCGGATCGTCGGCCGGGTTACCTCGTGCACGGTCTCGGCCGCCCTCGAGGAGGGGATCGGTCTCGGATGGATCCGGGCCGTCGACGGTGCGTTCCCGCCGGTCCTCGCGAGCGGCGATCTCCGCGCGACCGTCGGACCCACCCCGTTCTACGACCCGGAAGGGGTGCGGCTGCGTGCCTGAGCTCCGGCGGACCGACCTGCGCGTGGTCACGTGCCTCGCCTCGGCGGACGCGCTCGACCGCCTCGTCGCCCCCGGCCACGGCGCGCGTGCCCTGCGGCTGGCGCCGGACGAGTCCGCGTTCGTCACCGCGCCCGAGACCGCGCCCGAGGTACGACGCGAGGTCGCCGACCGCGTCGCCGCGCTCGAGGACGACGCGGTCGTGCGGGACGTCGGGGACGGCTGGGCCGCGTGGCGACTCACCGGCGCGGACGCGCGTGACGCCCTCGCGTGGGTCTCGGCGCTCCCCCCGCCCCCGCCCGGGGCCTGGATCCAGGGCGACGTGGCGCGCGTCGGCGCGAAGGTCCTCGGCGAGGACGACGGCCTCACGATCCTCGTGCCCGCGTACTGGGACGACCACCTGCGCACGCGCCTGATCGCGGACGCCGGCGCGATCGAGGTGACGCCGTGACCGGCCTGTTCCGTCGCCGGACGTTCCTGCGCGAGCGCGACCTGGCGCCCCGCTACGACGTCGTGATCGTCGGCGGTGGCGTGAACGGCCTGTCGCTCGCCCACAACCTCGCCGCGCATCACGGGATCACGGACGTCGCGGTGCTCGAGCGCGCCTACATCGGGAGCGGGGGCAGCGGGCGGAACACGCAGGTCGTGCGGGCGAACTACAACACCCCCGAGAACGTGCCCCTGTACCGCGCCAGTCTGGGGATCTGGCGGGAGCTGTCGGCCGAGCTGGACTTCAACCTGCTGTTCTCGACCCAGGGCGAGCTCGACCTCTGCCACACGACCGACTCGCTCGAGGTCGAGCGGGACAAGTCGCTGCTGAACCGCGCCTATGGCGTCCAGACCGACGTCCTCACGGTGGCGGAGATCGCGCGGCTCAACCCCCTCGTCGACCTCACCGGCGGTGGCGAGCTGCCGGTCCTCGGCGCCTCCTACCACCCGCCGGGCTCGTTCGCCCGCCACGACGCCGTCGTGTGGGGTTACGCCGCGTCGGCGACCCGGCGCGGTGTCCACGTGCACGAGCGGACGGCGGTGACGGGCATCGACGTCCGCGACGGCGTCTGCCACGGCGTCGTGACCGACCGGGGACCGGTGGCGGCGGGGGTCGTCGTGAACGCGACGGCGGGCTGGGCGAGCCAGGTGGCGGCGATGGCGGGGGTCGGTCTCCCGCTCGTGACGCATCCGCTGCAGGCCTTCGTCACCGAGCCGTACCGGCACGTCCTCGACGGCCTCCTGAGCTCGATGGACCTGTACGTCTACGTCTCGCAGACCCCGCGCGGCGAGCTGCTGGTGGGCGCCGAGATCCTCCCCTACGCGACGTACTCGACCCGATCGACGTTCGGGTTCCTGGCCGAGGCGGCGAAGCGCACGATCCAGATCTTCCCCGCGATCGCACGGGCGCGCGCGATGCGGCAGTGGACGGGCCTGTGCGACATGAGCCCCGACTCCTCACCCCTGCTGGGGGCGAGCGAGGTCGATCGCTTCGAGCTGATGGTCGGGATGGGGACCTGGGGGTTCAAGGGCTCGCCGATCTTCGGCAAGCTGATGGCCGAGCGGATCGCGACGGGCCGCACACCCGACCTGATCGCGCCGTTCGCGCCGGACCGGTTCGCGCGCGACCGGATGGTGCCCGACGCCGCGAGCGCCGGCACGCACTAAGGAGCG
>DASQKC010000114.1:0-7803 GCA_035630755.1 Actinomycetota bacterium | reverse complement strand
GGGCCGGTCGCCGCGGTGCGTCTGGGACTGATCCGTGGCGAGTGGGCGGTGAACCCGACCTTCCAGGAGATCGAGGACGCCACGTTCGACATCGTCGTCGCGGGGTCGAAGAACCCCGAGGGCGGCGTCGACATCCTGATGATCGAGGGCGAGGCCCCCGACCTCACGTGGCCGCTGCTCGCCGACGACACCGGCGCCGTGGCACCGACCGAGGAGGTCGTGGCGCGGGGCCTCGACGTGGCGAAGTCCGAGATCGCGAAGCTCATCGCGTTCCAGGACGAGTTCGCGTCGGCCCACGGCGTGACCGCGATGGAGTGGGAGCCGACGCCGGCCTACGGCGCCGACATCTGGTCCGCCCTCTCCGAAGGGTTCGCCGGGAAGCTCGAGGCGGCGATCGTGCCCGACCGCGAGGCGCGCGAGACCGCCTTCGTGGCGGTGAAGGACGAGGCGAAGGCGCAGCTGGCATCGACGCTGGGCGAAGAGGCGTTCGCGCTCCGCGGACAGGAGTTCTCGGCCGCGTGGAAGTCCCTCCAGAAGAAGGTCATGCGACGCCGTGTGATCGAGCAAGGGGTGCGCTTGGACGGTCGCGGGCCGGCGGACATCCGGCCGCTCTCGGCCGAGATCGGCGTGCTGCCGCGGGCGCACGGCTCGGCGTTGTTCAGCCGGGGCGACACCCAGGTCCTCAACGTGACGACGCTCGGCATGCTCCGCATGACCCAGATGATCGACACGCTCGACCTCGAGGACTCGAAGCGCTACATGCACCACTACAACTTCCCGCCGTACTCGACGGGAGAGACCGGCCGCGTCGGCTCGCCGCGCCGCCGGGAGATCGGGCACGGCGCGCTCGCCGAGCGGGCCCTGCTGCCGGTGATCCCGAACGAGGAGGATTTCCCGTACGCGCTCCGGCTCGTGTCGGACGTGATGTCGTCCAACGGCTCCACGTCGATGGCCAGCGTCTGCGGCTCGACCCTGTCGCTGATGGACGCCGGCGTGCCGATCAAGGCGCCGGTCGCCGGGATCGCGATGGGCATGATCGCCGATGAGGGGAACTTCGTGACCCTGACCGACATCCTCGGCGCCGAGGACGCCCTCGGCGACATGGACTTCAAGGTCGCGGGGACCGAGGACTTCGTCACGGCGATCCAGCTCGACATGAAGGTGCGCGGGATGCCGGCCGACGTGCTCGCCAGCGCGTTGCAGCAAGCCAAGGAGGCGCGCCTGGCGATCCTCCAGGTGATCCACGATGCGATCGCGGCGCCGCGCGACGAGGTGAACGCCTACGCGCCGCGGATCCTCACGATCAAGATCCCGGTCGACAAGATCGGCGAGGTCATCGGCCCCAAGGGCAAGAAGATCAACGAGATCATCGCGATGACCGGGGCCGACATCAACATCGAGGACGACGGCACGGTGTTCATCGGCTCGACCGAAGGGAACGGGGCCGACGAGGCCGCGCGGATGATCGAGGAGATCGCCAACCCGCGGCCGGTCCTGGTGGGCGAGACGTACGAGGGCCGCGTCGTCAAGACGACGACCTTCGGCGCCTTCGTGAACCTCGTGCCCGGTCGCGACGGCCTGGTCCACATCTCGAAGCTCGGTCGCGGCAAGCGGCTGTCGAGCGTCGAGGAGGCCGTCAAGGAAGGCGACGACCTCACGGTACTCGTGGAGGACGTCGACGCCGCGGGGAAGATCAGCCTGAAGCCGGTCGGTCCCGAGTGGGAGGCTCCCGAGGGCGCCGAGGCCACCTCGGGCGGCGGCGGCGAGCGGCGCGATCGAGGGGACCGGCCACGCCGGGACCGCGGCGACCGCGGCGATCGCGGCGGGAAGCGGTTCCGCGACCGCCCGAGCGGCGACGCCCCCGCATCCGACGCGCCCGCCACCGACTGACCCAGATGCCGATCATGCGGACGGAGTTCAGCTCCGGCCTGCGAGTCGTGACGGAGCGGATCCCAGGGGTCCGCTCCGTCTCGGTGGGCTTCTGGGTCCTCGCGGGCTCGCGCGACGAGCGGCCCACGATCAGCGGGCACTGCCACTTCCTGGAGCACCTGCTGTTCAAGGGGACGGGGACCCGCAGCGCCCTCGACATCGCGCAGGCCTTCGACGCCGTCGGCGGCGACATCAACGCGTTCACGGCGAAGGAGTACACGTGCTTCTACGCGCGCGTCCTCGATCGCGACCTCGAGATGGCCGTCGACCACCTGGCGGACATGTTCGCCAACGCCACGATCGAGGCGGACGATCTGACCGCCGAGGCGCAGGTGATCCTCGAGGAGATCCACATGCACGAGGACTCACCCGAGGACGTGGTCCACGACGTCTTCACGCAGGCCCTGTGGCCGGGGCATCCACTCGGTCGTCCCATCCTCGGGACCGAGGAACGGATCGCCGCGGCGACGCGCGCCAGCGTCCGCTCGTTCTACCGGCGCCACTACCTGCCGGGGAACCTGGTCGTGGCGGTGGCGGGCAACGTCCGGCACGAGGACGTCGTGCGGATGCTGCGCGACCGCATGGAGACAGGGCGTGCGCTGCGACCGGGGGCGCGCGCCGCCTGGAACCTGCGTCGCGCGACGCGGCCCCCCCGCCCGGACGGGGGCGTCGCCGTCCGCCGCAAGAAGACCGAGCAGGCCCATGTGGTGATAGGGACGAACGGGGTGCCGCGGACCGACCCGGATCGCTTCGCGTTCTGGATCGTGAACACCGCCCTCGGCGGCGGGATGAGCTCGCGGCTCTTCCAGGAGATCCGCGAGAAACGCGGGCTCGCGTACACGGCCTACAGCTACCACGCGCAGTACACCGAGGCGGGGCTCTTCGGCGCCTACGCGGGGACGACGCCGGCGCGGGCCGACGAGGTCGTCGCCCTGATCCGGCGCGAGCTCGAGGACGTGCGCGACGGGGGGCTGACGCGCGAGGAGTTCGAGCGCGCGAAGGGCCACGTCCGCGGGGCCACCGTGCTCTCGCTCGAGGACCCCGGCGGCCGGATGTCGCGCCTCGGGAAGTCCGAGATCGCGCTCGGGGAGATCCTCACGGTGGACGAGACCCTGCGGCGCCTGCGGGCGGTGACCTTCGACGATGCACGGCGCGTCGCCGAGCGGGTACTGTCGCAGCCGATGACGCTGACGGTGCTCGGTCCCTTCGCGCCCACCAGGTTCCGGAGCGCCCTGGCGTGACCCGCGTGGGGGTCGTCGGTGCCACCGGCAAGATGGGTCGCGAGGTCTGTCGCGCCGTCGTGCTGGCCGATGATCTCACCCTCGACGGCGCCGTCTCACGGACGGCGCCCGGGCAGCTCGTCGCCGATGTCGTCGCCCTCCCGGAGGCCGGCGACCTGCGGTACACGGACACCCTCGCGTCGCTGCTCGAGGCCCGCATCGAGGTCCTCGTCGACTTCACGAACGCGTCGTTCGCCCCCGAGCACATCGCCTGGGGGATCGAGCACGGCGTCCACGTCGTCGTCGGCACCACCGGGTTCCCGATCGACGACGCGTGGCGCGCCGCCCCGGTGGGCATCGTGATCGGCCCGAACTTCTCGATCGGCGCGGTGCTGATGCAGCGGTTCGCCGCCGCGGCCGCGCCGCATCTGGACGCGGCCGAGATCGTGGAGCTGCACCACGATGGCAAGGCCGACGCGCCGAGCGGCACGGCCCTGGCGACCGCCCGCGGGATCGCCGCCGCGCGTCCCGGGCCGCCGCGCCCCGCGCCCGGGGGCGATGATGACCATCCGGGCGCCCGCGGGACCGACGTCGAAGGGGTCCGCGTCCACAGCGTGCGACTCCCCGGGCTCGTGGCCCATCAGGAGGTCCTGTTCGGGGGGTCGGGGGAAACCCTCACGATCCGCCACGACACGACCGACCGTGCGGCCTTCATGCCGGGGGTCCTGCTGGCGATCCGCGCCGTCGCGTCGCGGCCGGGTCTGACCGTCGGGCTCGACCCCCTGCTCGACTGACGGTCGCGGACCGACCGCTGCTAGGATCCGCGGACCGCGCTCCGAGCGGCGGAAGGACCCCGGATGGCGACCAACCCGTTCCGTGCCGACGGCGAGTGGCTGCGGGCCCAGTTCCACGCCCACTCCCTCGCGTCCGATGGCGAGCTGCCGCCGGAGGCCGTCGCCCGCCAGTACGCGCACCAGGGCTTCGACGTCCTCACGATCTCCGACCACTGGACGATGACGAAGGTGGACGCCCCCGAGGGCCTGCTGCTGGTCCCCGGTGCCGAGCTCATGGTGGACCCTGTCGCGGGGCCGATGTGCCCGGAGTTCCTCGCGATCGGGATCGACGACGTCCCCGAGACGCCGAGCGGCGACCCCGCGAACTGGTACCCGTACGAGCGCTGCCACATCAAGACGTTCGCGACCTTCGCCGACGGCGCAGCGTTCGTGACCGAGCAGGGCGGTGCGACGGTCCTGTGTCACCCGGGATGGAGCGGACTCCCGCAGGCCGCCGTCGAGGCGGCGGGGATGCTCGACGGGATCGAGCTCTGGAACGCGGCGGCGCAGCGGGAGAACGACCGCGGCGATTCGTCCTACGTCTGGGATCTGGCCCTGGACGTCGGGCTGTCGTTCACGCCGTTCGGCACCGACGACTCGCACTACCCGGCGTTCGACGTGGGCGACGCGTGGACGATGGTCCGCGCGGCGGATCGCTCTCGCGACGCGGTGGTGGCGGCGATCCGCGCGGGGCACACCTACGCCTCGAACGGACCGCTCGTGCACGACGTGATCCGCGACGGCGACGCCGTCGAGGTCACCTGCTCCCCGGCCCGCGACGTATGGCTGCACGGCGGCTGGGAGGACGGCGTGGGAGCCTCGGCCGGTCCGCGCGGGCGCCTCGAGGACGCGCGCATCCTGGAACGCGACCCGCGAGGCCTCCTGACGCGGGTCCGCTTCACGCCCTCGGACGACCCCTGGCTGCCGAAGCGGGGAACGCGGTGGTGGCGCGTCGTCGTCGAGGACGAGCACGGCCGCCGCGCGTGGACGAACGTCGTATGAACGGCTCGGGACCCGTCGCCGACGGGGCGCCTCGTGCCTTGCCCCTGATCCCTACGTCCCGGTACGGTCGCCGGGACCCGAACGGAGGAGCCATCCCGTGCGCCGGACCATCGCCCTCGCCCTGACCCTCGCCGCCCTCGGTGCCGCGGCCCTCGCGCCGGTGGCGCGCGCCCAGTCGAGCGCGCCCGAGGAGCCGGTCGTGCTCACGGTCGGCACGCTCGCCGACCTCACCACCGACAACATCTGGGGGATCAACTCGGGCAGCGATTGGACCGTCGCGACCACCCAGTTCGACATGCTCCTGCGGTTCGACGACGTGGACGCCTCGGCGGCACCGAGCCTGGCGACGGGCTGCGAGCCCGACGAGGACTACATGACGTGGACCTGCACGTTGCAGGAGGGGTTGCGCTGGAGCGACGGCGAACCCCTCACGTCCGAGGACGTCGCGTTCACCTACCGCTTCATCATCGACCACAAGATCCCGCAGTTCCGCGGGTACTTCCCCTTCGACCCCGTGTTCGAGACGCCGGACGACACGACGCTGATCTGGAAGGCCTCCGCGCCGACGTTCGCCCCCGACATGCCGCCGTGGGTCTACATCGTGCCCGAACACATCTGGGGCCCTTACGCCGACCTCGAGTCGATGAAGGACATCAAGTCGGTCGACGCGCCGCAGATCGGGAGCGGGCCGTTCACCCTCACCGAGTGGGAACGCGGCGCGTCCTTCACGTTCGACCGCAACCCGGAGTTCTGGGGACAGGAGCCGACGGTGGACCGGATCGTGTACCGCGTCTTCACGAACGAAGGGACGATGGTCCAGTCCCTGAAGAACGGTGAGATCGATTTCGCCGACGGCCTGTCCTCGACGCTGTTCGACTCACTGCGCGGTCAGCCGTCGATCGCGACGCACGCGACCGCGTCCGACTGGTGGCTGAACCTGGCGTTCAATTTCGGCGGCCAGTCGCCCGACGCGCATCCGCTCCCGGCGCTGCACGACCTCCGGGTCCGCCAAGCCATCCTGATGGCGATCGACAAGCAGGAGATCGCCGACAAGGTCTACGTCGGGACCGCCCAGCCAGGCGACACGGTGATCCGGCCAGCCTCCACGTACTGGCACCTCGACATCCCGTCCGGCGAGGAGGTGGCCTACGACCCGGCGGCGGCCAACGCGTTGCTCGACGAGGCGGGGTACGAGGACACCGACGGGAACGGGGTCCGCGAGGATCCCTCGACGGGCGATCCACTGCACCTGGACATGCCGGCGTCATCCGACACCACCGGGGCGGTGGAGGCGGGACAGTTCATCGTCGGATACCTCGACGCGATCGGCATCGACGTGGATCTCAAGGCCGCCGAGGACGGGCTGATGAACGAGGTCTGGGGTTCGGGCGACTTCGATGCCTACATCTGGTACTGGAGCGGCGACCCCGATCCCAACTACCAGCTGTCGATCTTCGCCTCGGACCAGTGCGGCGGATGGAGCGACGGCTGCTGGCAGGACACGTCGTACGATCAGCTGTACGAGGAGCAGCGGGGCATCATGGATCGCGCCGAGCGGCTCGCGGTCGTGCAGGAGGCCCAGCGCTACATCTACGACCAGGTCCCCGTGATCCCGCTCGCGTACCCGGGGTGGCTCCAGGCGTACCGGACCGACCGGTTCGAGAACTGGCAGCCCTCGCCCGGAGAGAAGGGGTACCTGCTCCCGAGCTACAACTACCAGTCCCTGCTCAAGATCCGGCCCGTCGCCAACTCGACCGGCGCGACGACGTCGGGGCTCCCGGGGTGGATCTGGGCGGTGGGGCTCGGCGTCGTCGCCCTCGTCGCGCTCGCCCTCGTGTTCCGCGGCCGCCGGCGCGCCGCCGAGGAGGCCTGACCGGCCGGCGTGGAGTACCGGACCGTCGCGCCGGAGGAGCTCCGCGACTTCGTGCATGCCACGTCGCGCGCGTTCGGGCTCCCCGTGCCCGAGGACGATCACATGGCGATCGACCTCGAGACCCTCGAACCGGACCGCTGCTTCGCTGCCATCGACGCCGGGGTGATCGTCGGCACGACCGGCACCTATTCCCTGCGGACGCGGGTGCCGGGCGGCGGCGTGCTCCCGACCGCGGGGATCACGGCGGTGGGCGTCCAGCCCACCCACCGGCGGCGGGGGATCCTCACCGAGCTGATGAGGCTCGCGCTCGCGCAGGCGAGCGAGCGCGGTGAGCCCATCTCGACGCTGTTCGCGTCCGAGGGCGCGATCTACGGTCGGTTCGGCTACGGGATCGCGAGCTGGCAGTGGGGTCTCGACATCGACGCCACCCGGGGCGGGTTCCGCCGGTACGAACCGCACGGACAGGCGCGGCTGGTGTCGTCCGCCGACGCCGTGGCGACGTTCACGGACGTCTACACGCGGGCGACGCAGGACCGCCCCGGCGCGGAGGCGATCACCGCCGACGACATGCGGTGGGTCGTGCGCGAGCACGATCCGGACAAGCCGAAGGACTTCTACGTGGTCCACGAGGACGACGACGGCCGTCCCGACGCGGCGGCGATCTACCGGGTGAAGCACCGGTGGCGGTACGACCTGCCCTCGGTCGAAGCGCGCGCGCGTCAGGTCTGGGCCACGACGCCGCAGGCCTGGGCCGACATCTGGCGGTACCTGCTGGACATCGACCTGGTCGCGCGCGTCCGCACGGGCCCGCGGGCCGCCGACGACCCGATCCGGTGGCTCCTGCGGGAGAGCCGCGCCACCCGTCCGACGGTGACGGACGGGCTGTACCTCCGCGTGCTCGACGTCCCGGCCGCGCTCGCCGCGCGGACCTACCGCGCGGACGGGC
>DASQKC010000113.1:0-4939 GCA_035630755.1 Actinomycetota bacterium | reverse complement strand
AGCGTCCCGAGCGAGGGCGGCCGGTACGTACGCACGACGAGCGCGACCGCGAGCCACGCGACCTCGAGCGGCACGGCGTTGCGCAGGAAGACGCCGAGCTGCCCCTCGTCGTGCGATCGCAACCCGACGATCACGAACACGGGGAGCGCGATCAGATCGATCGCCATCGTGCGCCGCGCCGACCGCGAGCCGTCCGTCCACCGCATGCGCCCCATCTTCGCAGGGCCCGGTCGTAGGCTCCCGGGATGGCGCGCCCCCTCCTGGTCCTGTACGACGGGGACTGCGGGTTCTGCCGGTGGTCGGCGGACCGTCTGCGGGCCTGGGACCGCCGCGGCCGGCTCACGTTCGGGCGCATCCAGGACGCCGGCGAGTCCCTCGGTCCCGTCTCGCCCACGGACCGGCTCGTGACGGCCCACGCCGTCGAGCCCGACGGACGGATCTGGTCGGGAGGTGCGGCGATGACGCGAATCGCGGCCGAGATCCCCGCCGGCGCGCCGCTGGCGTGGGTCGGCCGACGGTGGCCGGGGCTCGCCGAGGCCGCCTACCGCGCGATCGTGGATCGCCGCGAACGCCTCGGCGCGTGGCTCGGCGCCGACGCGTGTGCCGTCGATCCCATGGCCGGGCGCCGATGACGCCCGAGGAGGTCCTCGCCGCGCTCCGGGACGCCGCCGATCCCGCCCGACGTCAGGGGATGGCGAGGGTGGGGATCCGCGTCGAGGACGCCCTCGGCGTGCCGGTGCCCGCGATCCGGCGCATCGCCCGGCGGGCGGGGCACGATCAGGCGCTCGCCGAGGCGCTGTGGGCGAGCGGTGTCCACGAGGCTCGGATGACCGCCGCGCTCGTGGCCGAACCGGCGCGGTTCGCGTTCGTGCGGATGCAGGCGTGGGCGCGCGACCTCGACTCCTGGGACGTCTGCGACATGGTGGCGGACACGTTCGCGGCCACCGCCCACGTCGACCGTGCGATCGCGCGATGGGCCCGCGCGCGCCACGGCTTCACGAAGCGGTGCGCGTTCTCGATCATCGCGCGCCTCGCCGTGCACGCGGACCGTCCCGACGCCGACTTCCTCGGGTGGCTCCCGGTCATCGCGGCGGCCTCGGATGACGACCGGAACGAGGTGCGCAAGGGGGTGAACTGGGCCCTGCGGCAGATCGGGAAGCGCGACCCCGCGCTGCACGCCGCCGCCATCGCCACGGCGGAGGAGATCCTGGCGACCGGCACACGGAGCGGCCGGTGGATCGCGCGCGATGCGCTGCGCGAGCTCCGCGACCCCGCCACCGTGGGCCGGCTCGGCCGGTAGTTCGGGAGGGGGCGCATCGCGCCCCCTCCCGGGGAAGATCCGGTGGCGCCGGCCTCAGCCGTCGCCGCGCTCGGTGGCCTCCACGAGGTCGGCGGCCGTGTCCGGGACCGTCACGGTCTCGGCGTGACCTTCCACGTCGATCTTCGGCAGCCACTGCAGCCAGCTCGGCAGGTACCAGTTCCGGTCACCGAGCAGCTTCATGGCCGAAGGCACGAGGATCGATCGGACGACGGTCGCGTCGAGCAGGACGGCGATCGCGAGCCCGAAGCCCATCTGCTGCAGCCCCGCGATGCGACCCGTGGCGAAGGCCGCGAACACGGCCACCATGATCACCGCGGCGCCCGTGATGATCCCGCCCGTCGTCCGCAGGCCGAACGCCACGGCCTCGGAGTTGTCGCCCGACTTGTCGTACTCCTCGCGGATCCGAGTAAGCAGGAACACCTGGTAATCCATCGAGAGGCCGAACAGGATCGAGAACAGGAACAGCGGGAGCCACGACTCGATGGCGTCGACCTGGATGAAGCCGAGCGCGTCCGCGATCGACCTCGCGAACGCGGGCCCTCCGTTCTGGAAGAGGAGCACGATGAGGCCGTACGCGGCGCCGACCGAGAGCAGGTTCATCACGATCGCCTTCGCCGGCACGACGAGCGACCTGAACACCACGGTGAGCAGGATGAACGAGAGCCCCAGCACCAGCGCGATGATGAGCGGCGTGTAGGTGTCGGAGATGTCGAAGAAGTCCTTGACGAAGGCGGTGTCGCCGCCGACCAGGACGCCGGCGTCCGCGCCGAACGCCTGCGGCACGTACTGCTCGCGCAGTCGCGTGACCGCCGCCACGGCGGACTCGCTCTGCGCATCGCTCGCCGCGCCGGTGAACGGGATGCGGACGAGCGTGACCGTGCCGTCCTCGCTCGTCAGGGGCGGTTGCGGCTCGGCGAACGAGTCGTCGGCGGCGACCGCCGTCTCGAGCTCCTGGATCTGCGACGCGACCGCGTCCCCCGATCCCACGATGACGACGTCGGCGGTCGACTGCTGCCCCACGTCGGGGAACTTCGCCACGAGGATGTCGAACGCGTCACGGGTCTGGATGCCCTCGGGGATCGTCGCGGTCCCGGAGAAGCCGGTCTTGATGCCGCGACCGTCACCGTCGGGATGGCTCTGCGCCCAGTACGGGATCGACAGGAGCAGCATGAAGCCCGCGGCGACGACGAGCCACACGACGGGGCGGCCCATGACGCTGCGCGAGATGCGGTCCCAGAACCCACCGGGGCGACCGTGCTCGAGCGTCCGACCACGGCCGAACAGCCAGCCCGGCTTCACGAGGTGATCGGCCCACAGCGCCATGATCGCGGGCAGCATGGTCATGGACAGGCCGATCGAGAGCAGCACGACGATGATCGCGCCGCCGGCCAGCCCGCGGAAGATCGTGGTGGGGACGAGGAGCATGCCGGCCAGCGCCAGCACGACCGTCAGGCCGCTGAAGAACACCGCGCGGTTCGCGGTGGCACCGGACCTGCCGATCGCCTCCAGGTTGTCCCGTCCGCGGGCTCGTTCCTCCCGGTAGCGGGACACGATGAACAGCGAGTAGTCGATCCCGACGGCCAGCCCCATCATCGAGACGAGCTGCGGGACGAAGAAGCTGAAGCGCCACACGCTCCCCAGCAGGCCGATGACCCCCAGGGCCGTGGCGATGGCCAGGATCCCCATGATGATCGGCGTGACCCCCGCGATCAGCGACCCGAAGACCACGAGCAGCACGATGATGGCCGCGATCACGCCCACCATCTCCCCGCGGCGGCTGTCCTCTTCCGAGATCCGCTTGAAGTCCTCGGTGGAGGTCACCTCCCCGAGCATGTAGGTCTCGGTGCCGTCGACGGAGGCGTCCTCGCGGATGCGATCCAGATCGGCGGCGACCGGGCCGGTGACGTCGGAGTCGCCCGACATGATCACCGTGAACAGCACGGCCGTGCCGTCATCGGACTGGATCGGGCCGAGCGCGGCGACGCGGGGGTCGTTCGCCTCCGCCTCGGACAACGGGTAGCTCGAGGGAACCTGCAGGACCGCGTCGGACGGGAGCGCGCGGAGCTCGTCGAGCACGGCGTTCACCTGCGCCGCGAACGCCGGGTCCTGGGCGGCGCCGTCGGGCCCGACCATCACGATCGACTGCGGTGTCACGTCCTGCTCGAGCCCGCGCTCCTCGAGGATCTGCTGCGCCCGCTTCGCCTCGGGGTTGTTCGTGAAATCGAAGTCTGTCGTGAGGGCATCGCCCAGGATCGTGGCCGTCGCACCGATCGCCGCGACGAAGATCACCACCCAGATCCCGATGGTCCGCCAGGGATGGCGGCTGCTGGCTCGTGCGAGTGACTCGGGACTGAGCTTCATGTGCGACCCCCTCGTAGCGACAGCTCTCAGACCTTCTTGACGTACGGTGTATGCTTACGGCGTATGAACGTACTCGTACGTTGTAAGTCTGTCAACCCCCACGAACGGAACTTCCCGTGACCACCACCGCCCGGCACCGCGAGAAGCTGACGCGTGATCGCATCATCGACGCCGCCCTGCACCTGATGGATGCCGAGGGGCTCGATGCGGTCTCGATGCGCCGCGTCGCCCGCGAGGTCGGCGTGGAGGCGATGTCCCTCTATCACCACGTCCGTGACAAGGACGATCTGCTGCAGGGCATCTGCGAGCGCGTGATGGCCGGATACGACTTCCCGCCGGTCGAGGGCGCCTGGGCCGATCGATGCAAAGAGGGGGCCCGGTCCTGGCGGCGGCTCCTGCAGGCACACCCCGACCTGATGCGGCTGTTCGCCGAGACGCACGGCCCCTCCCCCACCTCCCCCGAGTCGCTGCGACCGACCGAATCGGCGCTCTCGCTCCTGCGTGAGGCGGGTCTGTCCGACCGCGACACCGTGCAGGCGTTCCACGCGTTCGGCGGGTACATCCAGGGCTTCGTGATGATGGAGGGTGGCTCCATCAAGGGCGGCCACGACGACGAGGGGTTCCACGATCGCATGGCCGACGCGTTGCCGGCCGAGGCCTTCCCCGTCCTCGCCGCCGTGGGCCGGTACTTCGCCGAGTGCAGCGCCGACGAGCAGTTCGAGTTCGGCCTCGACCTCATGATGCGCGGGATCGTCGCCCGCGCCGCCGACCGGCGCGACGCATGAACGTCGACGCCTTCCTCGCCGACGCGGTGCAGGCGAGCGGCGGCAAGCTCCACGCGCTCGGGATCGGCTGGAGCGTCCTGCGGGTGAGCGGGTTCCCCGCCCGGCACGACCGCATCGGCATCGGTGTCACGGTCCGCAGCGCCGCCGCGGAAGCGGGCCCGCACACGCTGACGATCTCGCTCCTCGACCCGGCGGGCGCGCCGCGTCCGCTCGGCACGGAGGGGAGCCTGCGGGCCGGGTTCGCGACCCCCGCCGGCGACGGCACCGCGACCCTCGCCTTGAACCTGGACGGGCTCACGTTCGAGACCGGGGGCGAGCACACCTTCGTGCTGACGGTGGACGAGGACGCGACGACCCGGCTGTCGTTCCACGTCCAGGCAGCTTCCGAAGCCCCGACGAGCGAGATCCGGACCGTGGGCTACCTCTGACCCCGCGACGCCAGATGCCTTGTCGCGCAATCATCGGAAACGCT
>DASQKC010000112.1:0-7557 GCA_035630755.1 Actinomycetota bacterium | reverse complement strand
GCGGTCGTCGGTCGTCACGGGGCGCCTCCGTGGATCACGGGGACCCATCCTCGCGCCCGTCGCCCGGCACGGCAACGCGCGTGTACCCGACCCGAGGTGCGGGTAGGCCCCACCTCGAAGGGGCTTCGTCCGAGGCCCCGGGACCCACGTCCGAGGAGGGATCGTCATGACCGGGACCGCCGAACGGCTCCAATTGACGGGGATGCGACTGCGCGAGCAGCGCGCCGAGATGCGCGCCGGCCGCGCCGACCGCCGGACGGAGCGGCTGAATCACCGTGTCGACGCCTTGCAGAACGAGCTCGACCGGGAGCGCGAGGCGCGCGAGGAACTCGTCGACCTCGTCCGGCACGAGGCCCTCGACGGTGCGTCGCGGCGCGGGGGCACGATCGCGCTGCTCGCCGTCGGCGGCGTCGCGTACCTGCTGGGAGCGAAGGCCGGGCGGGCGCGCTACGAGCAGGTCGCGTCCTGGATACGTGGCGTGCGCGAGCGCGGGGAGCGTGCGATGGGGGAGCCGACGTCCTCGTCAACGTCCTGACCCGGCGCGGTCACGCGCCGTCGGGGGGTGAGGACCTCGCCGTCACCTAGGCGGGGACCGGGGTCGTCCTCCACGATGAACGCGATCTTGCAGTCCACCTTGTAGATCGCGATCTCGCCGTCCTCGCCGACCGAGGCGCTGCTCGCCACGACGTCGACGCCGCGGATGTGGCGGATCGTCCGTGAGGCGGTGCGCACGGCGTTGCGGACGGCGTCGCTGAACGAGGCGTCGGAGCTCCCGACGAGCTCGACCACCTTGACGACGGCGCCGGGGATGTCGGCCGCCGGGGCTCGCGTCGTGCCGCTCTGCGGATCGGTCGTGGTCATCGCTGCCTCCTGCATGTCGGGTCGTGCGGGCGCTCAGCTCTCGCGCGCCCAGAACGACGGTGGGTCGCTGGCGGGGAAGGTACCCTCGACCGCGGCGTCGAGCTCGTCGTCGGCCGGGTCGGGGAGGACGTCGCCCACGCCGCCGCGGTCGCGATCGACGAGCGTCGAGACGCCGTGCATCCGGGCGCAATTGGCGCAGCAGAAGATCGTCCCGTGATCGTCCTCGACACCGTGACCGACGACGGCGATCCCGCAGTGGGTGCACCGGGGTGCCAGTCGATGGATCGCGCACTCGAAGGAATCGAACGCGAGCACCTCGCCGCCGGCCGTCGTCACGGTGAAGGTCCGCGGGTACTCGTTGCCGCACGTGGCGCAGCGCGTCATGCTGGCGACCTTCCCCGGTCGGTGCGACGGGCAAACCCGCCGGGCCGTTTGCCCGGCAGCGGCACCGGGCACCATCGAGGGTCGGGAGGGGCCGGTGGGCGAATCGCAGAAGGAACGGGTGGACCGGGAGCTGATCGAGCTTCTCAACGAGCTCCGCGTCGCGCTGCCCGGGGTCCAGGTGCTCTTCGCGTTCCTCCTGACCGTGCCGTTCTCATCGCGGTTCGAGGCGCTCACGTCGGGCCAGCGGACGCTGTACTTCGCGACGCTCCTGCTCTCGGTGCTCGCCCTGACGTGCCTGATGGCGCCGACCAGTTACCACCGGATCCGGTTCCGCGAGGGCGACAAGGAGCGGATGCTGGCGACGTCGAACCGCTTCGCGATCGCCGGCACGGCGCTGCTCGCGCTCGCGACCGGGTTCGCCACGCTCCTCGTCGGCGACCTGCTCTACGGCGTCGGGATCGCCGTCGCGGTCTCGGGGGTCCTGCTCGCGATCATGACCTGGTGCTGGTTCGGGCTGCCGTTGCTGCGCAAGGCGCAGGACGAGGCAGCGGCGCGTCAGTCCTGACCGGGGGCCCGGGCGTCGGTCTCCTCCTCGGCCTCGAGCCGGTCGATCTCGTGTTCGGACAGGTCCTGCGCTCCCACGAGCACATCGCGGGCCGTGACCGATGTCCGGATCAGCTCGTCGAGCTTCAGCTGGATCGCCTTGTTGCCCCGGTTCAGGCTGTTCTGGATCACGAACACCATCAGGAACGTCGCGATCGTGGTCGCCGTGTTGATCACCAGCTGCCAGGTGTCGGAGAACCCGAACACGGGACCGAGGATGCCCCACAGGGCCACGGCGCCGAGGGCGGCCGCCGCCGCCCCGGGATGTCCGGTCGTGGACGCGATCGTGTTGGACAGGCGTTCGAAACGGTCGGGCCGTTCCTCGTCGCGTTGTGACATCTGATCCTCCTGTGTGCCGCCGGTTGGCCCGGCATCGTCGTTCCCCCGTACCCCATCTGAGCCCGCGGGATGCGCTTATGCGTTTGGCGACACCCCGGCGCGGGTAGACCCTCGCGTCCCGACCGGCGGGACCGCATGCACCACCAGGAGGCCCGGATGCCGCAGAAGGCGTGGAGCGCGAAGCGCGAACGGCAGTACGAACACATCAAGCAGGGCCTCCGCGGATCCGGCCGGAGCGAGGACACCGCGGAGGAGATCGCGGCGCGCACCGTCAACAAGGAGCGGGCGCGAGCCGGCGAGGCCGCGACGGCCAGCCGGACCTCGACCGAGGACATCTCGTCGGGCCGCCGCGGCGGCCTGCGCTCCCACCGGGGCGCGCAGGGTCGGACGCGCGACCAGCTGTACGAGGAGGCCCGGCGCAAGAACATCCCGGGCCGGTCGCGGATGACGAAGGCGCAGTTGCAGCGCGCGGTCGATCGCTGACCGCCTGACCGGAAGGAGCCAACCGATGGGCGAGAAGACCGATGACGCGAAGGGCCGCATGAAGGAGGCCGTGGGCGACCTCACGGACGACGAGCGGCTCAAGCGCGAAGGCAAGATGGACCGCGCCAGCGGCGCCGTGAAGGGCGCGGCGGACGACGCGAAGCAGAAGGTCGACGAGGGCGTCGACGCCGCGAAGGACAAGATCCGCGACGCCGGCGACGACGACCGCTGAGCTGAGGAGGAGGTCCTGATGGACTACGAGCCGCAGCACACGCACACGACCGAGACGCCGCGCGAGCCGTCGACCGGCTGGACGGGCTTCGCGCTCGTGAAGTACGGGTTCATCTTCCTGATCGTGGTGGCGATCCTGTACTTCGCCGGCGTCTACCTCATCCCGGCGCTGACGGACTGACCGAACGCGTCACACCAGAGAACGACCAGGGAACGACCGAGGCCCCGGAGCTCGGCTCCGGGGCCTCGTCGCTGCGCGACGCGGACGGGGTCTAGCCCGCGGCGCGACGCTCGGCCATCGCCAGGACGGTCTCGTCGTCGGACCTGGGGACGGGTTTGCGGGGGGCGTGCTGGACGTAGGGTCGCCACGCCTCGTGCTGCCAGCAGGTGGAGCCGCGGTTGTACGCGGAGAGCCGGGTCTCGCAGCCGGCCGCATCGCAGGTGCGGACGCGATCGTCGCGGGCGACCGGCCGCTCCGCGGCCGAGGGGGCGACGGCTGTGAGCCGCCGGGGTGGGAACGAGAAGGTGCTTTCCATCGGGCTTCCCTCCGCAGTCGTTCGGTCGGATGCGACGCCCCCTTGCCCCGCCACGGGCGGCGTCAAACACGCGAGGACGCACGACGTATCGCCGTTTGCCCGGTGTCCCGCGAGGGTAGCCAGCGGCATGGCGCCGACGAACGAGTGGGGATCCGCGACGGGTCTAGTCCGACGACCCGCTGCAGCGCACGACCCCGTCGGGATCGATCCTCACCGTCCCGAGACCCCGGAGCAGATCGAGCCGAGAGATGGGCAGGCCGCCGAGGGCGCCATCGCCCAGAGGTCCGACGCCGCGGGCGACCAGCTCCCACGTCCCATCCGAGCCCGTCAGCTCCAGCCCGAGACGCTCGCTCCCCGTGGCCACGCCGTTCGCCAGCAACTCGCTGGCGACGAGTCGGAGGTCCTGGACCACCGATTCACCCAAGCCGAGGGTGCGGCCGGACTCACCGACCCAGATCCGCACGGTGGCGCCGAGGGATGGGTCCGCGGGGAGTTCGATCGCGTGCTGCTCCGGCATCAGGAGCCCAGGTCACCGCGCGATCGGACCACGGCGACGATCTGGTCGAGCCCCGTCAGAGCCACGAGCCGGTCCACCGCGCCCCGCTCGGGAGCGATCACGGCGAGCCGTCCACCCCGTTCCGTCAGCCTCGCGTCGACCGACACGATGGCGCCCAGCCCGCTCGAATCGATGAACGTCACCTCGCTCAGGTCCAGCGCGACCGCGGCGCCGTCGGGGACGGCTTGGAGGCGCTGCGTGAGCAGCGGCGCGCTCGCGAGATCCAGCTCGCCTGTCACGGTGAGGACGTGCCACCCCCGCGCCACCGAGGTAGCTATCGTGAGATCGATGGCACCCGTCTCCCGTGTCGGAGTCACTCCATGACCGAACACCTACCCATCGTAGTCTCCGGTCCGGCCCTCCCCGAAACCCTGCGCGTCCTCCGCGGCGTCGCCGCGAGCGTGGGCTCGGGCGCCGACCTGCCGTTCGATCGCGTCGAGGAGCTCCGGATCGCCGTCGACGAGGCCGCCACCCTGCTGCTCGCCGCCGGCGCCGCCGGGTCGATCTCGCTCGAGATGGACGCCGGCCCCGACGGGGGCACGCTGCACCTGCGGCTCCGATCCGACGGCGAGGTGAGGGGGTGGCCCGGCGACCGGGAACGGTCCTGGGGCTGGCGCGTGCTGTCCGAGCTCGCCGGCGAGGCCGCGCTCTCCTTGCGAGGCGGATGTCCGGAGGTCACGTTCACGTGGCCCGTCGCCGGGGTGAACGGAGTGGTCCGGGACGGTCGGGGCAGCCCTGGTGGCTGACCCGGAACGGGACGCTGCCGAGGCCGAGATCCTCGAGCGCTTCCGGCAGCTCCCCGATCCCGCCGCGCGCGCCGAGCTCGTGGAGCGCTACCTCCCGCTCGCTGAGCACCTGGCCGCGCGCTTCGTCGGCCGCGGTGAGTCGCGGGACGACCTGGTGCAGGTCGCGAGCCTGGGGCTCGTGCACGCGATCGATAGGTTCGACCCCGACCGCGGGGTCCAGTTCCAGACCTTCGCGTCGGTCACGATCGTGGGGGAGATCCGCCGCCACTTCCGCGACCGGGGGTGGTCGATCCGGGTGCCCCGCGGTCTCCAGGAGGCGGCGCTCGAGATCAACCGCGCCCTCGCCCGCCTGTGGCAGCGCCTGGGACGGTCCCCGACGATCGCCGAGATCGCCGCCGAGGTGGACCTGCCCGAGGAGACCGTGCTGGAGGCGATGGACGCGGTCCAGGCGTACTCCACGTCCTCCCTCGACGTCCCGGTGGGAGAGGACGGCGCGACGTCGGCCGGGGACATGCTCGGCGAGGACGACCCGTCGTTCGACACCTCCGAGGAGTGGGTCGCGATCTCGCCGGCGCTCGCGGACCTGCCCGAGCGCGAGCGGCGGATCCTGTACCTGCGCTTCTTCAAGGACATGACGCAGTCCGAGATCGCCGAGATCGTCGGGATCTCGCAGATGCACGTGTCGCGCCTCATCAGCCAGTCGCTCGCCCGGGTGCGGGAGAGCGCGCTCGAGACGCAGGAGAGCCCCCGGACCTAGTCCGGGGGCCTTCTGCCTATGGGGGTTCGCGGGGCGGGTCGCTACTTGAAGATCGACACGCCGCCGGGTCCGATCAACAGCCCGACGATGATCATCACGATGCCGGCGGCCACGGATCCGCGGACGATCCAGACGATGCCCGCGATCACGAGGACCGCGGCGATGATCCACAACAGGGTCGCCGCGGTGCCGCTCAGCGCCAAGAGCTCCAACATGCTGTTCTCCTCCGTTCGCCGGTGATCTCCTCACCGGAGGGTTCACCCTTCCCGGCATCGTTCCCCCACAAACACTCCGGCGAGGGGTGACGCCCCGGTTTGTCGCCCTCCGCCGGCGGGAATGCACGGACGTCCGGCCATCCCGGCCGGCGGAGGAAAGGAGAACCACGTGCTAGCGACAGCGACGCTCCTGGCAACGATCGCACAGCAGGCCGGCGGCCGCGGCGACGACATCGACGTGGGCTCGATCATCGGCTACATCGTGGTCGGGGCCATCGTGGGTGTCCTCGCGCGGTTCCTCGTCCCCGGCCGGGACGATATGGGGATCATCGCCACCATCGCGCTCGGGATCATCGGCGCGGTGATCGGTGGATGGCTCGCGGGTGCGGTCTTCGAGGACACGGCCGGCGTGGACTGGATCGCCTCGGTCCTGGCGGCCATCGGCCTCGTGCTGCTGGCCCGCGCCGTGCGGAGTCGCGCCTAGCGGCCGGCCCAAGGAAGGACGATGAAGATGATGACGAAGGGCACCACCCTGAAGCTCGTGGCGGTCGGCGCGATTGCGTACGTCTTGGGCGCCAAGGCGGGGCGTCCCCGCTACGAGGAGATCATGTCGTGGCTGCACCGCGCCAAGGACGAGGGCAGCCGCAAGGTCCAGGAGATGCGCGAGGTCACCGATCGGCCGACCGTTCGGCCGACCGACGAGGCTCCGCTCGAGCTCCCGGACGTGGAGACCTCGGCGGCGTATCCCAACGCCGTCCGGTCGTGACGGAAGGAGGACCACATGATCGACCGATACGCGACCACGGTCGAGGACCGTCCGGCGCCGCTGCTGAAGTGGGGCGCGGTGTTCGGCGGGCTGATCCTCGGCCTCGCGACGCTGATCGTGCTGTCGGCGCTGTGGTTCGCGCTGGCGTACGGCTCCGGGATGGATGAGATCCGCGACAACCTCGACTGGTTCCTCGGGATCTCCGCGGTCGCGTCGCTGTTCCTCGGCGGCGTCTTCACCGGCTACCTGTCCGGCGTCCGCGGGGCGGGGACCGGGGCGCTGCACGGCATGACGCTGTGGGGCATGCTCCTGCTCGTCACCCTCATCGCGGGCGTCCCGTCGGTGCTCGGCACCCTGGGGCTCGAGCAGGCCGTGGACACCGCGACCGCGCAGACCGCCGCGTTCGGTCCCGACGACGCCATCTGGGCGACGTTCTGGACCATCATCGGCGGGTTCGTGGCCGCGGGGCTGGGCGGCATGATCGGTGGTGGGATGACGAGGTCGACCACGAAGGTCGACACCACCGTCCCGCCGCCGCCGACGCGCGCCTCCCGGGACGACCGGACCGACGTCGTGACCGTCGATGACGACGACGCGACGCTGGTTCGGACCGAGGATGACGACGAGGTCATCGTGGCGGGGCGGCGATACCGCGCCGTCTAGCACCGCGTCGGATTCGCCGGTCGGAGGGCGGTCGCTCAGGCGGCCGCCCTTCACCGTTGCGGGGCGCGGCGCCGGACCTCGATCACGCCGTCACGGACCCTGACCTCGAGCGAAGGCTGCGGCGCGGTGGCGGGGCCGCGCACGATCGCGCCGTCCTCGAGGCGGAAGCAGCTCCCGTGCCAGGGACAGGTGACGGTGTCGTCGGTCATCTCGCCCTCGTGCAGCGGCCCCCCGCGGTGGGTGCACCGATCGTGGAGCGCCCGCACGCGACGTCCGCGGCGCACCAGCAGCACCGGGACGCCTCCGACCTCGGCCGTGGCGGGCGCATCCGAGAGGTCGGCGTCCTCCATCGCGGCCGTCCACCGCGTGGGGAGCCGATCGAAAGCGGTGGTGTCGACCCCGACGCCGCGTCCGTAC
>DASQKC010000111.1:0-23246 GCA_035630755.1 Actinomycetota bacterium | reverse complement strand
GCGCCTCCTGCGTGCGTCGCGTGGAGCATGCCCTCGACGCGCTGGACGACGTCGACGCGGCCGCGGTGAACCTGGCCACCCGCACGGCGACGGTGCGGACGTCGCGCGGGGACCTGGAGCCGCTGCTCGCCGCCGTGCGGTCGGCCGGCTACGGTGCCACGCCGCACGAGCGGGCGCGCGCGGCGGACGAGGACGAGCACGACATCCGTCGCCGACTCTGGGTCGCCGCCCCGCTCACGATCGCGATCCTCGTGCTCACGTTCGGCGTCGAGGAGACCCGATCCCTCACGTGGCTGATCGCAGCGATGGCGAGCGTCGTCCAGTGGTACGGGGGCTGGCCGTTCCTCGTCCGCGCGGGCCGCGCGGCACGGCACGGCGCCGCCACGATGGACACGCTCGTGGCCATCGGGTCGCTCGCCGCCTACCTCTACAGCCTGTGGGCGGTCGTGGACGCGACCCTCGCGCCGACCCCGATGGCCGGCGGGATGACCGCGTCGCCGGCGATGGCCCACTACTTCGACACGGGGGCGGTCATCATCACGTTGATCCTGGTGGGTCGCCTGCTCGAGGCGCGCGCCCGCATGGCGGCCGGCGACGCCGCCCGCGCGCTCCTCGCGCGCGCCGCGACCGACGCCCGCGTGCTGGACGCCGACGGGACCGAGCGCTCCGTCCCGATCGACGAGCTCCGGCCCGGGATGCGGGTCGCGGTCCTGCCCGGCGAGAAGATCCCGGCCGACGGTGTGGTGCGGGAGGGGACGTCCTGGGTCGACCTGTCCCTGCTGACCGGGGAGTCCGTCCCCGTCGACGTCGGGCCGGGCGACGACGTCATCGGCGCCTCGGTCAACGGGCACGGCCGGCTCGTCGTCTTCGTCACCCGCAGCGGTGAGCACGCGACGCTGGCGGAGATCGTCCGGTCGCTCCAGGCCGCGCAGGGATCGAAGGCGAAGGTCCAGCAGCTGGCCGACCGCGTGTCGTCGATCTTCGTGCCGATCGTCCTGTCCCTGGCCGCCGCCACGTTCCTCGGGTGGCTCGCGTTCACGTCCGTGAGCGCGGGGCAGGCGTTGCTGCACGCGACGGCCGTCGTCCTCATCGCGTGCCCCTGCGCGCTCGGGCTGGCCACGCCGGCCGCGATCATGGCGGGGGCCGGTCGCGCCGCCGAGCTCGGGATCCTCGTCCGCGGCGGCGAGTCGATCGAACGCGCGCGCGCCGTGGATCTCGTCGTGTTCGACAAGACCGGCACGCTCACCGAGGGGCGGATGGTCCTCACCGAGGTCGAACCGGTCGCGCCCTGGACCGCGGCGGAAGTGCTCGCGCTGGCGGCCGCGGTGGAGGCCGGCTCCGAGCACCCGATCGCCCGCGCCGTCGTCGCCGCCGCCCGGGAGCGAGGCGGCACGATCGCGCCGGCGCGCGATCATGGGGCGGTGCCCGGCGCCGGCGCGGTGGCGGTCGTCGACGGCGCCGAGGTCCGCGTCGGACGCGTCCCCGCGGACGATGACGCGGCGCCGACCGTCGACGCGTGGGCGGCCCGCGGCCTCACGCCGTTCGAGGTCGCCCGCGCGGGGCGTCGGATCGGGCTCCTCGCGGTCGCGGACGTCGTGAAGCCCGAGGCGGCGTCGACGGTCGCGGCGCTGCGGTCGATGGGGGTCGACGCGGCGATGGTCACCGGCGACCGCGCGGCCACGGCGGCCGCGATCGCGGACGTCGTCGGCATCGACGACGTCACGCCCGAGGTCTACCCCGACGGCAAGGTGGATGCGGTGGCTCGCCGCCGCGCCGCGGGCGACACGGTCGCGTTCGTGGGCGACGGGCTGAACGACGCCCCCGCGCTCGCCGCGGCCGACGTGGGGATCGCGCTCGGGACCGGCACCGACGTCGCGCTCGCCGCGGCGGACGTCCAGCTGCTGGGCGGGAGCCTGCGCGGGGTGGTCGACGCCCTCGCGATCAGCCGTCGGACGTACCGCGTCGTGTCGCAGAACCTCTTCTGGGCCTTCGCGTACAACGTGGTGATGATCCCGCTCGCGATCGTGGGCGCCCTCGACCCGACGCTCGCGGCCGCCGCGATGGCGCTGTCGAGCCTCACCGTCGTGCTGAACGCGCTGCGGCTGCGCCGGTTCGGGAGGTCGACGTCACGTGAGGTCCCCGCCGCCGCACGGCCCTCGGGAGCGGTGCGTGACCCGGCACCGTCATAACGAGCGGGATCGCCTACCATGGACGGCATGACCGAGACGAACGCGATCGACGTGACGGACGCGACCTTCGAGCAGGTCGTCGTGGAGGGGTCGAGGGAACGTCCCGTCGTCGTGGACCTGTGGGCCGCCTGGTGCGGTCCGTGCCGCACGCTCGGGCCGACGCTCGAGAAGGTGGCGGCCGAGCGCGACGGCGCCTTCACGCTGGCGAAGATCGACGTCGACGCGAACGGCGTGGGCAACGCGCTGCTCCAGGCGGTCCAGAGCCAGGGCATCCCGACCGTCGTCGCGTTCCGCGACGGCCAGCCGGTCAGCATGTTCATCGGCGCCTACCCCGAGGACGAGGTCAACCGGTTCATCGACGCCCTCCTGCCCAGCGACGCCGAGGTGGAGGCCGCCGAGGCCGAGGCCGCCGCGCAGGCGGGGGACCTCGACGGCGCGGAGGCGGGGTTCCGCGAGGCCCTCGCCGAAGACGAGGGCAACCGCGATGCGGGCCTGGGCCTGGCGCGGCTGCTCGTGGGCCGTGGCGCCGTCGACGAGGCCCGGCCGCTCGTGGCGCGGCACTTGCCCGACCCCGAGGCCGAACGGCTCCACGCGCAGATCGAGGTCGCGGATTGGGCCGGGGCGCCGGGTGACGGCGTCCTGGCGGCGGCCAAGCGAGCCGCCGCCGCGGGGGATGCCGCCGGGGCGCTCGAGGCGCTCACCGAGGCGCTCGGCAGCGAACGGGACGAGGCGCGCCAGGCGCTCGTCACGCTCTTCTCGGCCCTCGGCGAAGAGGACCCGCTCGTCCCCGAGTACCGCCGCCGGCTCACCGCCGCCCTCTACTGATGACGGAGGACGCGTTCCACGGGGTCGTCCGGGACTGGTGGGACGCCGACGCCTCGTCCTACGAGCGGTCGGCCGGCCACGCGCTGTCCGACCCCGTCGAGGCCGCGGCCTGGGCCGCGGCGCTCGCGGCGCTCCTGCCGCCCGCCCCGCGGACTGCTCGACGTCGGCGCCGGCACCGGGGCGATGTCCGTCGCGGCGGCCTCGCTCGGGCACCGCGTCACCGGGCTCGATCTGTCCGATGGGATGCTGGCGCTGGCCCGCGAGAAGGCGCAGGCCGCCGGGCTCGACGTCACGTTCGTCCAGGGACGGGCGGACGAGCCGCCCGCGGGCCCGTTCGACGCCGTGATCGAGCGCCACGTCGCCTGGACGTTGCCCGATCCCGTGGCCGCGCTGGCCGCCTGGCGATCGAGGGCCCGGCCCGGCGGCCGGCTCGTCCTGTTCGAAGGCTCGTGGGGCGGCGACGGCGCGGTGGATCGGGCCCGCGACGCGGTCCTCGGCGCGTGGCGTCGTGTGACGGGCGCGCAGCACGACCACCACGCGCCGTACCCGGACGAGATCGTGCGCGCGGCGCCGCTCGCGGACGTGGGCGCGCCCGGACCCTTCATCGACGCGGTGCGCGAGGCAAGGTGGGGCGCGCTCCGTCTGGTGCGGCTGCGCGACGTGGAATGGGCGGCGGCCGCCCACGATCCGTGGTGGGTGGCCAGGCTGGGCCACCGGGTGCGGTTCGCCGTGGTCGCCGACGCCCCCGCTAGCGACGGCGGCTGAGCCACAGGTCCGTCCGGTACGGGAACGCGACCTCCTCGTCCGCAGGGAGCAGCGCTCGCACCTCGTCCGCCACCCGCGCCCGCTCGGGCGCATCGAGCGCCGCGATGAAGCTGATCGACGTCACCCGGTCGACGGCGGCGTCCCGCGTCGTCACGTGCACGTAGGGGAACGACGTGCGTTCCGGTGGCGTCCAGTCCGTCGTGGCGTCGAACGCCGAGCGCCAGCGCATCGAGCGGTAGCTCGGGGTGTCGCCCCGGTAGGGCTCGATGAGGTCGGTGATCGCACGGACCCACGTGGTCGACTCGTCGCGGACGTTCCAGATCAGCGCCAGCCCGCCGTCGGCGGGCAGGACGCGCGTGAGCTCCGCCAGGGCGCGGGGGCCGTCGAACCAGTGGAAGGCCTGGGCCGCGACGGCCGCGTCGGCGTCGCCGGGTCCGAGGGGGAGCGCCTCGGCCGTCGCGTCGAGCACGTCGATGTCTGGCGCCCGCTCGCGCATCGTCCGTCGCATCGCCGCGACCGGCTCGACCGCGACGACGCGGGCGCCGGTCGGAGCGAGCACCCGGCCGAGCTTGCCCGTTCCGGCGCCGAGGTCGAGCACCGTGCGACCGGGGCGGAGGTCGAGGGCGGACGCGATCGCTGCCACGGCGTCGTCCGGGAAGTCCGGGCGCCCGCGTTCGTAGGCGTCGGCTGCGCGCTCGAACCCGACCGCCGCGGCGCGATGCACCTCAGGCGACATCGCGCGCGGGCGCGAACGCCGCCGCGACCTCGGCCGGAGCGTCGTCGAACGCGAGGTCGAACGTGGTCGCGATGCGTCGCACGGCCGAGGGGAGGATCTCCTCGACCGTGATCTCCCGGTCGAGGAGGCGGCGCAGCGAGGTCACGCCGTGATCGGGCAGGCCGCACGCGACGATCCCGTCGAACCAGGCGAGGTCGGGGTCGACGTTGAGGGCGAAGCCGTGCAGGGTCACGCGGGTGCGCATCAGCCGCACGCCGATCGCGCAGACCTTGTCGTCGCCCGACCAGACGCCGGTCTGGACGTCGACCCGGCGCCCGACGGTCGCGCCGTGGTCGCGGCAGATCGCGATGACCGTGTCCTCGATGCCGCGCAGATACCCGGCCGCGTCGGGGCGCGCGCCGAGATGCAGGATCGGGTAGCCGACGAGCTGCCCCGGGCCGTGGAACGTGAACGAGCCGCCGCGATCGATCCGCCGCACGAGCCCGCCCCGCGCCTCGACCTCATCGGCCGACCATAGGAGGTCGGCCTCCGCCGCCCGCCGCCCGGCGGTGAACACCGGCGGGTGCTCGAGCAGGATCACGATGTCGGGGATCTCGTCGGCCAGCCGTCGCTCGGCCAGGGCGTGCATCGCGTCGTTCGCGACGTCGTAGGGCACCTGGCCCTCGGGGCGGATGAGCCAGGCGGGTCGCCGCATCGGGTTAGAGGCCCAGATCCTCGGCGAAGTCCCAGCGTTCGAGGTCGTCGCGGACGCGCGCCAGGAACCGCGTCGCGATCTCCCCGTCGAGGATCCGGTGGTCCCACGACATCGAGATGTTCACCATCGACCGGATCGCGATGGCATCGTCGACCACGACCGGCCGCTTGACGATCGCGTCCAGCGAGAGGATCCCGGCGTTCGGCATGTTGATGATCGGGACGCTCGCGACCGATCCGTAGGGGCCGGGGTTCGTGATCGTGAACGTGGCGCCCTGGACCTCGTCGGGCCGCAGCTGGTGGGCGCGGGCGCGCCCGGCCAGGTCCGCGATCGCGCGCGCGAGCCCGACCGTGTTCATCACGTCGGCGTCGCGGATCACCGGGACGATGAGACCGGCGTCGTAGCTCACCGCGATCCCCATGTGGACCGACCCCGGCGAGACGATCGTGTCGCCGTCGATGCGGGCGTTCACGCGCGGGTGCGCCTTGAGCGCGTCGACCGTGGCGCGGATCACGAACGGCAGGTAGGTCAGGTTCACGCCGTGGCGTTCGCGGAACGCCTCCTTCGCCGATGTCCGGAGCCGGACGAGGTGGTCCACGTTCACCTCGACCATCGTCCACGCGCGGGCCGTCGTCTGGATCGAGCCCACCATGTGCTCGGCGATCGCCTTGCGGATGTGCGACATCGGCTCGACCGTGTCGCCCTGGCCCGGCGCCGTGCCGACCGCCGGCGCGGGGGTCCGCAGCGGCGTGACGGTGGCCGCCGGAGCGGCGGGCGCCTCGGCCGGCGCACCGCCCGCGGCGATGGCGGCCTCGACGTCCTTCTTCGTGATGCGGCCACCGGACCCGGACCCGGCGACGGTGGCGAGGTCGAGGCCGTGCTCGGCGGCGAGCCGGCGGACGAGCGGGCTCACGATCCCCGAGCGGGGGCCGCGGTCCGGCATCGCCGTGACCGTGCTCGAGGCCGCGGCGGGCGCCTCGGCCGTCGTTGCCGCGGCCGGTGCCGTCGGCTCCGCGGCCGGCGTCGCGTCGGGGGCGGGGGTCGCCTCGGCGTCCGATCCGTCGGACGTCTCGGTCTCGGCGGCCGCCGACGGCTCCGCGGCGCCGTCGCCCGCGGCCGCGTCGCTCGCGCCCGAGCCGTCGTCGACCTCCATCACGACCGTGCCGACCGGGACCGTGGCCCCTTCCTCGACGAGGATCTTCTTCACGGTGCCGGCCACGGGCGAGGGGACCTCGGTGTCGACCTTGTCGGTGGAGATCTCGAACAGCGGCTCGTCGCGGGCGACCTGGTCGCCTTCCTGCTTCAGCCACTTCAGGATCGTGCCCTCGATGATCGTCTCACCGAGCTGGGGCATCTGGATCGTCGTCACGCGGGGCTCCTTCGCATCACCAGGCGGACAGCCGATCGACGGCGGCCTCGATGTCGGCCACCTGCGGCAGGAACGCGTCTTCCAACGGTGGGGAGAACGGGACGGGCAGGTTCGGCGGCGAGAGCCGCTCGACCGGCGCGTCGAGGTGCTCGAAGGCCTTCTCGGCGATCGTCGCGGCCACCTCCGCGCCGATCCCCGCGTAGCGGTAGGACTCGGACAGGACGAGCGCGTGCGACGTCTTCTCGATGGACCGGAGCACGGCGTCCTCGTCGTAGGGGTAGACGGTCCGCAGGTCGACGACCTCGACGGAGGTGCCCCGCTCCTCGAGCGCCGCCGCCGCCTCGAGGGCGCGATGGACCATCGCCCCGTAGGTGATGATGCTGACGTCGTCGCCCTGCCGGCGCACGCGCGCCTCGCCGATCGGCACGAGCAGGTCGGGATCTTCGCTCACGTGCTCCTTGATCCGGCGATAGATCCACTTGTGTTCGAGGTAGAGGACCGGGTTGTCGTCGCGCACGGCCGACTTCAGCAGGCCCTTCGCGTCGCCCGGGAACGCCGGGCACACGACCTTGATCCCGCCGGCGTGCGCGACCCAGGGCTCCGGGTTGGTGGAGTGGAAGCTCGATGCGCGGACGCCGCCGCCGCTGGGCCCGCGCAGGACCACCGGCATCGGCACGCCGCTGCGGTAGTGGTAGCGCGACAGGACCGTCGTGATCTCGTCGTACCCGCTCGACATGAAGTCGGCGTACTGGAACTCGGCGACCGGCCGGAGCCCTTCCATCGCGGAGCCCGCGGCCATGCCGACGATCGTCTCCTCGACGATAGGCGTGTCCATCACGCGCTCCGGGCCGAAGCGGTCGAGGAACCCCTCGGTGACCTTGAACGCGCCGCCGTAGGCGCCGATGTCCTCGCCCAGCAGGTAGACGCGCTCGTCGCGCTCCATCTCCTCCCACAGGGCCTCGGCGATCGCGATGAGATAGGTGGCCTGCCCGTCGTCGGTGCGCTTGCCGCGGGGCTCGGCGCCGTGGCCCGCCGCCCCCGCCTCGACCGTCGTGCTCGCCACCGTCAGTACTCCGTCCCGCCGCCACGTCCCGGCTCGGACGCCCAGTAGCCGTCGTCGGTCCAGTTGCCCTTGAACGCGTCCCCGGGCTCGGGGAACGGCGAGGCGAGGGCGAACTCGTAGCCCTCGTCGAACTCGCGCTCGATCCTGGCCTGGAGCTCGGCCAGCGAGTCGTCGTCGACCAACCCGTGCTCGCGCATCCAGGTCTCGAAGTTCTTCACCGGGTCGTGCTCGGCCATGTAGCGCTCGAGCAGCTCGTCCGGCATGTAGTTCGCCGGGTCGTGGCCCGCGTGACCGCGCCATCGCAACGACACGGACTCGATGAGCGAGGGGCCCTCGCCCGCGCGGGCCCGGTCGACCGCCGCCCGTGCGGCCTCGTAGACGGCGAGGACGTCGCCGCCGTCGACCCGGACGCCCGGCATCCCGTACGCGGCCCCGCGCTCTGCGACCGTCGGGACGGGGAACTCCAGCCGGTTCGGCGTCGAGTACGCGAACTGGTTGTTGTTCACCACCCACACCACCGGCAGACGGTAGACGGCGGAGGTGTTGAGGGCCTCGTGCCAGCGGCCGTTCGAGGTGGCGCCGTCGCCGCAGATCGCCAGGGCGACGCGGTCGTCGCCGGCGCGCTGGTAGGCAAGGGCGGCGCCGCACGCGACCGGGTACGCGATCGGCAGGTGCGACATCACGGTGAACGTGCGGTTGCCCTGCCAGTCCCCGATGTGGCTGTTGCCGTCGCGCCCGCGCGTGTAGCCGTCGATCCGGCCCCAGAACTGCGCCATCACGCGCTTGAGGTCCAGGCCCTTCGCGATCTGCGCGGTGAGGTCGCGGTGCGTGGGGAAGAGCGAGTCGTCCGGACGCAGGGGCATGACGACGCCGACGTGGGTCCCCTCCTGCCCGCGGCCCGAGTAGATCGCGCCCGGCAGGCGCCCCTGCCGGTACAGCGCCTCCATCCGCTCGTCGAAGTACCGCGTGAGCTTCAGCAGGTACAGGACGTGCTGCAGCTGCTCCTCCGGCATCGGGAGCGAGGTGTCGGGCTGCTTCTTCGTCTTCGTCGCCACGGTCTCCCTCAGCCCGAGTGCAGCGCCTTGCCGGCGAGCGCCAGGACGGCTTCGCCGAACCCTTCGGACAGGGACGGGTGCGGGTGGATGTGCGCGGCGACCTCCGAGGGGGAGGCCTCCCAGGCCGTGGCGAGCATGGCCTCGGCGATCAGGTCGGTCACGTGCGGTCCGATCATGTGCACGCCCAGGATGGGGCCGTCGTCCGCCTCGGCGATCACCTTCACGGAGCCTCCCTCGGCGAGGATGTTGGCCTTGCCGATCGCCCGCAGGTCGAGCTTGGTCGTGACGATCTCGCGGCCGTCGGCCCGCGCCTCGGCCTCGGTGAGACCGACGCTGGCGATCTCCGGCGTGCAGTACGTGACGCGCGGGATCATCCGGTAGTCGATGGTGGGCGGTTCCTGCCCGGCGACCCGCTCGGCGGTCGCGATGCCCTCGGTGAAGGCGACGTGGGCCAGCTGCAACGGCGTCGAGGCGACGTCGCCGACCGCCCACACGCCGCCGACCGACGTGGCCAGGCGGTCGTCGACCTGCACGAAGCCACGGTCGTTCGTCGCGACGCCGGCGTCCTCGAGCCCGAGGCCCTCGGTCACCGGGCCTCGGCCGGTGGCCACGAGGCAGATCTCGGCGCTCACGTGCTGGGCCTCGCCGCCGGCCTCGTACGAGACCTCCACGCCGTGGCCCGTCTCCTTGATGTCGGTGACCGACGCCCCGGCCGCGGTGAGGATCCCGCGCTTGCGGTAGGCCCGCGCGATCTCCTTGGAGAGGTCCTCGTCCTCGAGCGGTGCGAGCCGCGGGAGCGCCTCGATCAGGGTGACGTCGGCGCCGAAGGACCGGTAGATCGACGCGAACTCCAGGCCGACCGCGCCGGCGCCGATCACGACCGCGGACGCGGGCACGTGGTCGACCCACAGGGCGTCGTCGCTCGTGATCACGTGGTCCGACGGGGTGACGCCGGGCAGCAGCTTCGGCGCCGAGCCCGACGCGATGATGACGTGCCGCGCCTCGACCGCTCGCCCGTCCACCTCGACGCCGCCGGGGACGAGCCGGGCCGTCCCGTGGAGCACGTCCACACCGTGGTGCTTCGCGAGACCGGTCACGCCCTTCACGAGCTTGTCGACGACGCTCCGCTCGAACTCGAGGACGCGCGGCCAGTCGGGTTCCCCGGCGGCCTTGATCCCCCACGTGGAGGCCCCGTTGACGGTGTCCATCACCGCGGCCGACTGCAGGAGGGCCTTCGTGGGGATGCACCCGCGCTGCAGGCACGTGCCGCCGAGGCGCTCGTCGCGGTCGATCATGGCGACGCGGAGGCCGAGTTGCGATGCGCGGAACGCGGCGGAGTACCCGCCGGTCCCCGCGCCGATCACCGCTACGTCGTACGCATCGCCCATCCGCACGGCAGTCTACCGCCGGTCCCCGATCCGGGCGCCGGGCGAGGCTACGATGATCCGCGATGGAACCCCCGGCCGACGTCAAACACGGACCCCTCGAGGCCGAACACGTCGCGGCCGGCGCGAAGATGGCTCCGTTCGCGGGCTGGCAGATGCCCATCGAGTACGCCGGCGCGCTCGCCGAGCACCGCGCCGTTCGCGAACGCGTGGGGCTCTTCGACCTGACGCACCTCGGGAAGGTCGAGGTGACGGGTCCGGGGGCGCTCGGGCTGCTGCAGGGGGTCGTGACGAACGACGTGACGCGCATCGGCGTCGGCGAGGCCCAGTACAACCTCGTGTTGAACGAGGGCGGCGGCGTGATCGAGGACCTGATCGTCTACCGCCTAGGCGAGGAGCGGTTCTTCGTGGTCCCCAACGCCGCGAACACCCAGCGGGTGCTGCAGATCCTCGGCGAGGCGGACGCGCCGGACCGCGTCCACCTGCACTACCACCAGGACTGGTGCTTCATGGCCGTGCAGGGACCGCGCGCGACCGAGGCGATCGGCCCTCTGTTCCCCAGCTCCGGGGACCTGTCGTTCATGCGGTGCACCGAGGCCGACTACCGGCGGCGGCCCGTGATCGTGACGCGGTCGGGCTACACGGGCGAGGTCGGGTTCGAGCTGTTCACCTACCAGGACATCGCGGTCGAGCTGTGGCGCGACCTCGTCGACGCGATCGGCCCGTTCGGCGGCGCCCGGTGCGGTCTGGCGGCCCGCGACGTCCTCCGCCTCGAGATGGGTTACCCGCTCTACGGCCAGGACCTGTTCGAGACCTCGAGCGCGTTCGAGGCGGGGCTGTCGTGGGCGGTGGCGATGGACAAGGGGGAGTTCCGCGGGCGGAGCGGGCTCGACCGCCAGCGGCGGGAGGGCCTGCCGAGCCGCCTGCGGGGCCTGCGGATGGCCGAGCGACGGCACATCCCTCGCGCGCACTACCCGGTGTTCATCGGCGACCTCGTGGTCGGCGAGATCACGAGCGGGACGTTCTCGCCGACGCTCGAGACCGGGGTCGGGCTCGCCTACCTGTGGCCCGCCGACGTCGCCGGGATCGGAGACGTCGTCGAGGTCGACATCCGCGGTCGGCGAGGGACGGCCACGGTCGCGCGGACGCCGTTCGTGGACCGCGACCCGCGTTAGAGCGCCGGGCCGACCGCGCGGACGAAGTCGCCCACCCGGGCGCCGCCGAACCGGACGCCGCCGAGCAGGTGACCCAACGTGGCGCGGGCCCGCGGTCCGTCGGTCGTCACGGCGGTGACCACGTACAGACCCGAGGACGGGATGCCGAGCGTTCGGGCGGGGCCGTAGCCGGGCGCGGCCACGAAGAACGACCACCGGCTGACGCGGTCCGGACCGGCGCACGTCCCGTGGCCGCGGGCGATGAAGTCCCCGGGTGAGTCGTGCCCGCCCGCGAGGTAGGCGGGCGAATGGTCGGCGAACACGATCGTGCGGTGCGCCGTGCACGACGGGTGGTCCAGCAGCTCGCCGAGCGCGGGTCCCGAGGCCGCCAGGTAGTAGAAGTCGGACGGGACGCCCACGCGCGTCGCGTCGATCCACGTCGCGGTGATCCGCGCCTCGGCGCCGGCCTCGGGTCCCACGGCGAGCGGCGCGGCGGTGAAACCGGATCGGCTCCCGGTCTGCAGCGGGACGGCCTGCCACCCCGCCGGGATCAACCCGGTGACCGGGCCGGCCGTCACCCGCGCGAACGGGGAGTCGGTCGGCTCGACCTGGAACGGGGCCGGGGGGTCCGCGGGCGGACCCGCGACCGCACCGGTGCAACCGGCGGTGAACAGCGCGAGGAGCGAGATCGCGAGGGCGCGCATGACCTGGTGTCGGGAGGATACGCCCGCGAGCGCCGTACCGCCATCGTCCGACGCGGACCAGGTCAGGCCGCGCCGGCGGGGGGCGCCTCGAGGCGGTCGCCCTCGTGCGACGGGATGCAGAAGGACACGCGGGTCCCGCCGCCCGGCAGCGGGTCTGCCCAGATCACGCCGCCATGCTCGATCACGATCTGCCGGGCGAGGTGCAGCCCGACGCCGACACCGGCCTTCTCCTTGCGAAGGGTCGCCTCGCCCGTGGAGAACGGCTGGCGGAAGGCCTGCGCCACAACGCCGCGGTCGAGCCCGTCGCCGCGGTCGGTGACCGCCACGACGACGCCTTCGTCGAGCAGCCGGGTGACGAGCTCGACCGTCCCGCCCACGGGGGAGTAGCGGCAGGCGTTGTCCAGGAGCTCGTGCACGACGCCGCCGATCCGACCGCCGTCGGCGATCGCCACGAGCGCGTCGGGGACCTGGGCCTCGATCGGCGTGGTCGGGTAGCGGCGCCGGACGTCGTCGACCGCGTTGCGGATCAACGGCCCCAGGTCGGTGGGGGCCAGGTCGAGCGAGAACGTCCCGCGCTCGAGCTCGGCGAGCGTGATGATCTCGTCGACGATCCCCACGAGCGAGTCGAGTGAGTCCTGCAGCTGTTGGAGGAACTGCTCGCGCTCCACCTCGGGCACGCTCGGGTTCCGCAGCACGTAGGCGATCCCCTTCGCGACCGTCACCGGCGTCCGGAGCTCGTGGGAGATGTTCGCGAGGAAGTCTGCTTTCGCGGTCGTGCCCTGGGACACGTCTTCGCGCAGGGTCTGCAGCTCGTCCTCGAGGTCGCGCACCCGCAGGACGGTGCGGCCGATCTCGTCGGCCAGCAGGTCCGCGGCGCGGGCCGAGAGCGCCATCCCGCCGGCCTGCACGGTGCGGATCGCGGCGGTCAGGCCGTCCAGGCCCTCGGCGCGCAGCAGGTAGGCCGCGGCGCCCGCCGCGAGCGAGGCCGCGATCACCGTGGGGTCGGCGACGTCGCTGCGGACGATCACCCGCGCCGAGGGGGCCGCGGCCTTCATCCGGCGCACCATCTCGGGCCCGCCGACCGCGTCCATGTCCACGTTGGCCACGACGACGTCCGGTCGCGAGCGCGCGGCGGCCTCCACGGCGCGGAACGCGTCCGTGGCCACCTCGACGATGAGGTCGGGCGTCTCGCGCAGCAGGTGGTACTGCAGCCGCGCGACCTCGTCGGGTCCGTCGCAGATCAGGGCGTTGGTCGCCATCTGTCCGGGTATCGGCCGAACGGGGGACCGGTTGAGGGTCGGGCTAGTGGACGATGCCGTTGCGGATCGCGATCGCGACCGCCTGCGCGCGGTCGTTCGCGCCGAGCTTCTCGAAGATCCGCTCGAGGTGGGTCTTCACCGTGTGCGGCGAGATCCCGAGGTCGGTCGCGACCTGCCGGGTCGTGGCGCCGTCGGCCACGCGCTGCAGGATCTCCCGCTCACGCTTCGAGAGCGGGGTGGTCCGCTGCTCGTCGCCGCCCGTCTGCGCCTCCTCGATGAAGGTCTTCGTCAGCTGCGGGTGGATGACGGCGTTGCCCTCGATGGCGTTGCGGGCGGCGTCGACGAGCGCGTCGGGGGAGGCGTCTTTCAGCAGGTAGCCCGAGACCCCGGCCGAGATCGCGTCCGAGACCGCGGAGCGCGACTCGTCGACGGTGATGAGGATCACCTTGGTTTCGGGGGAGGCCTCCCGGATGCGCCGCGTCGCCTCGATGCCGTCCATCCCGGGCATCCGCACGTCCATGAACACCACGTCGGGGGTCAGGTCGCGGGCCTGGGTGACGGCCTCCTCGCCGCTCCCCGCCTCACCCACGACCACGACGGCCTCTTCGGAGAGCTCGAGGGCGGTGCGCAAACCTTCACGCGTGACCGGATGGTCATCGACGATGAGGGCGCGGATCGAGGTCATGCCTCTCCTTGGATCGGCGGACGGGTATCGTGGGATGCAAGCATAGGCCCACGAACGAGGGGACGAGCGTATGGACGAGCAGGACCTGGCGACACGGACGGAGGCGCCCGCGGCGCCCGTCGGCGCGCAGGGCGAACTGACCGAGGACCGCGTCCGCGACGCCCTCAAGCAGGTTTTCGACCCCGAGCTCGGCATCAACATCGTCGACCTGGGCCTCGTCTACGACGTCGCGATCGCCGAGAACGGCGACGTCGACATCTCGTATTCGCTCACCACGATGGGGTGTCCGATCGGACCGCTCATCGAGGATCAGATGCGCGCGTTCCTGGCCCCGTTGGAGGGGATCGGGGAGGTCCGTCCCGACCTCGTGTTCCGTCCCCCGTGGAGTCCGGAGCTGATGTCGGACGAGGCGAAGGCAGCGCTGGGCATCTTCTAGCTCGCCACCGACCCACGTCCGCGAGGAGGACCGCATGACCGGCTACGCCCATCCCGACGTCCTCGTCGGCACCGACTGGCTCGAGGAGCACCTCGCCGATCCGGCGATCCGCGTCGTGGAGGTCGACGAGGACACGACCGCGTACGAGAAGGGCCACATCCCCGGCGCGGTGATGTGGAACTGGGCGACCGACCTGCACACGCCGGTCGGACGCGACTTCGCCGATCAGGCGACGTTCTCGCGCCTGCTGTCCGAGGCCGGCGTCGGTCCCGACACGACCGTCGTCGTCTACGGGGGCAACAACAACTGGTTCGCCGCCTACGGGTACTGGCTCCTGAAGCTGCGCGGGTTCGCGAACGTCAAGCTCCTCGACGGCGGCCGCAAGAAGTGGGAGCTCGAGAGCCGCGCCCTCACCGCGGACGTTCCCGTCCACGCCGCGACCGGGTACGCGATCGTGGGGTCGGAGGACCCGGGCATCCGGGCGCTCCGCCAGGCGGTGATCGACGAGGTCGGCGGCACCACCGGGTTCGTGGACGTCCGTTCCCCCGAGGAGTTCCGCGGGGAGAAGCTCGCCCCCGACCACCTGCCGCAGGAGGTGGCGCAGGTCCCCGGCCACATCGCGGGAGCGGCCAACATCCCGTGGGCCAAGGCCGCCAACGAGGACGGCACCTTCAAGAGCGCCGAGGAGCTCCGGGCGATCTACGAGGCCGAGGGGATCACCGCCGGGTCGCCCGTCATCGCCTACTGCCGGATCGGCGAACGGGCCGCGCACACGTGGTTCGCGCTGCACGAGCTGCTGGGGTACCCGGACGTGCGCAACTACGACGGCAGCTGGACCGAGTACGGCTCGCTCGTGGGGGTCCCCGTCGAGCTCGGCTGACCCGCCACCGCCGCCACCCGGGGCCGCCCGGTGGGGCCTGGCCGCGCGACCCGCGCGCGCCACGGTGGTGCTGACCTGCATGGACACGCGGCTCCCGCCGCTCGCGCTCCTCGGTCTGCGGCTGGGTGACGCCCACGTCCTGCGGAACGCCGGCGGGCGGGTAACCCCCGACGTCGTCCGGTCCCTCGTGCTGTCGACCTGGACGATGGGGACGCGGCGCATCGCGGTGGTGCACCACACCGACTGCGGCCTGCTCGAAGGGTCGCCGGGCGAGGCGGCGAGGCGGATCCGCGCCGGGGGCGGACCCGACTACGTCCCGATCCCCCTCCTCGGGTTCGACGACCTGGATCGATCCGTGGCGACCGACGTCGCGGCGATCCGCGGCGAGCGCGCCCTGCCCCGGGACCTCCAGGTGAGGGGCTACGTGGCCGACGTCGCGACGGGCGACCTCCGCGAGGTCGACGTCGACGAGCGGGGCCGCGTGCGGGCCGACGATCCGATGACCCAAGCACCGCCCGACGGATAACATCGCGCATCCCGACGGCGGACCCCGCCGATGGCCAGCCGCAGGGTGGCGCCCGGTCGTCCCACAGGACATCGGTCGGAAGACCGATGTCCCAACCACGGCGAACTCGTAGCGTCGGAGGTCCAGCACGGACGAGACCCGTCCGCATCCGAGGAGCGCATCCCCGCCGGCGATCCCGGCCCGGGCCGCGCAAGGAGGGACCGTCATGGTGAAGCGTCTCGCCAGCGTCACGGCGCTGGCCTTCCTGCTCGTCGCGGCGCTGCTGAGCGCCGTGCCGGCGCCGGCCGCGTCGGCGGCGCGCCGCGACCTGTCCGACCGGGTGCCGGTGAGCGGCACCGACCTGATCGAGAAGATCGGCGTCCCCCGCCAGCCGACCGCGGCGGAGGCATCGCAGGTCGCGGTCGCGGCGGCCACGACCGAGTCGCAGTGCATCGACTCCGAGGACGTGCTCGTCCTCACGATCCCGAGCTTCGACCCGGCCCACCCCGGCACGCAGGACGTCGTCTTCCACCGGGAGACGCCGGCCGACGCGCCCGGGCGCGCGCGGATCTGGGTGGCGTGGGACTTCCTCGCCACCGACTGGGGTCCGCCCGACGAGATCGGCTGTGACCAGGTCGAATACCTGCAGGGCGCGGCCGACGAGATCATCGACACCGACGTCCACTACTTCGGCGACTACCTGGCCCGGGGCGACGGCGGCAAGAACGTCGACATCCTCACCTACAACGTCGTCGACGAGCTGTACTACGACCCGACGTTCGAGTCGTTCATCGCGGGGTTCTACTCCTCGAGCTTCCAAGCCGAGTTCGACCGGAACATCTTCTTCCTGGACTCGCTGATCTGGTCGTTCGGCCTCGGGCCGGACGCGGCGCGGCCGTTCGACGTCGAGGCCACGTTCGCGCACGAGCTCGAGCACCTGATCATGAACGACCACGACGCCGACGAGCTGTCCTGGATCGACGAGGGGCTCGCCGACCTGGCGATCTACCTCAACGGGTTCGGGCACCCCGCGGACCACGTGACCTACTACCTGGCGTTCCACCGCAACTCGCTGACCGACTGGCAGAGCACGCTCGAGGACTACGGGGCGGCTTACCTGTTCGAGTTGTACCTGCTTGAGAACTTCGGGCAGCAGACGAACGGCGTGTGGGGCAACGGCTGGACCCGCGCGATGCTCGACGAGCAGGCGAACGGGATCGCCGGGGTCGAGGCGCGCACGGGCGCGTCGATGCAGGATCTGTACGACACCTGGATCATGGCGAACCTGCAGGACACGCCGAACGTGACCGGGCGGGGCGGCTTCCCGATGGGCTATGACCTGATCGACCTGAACCCGTTCGTCTCCGAGGAGTTCGGGGTCTGGTCGATCCGCCGCTCGATCAAAGACATCTACGGCGCGGACGTGAGCGGCAACCTGCCGATCAACCGCTACGGCGGCGGCTCGACGTCCGGGTCGGTCGAGTTCCCGCTGGGGACCGCGGCGCCGTATTCGCCGATCTACAAGTCCTACGGCGGCGCGTCGCCGAGCCTCGCGGTGCAGTTCCGCGGTGAGGCCCAGTCCGGCGTGGCGCCCCCCGACGGCACGCACCTGGTCGCGAGCGGCGGCGGGACCCTGCTGACGGACCGCACCCTCAGCCTCGAGACCTCGGTCGGCGGGTCGCTCACGTTCCAGACCTGGTTCGACATCGAGGAGGAGTGGGACTTCGGCTTCGTCGAGGCATCGACCGACGGCGGCGCCACGTGGGCACCGCTCGCGGGCTCGATCACCCGCACGAGCACGAACCCCAACGGCTCCACGGCCTGGGCGAACGCGCTGGGGGCGGCCAGCTCGAGCGACGCGGTGATCACCGGGTCGAGCGGTGGCTGGGTCGAGGGATCGTTCGACCTGCCGGCCGCGTCGGGCGTGCTCGTCCGGTTCAACTACTTCACGGACGAGGCCGCGAACGGCAAGGGCTGGTTCATCGATCAGGTCGAGGTCGACGGTGTGAGCGAGAGCTTCGAGGCCGGGACCCCGGACTGGGACCTCGGCGGCTGGTCGGTCTCGACCGGGCTGTTCGACAACGACTGGGTGCTGGGCTTCGCGAACCCGACGAAGAGCGGGTCGGTGGCGACCAGCTACGTCGACCCGGTCGACACGGGCGACGGGTTCCAGCGCTCGGCGACCTTGCTGGACACCACGAAGCTCAACAGCGACCGCGTGGTGCTCGTGTTCGCGAACCGTCCCGCCGAGGACGCGTTCGACGCGGGCTACCTGCTGCTGGTCTCGAAGAAGGGTTGACGGGCGAGGGCGGGTCCGCCATCGGGCGGGCCCGCCCCCTCACCCCGTCACGACCCCCAGCGCCAGAGGCGGACGGCCACGTCGCCGGCCACCAGGACCAGCGTCGTCCGCACCGCCCACGAGTCGCCGGTGGTGGCGGCCACGGCGATCGCCCCCACGGCGATGATCACCGCCAGGACGCGCCCCGCCATCCCGTTCGAAGCACCGCTGCCCGTGTCTGCCACGTCGCCCTCCTCGCTGTCGGCGCGCCGGAGCCTAGGCAGCCCGGCGCCCCAGGGTCAAATCCGACCCGGCAGGTGGACTTTCACGAGGTCCCGCGGGTAGCATCGATATGTCCGCCGAACCCGCGATCCGACCCGCGAGGAGACCCGTCGCATGGCTGTCAGCCAGGAAGAACACCTCCGCGAACTGAGCAAGGGGTACCGCTTCGACTGGAAGGACCCCTCGCACGCGGTGTTCGAGCCCAAGCGAGGGCTGTCGAAGGCCGTCGTCGAGGAGATCTCGGGCCTGAAGTCCGAGCCCGATTGGATGCGCAAGCGCCGGCTGAAGGCGCTCGAGCACTTCGACGCCCGTCCCATGCCCTGGTGGGGGGCCGACCTGTCGGCGATCGACTTCCAGAACATCTACTACTTCATCCGGTCGACCGAGAAGATGGCGGCGAACTGGGACGAGCTCCCGGATGACATCAAGGGCACGTGGGACAAGCTCGGCATCCCCGAGGCCGAGAAGAAGTACCTCGGTGGGGTGAGCGCGCAGTACGAGTCCGAGGTCGTCTACCACAAGATCAAGCAGGAGCTCGACGACCTCGGTGTGATCTTCACCGACATGGACACGGCGCTCCGCGAGCACCCCGACCTCGTGAAGGAGCACTTCGGCACCATCATCCCGTCCAACGACAACAAGTTCGCCGCGCTGAACACGGCCGTGTGGTCGGGCGGGTCCTTCATCTACGTGCCGCCGGGCGTGCAGGTCGACATCCCGCTGCAGGCCTACTTCCGGATCAACCAGGAGAACATGGGCCAGTTCGAGCGGACGCTGATCATCGCTGACGAGGGGTCGTACGTGCACTACGTCGAGGGGTGCTCCGCGCCGATCTACTCGAGCGACTCCCTGCACTCCGCGGTGGTCGAGATCAAGTCGATGAAGGGCGCCCGCGTCCGCTACACGACGATCCAGAACTGGTCGACGAACGTGTACAACCTCGTGACGAAGCGTGCGGCGGCCTACGAGGACGCCGTGATGGAGTGGGTCGACGGCAACATCGGGTCGAAGGTCACGATGAAGTACCCGTCGATCTACCTGCTCGGCAAGGGCGCCCGCGGCGAGATCCTCTCCGTGGCGTTCGCCGGCAAGGGGATGCACACCGATGCGGGGGGCAAGGCCATCCACGCCGCGCCGCACACGACGAGCGTGATCAACTCGAAGTCGGTCTCGAAGGACGGGGGCCGCACCGGCTACCGTGGCCTCGTCCGCGTGGAGCCCGACGCGCACCACGCGAAGAGCACCGTGCGGTGCGACGCGCTCATCCTCGACGACATGTCGCGCTCGGACACGTACCCCTACATCGAGGTGGAGGACGAGACGGCCGCGCTCGGCCACGAGGCCACGGTCTCGAAGGTGGGCGACGACCAGCTCTTCTACCTGATGAGCCGAGGGCTGTCCGAGGCCGAGGCGACCGCCATGATCGTGAACGGCTTCATCGAGCCGATCACCCGCGAGCTCCCGATGGAGTACGCGGTGGAGCTGAACCGTCTGATCGAGCTGCAGATGGAGGGCTCGGTCGGGTAGGACCACGACCGGCCGCCTCTCGTGCGGCCGTGGGAGGACGATGACCACCACCTTCGACGACGCTGCCTTCGCCGCCCTGCCGGTGGCGCCCGACGCCGTCGCCGCGCTCCGGGGGCGCGCGTACGGCGAGTTCCGCGCGCTCCCGATGCCTTCGCCCGAGACCGAGGAGTGGCGCTACACCGACCTGTCCGGGTTCGCGCTCGACTTCGCGCCGCACACGCCGGGGCACGGGGCGGGGGCGCCCGGGCACGGCAGCGACCTCGCCGCGACGATGCTGCAGCACAACTCGAGCGTCGTGATGACGACGTCGGCGCAGGACCTCGACGCGCGTGGCGTGATCTTCTGCGACCTCGACGTCGCCGCGGAGAAGTACCCCGACCTCGTGACCCCGCACCTGCACCGGCTCGTCCCGACGGGCCGGACGCGGTTCACCGCCCTGCACGGCGCGTTCCGGACCGGCGGCACCTTCCTCTACGTCCCGGCCGACGTCGCGGTCGACCTGCCGCTGCAGACCCTCACGTACCTCGACGCCGACGGCGCCGCGGTCTTCCCCCACACGCTGCTCATCGCCGAGCGGGGGTCGGAGGTGACGTTCATCGACCGGTGCAGCTCGCCCGACCTGGGGAGCGCCTTCGCCGACGCAGTCGCCGAGATCGTCGTGGGCGACGGCGCCCACGTGCGCTACGTCACGATCCAGGAGTGGGGGAGCGGCGTCACCCACCTCGGTGTGCAACGTGCCGAGGTCGGTCGCGACGCCGACTTCCGGTCGTTCGCGATCGGCTTCGGCGCCTCGCTCGCCCGCGTCGAGACCGAGACGGTCCTCGCACAGCCCGGCGGCTCCTCGGAGATGCTCGGCATCTTCTTCGCCGACGAGACCCAGCACTTCGACCACCGGTCGATCCAGGACCACGTCGCCCCGAACTGCACGAGCGACCTGCTGTACAAGGGAGCGCTCCGCGACGCGAGCCGCGCCGTCTACAGCGGATGGGTGCACGTTCGCCCCGACGCGCAGAAGACGAACGCGATGCAGACCTCGCGCAACATCGTGCTCTCCGAGCACGCGAAGGCCGACGCGATCCCGAACCTGGAGATCGAGGCGAACGACGTGCGCTGCGGCCACGCCGCGAGCGTGGGTCCGGTCGACGACGAGGCGATCTTCTACCTCGAGTCGCGGGGGATCCCGCACGACGAGGCCGAGCGGCTGATCCTCACGGGCTTCTTCCAGGAGGTGCTCGACCGCGTCACGATCGACGAGGTCCGGCGGGGCGCCGAACTCGCGATCCAGGAAGAGCTGGAGCGCGCCTCGTGAGCCTGCGCGTGTGCGGCGTGGACGAGGTCCCGGTCGGGTCCGCCCGGCGATTCGCCGTCGACGACCGCCACGTGGCGCTCGTGAACCTGGGGGACGAGGGCGTCCACGCGATCGACGCCGTGTGTTCCCACGAGCACGCGTGGCTCGACGAAGGTGAGGTGGATACGGACGAGGGCACGATCGAGTGCCCGAAGCACGGCTCCACGTTCGACGTGACGACGGGCCGGGCGCTGACCCTGCCGGCCGTGGCGCCGGTGGCCAGCTACCCGGTCACCGTCGACGGTGACGAGATCTGGATCGAGGTGTGAACGGATGAGCGGAACGGACGACACGCCGCGTGCCACCCTGGAGGTGCGGGGGCTCGAGGCCGAGGTCGAGGGCAAGCCGATCCTGCGCGGCATCGACCTCACGGTGCGCCAGGGCGAGATCCACGCGCTGATGGGCCCGAACGGCTCGGGCAAGTCGACGCTCTCGAACGTGATCATGGGCCGCCCCGGCTACGTGATCACCGCCGGGACGGTCGTGCTGAACGGCGAGGACATCACCAAGCTCACGCCCGACGAGCGGGCGAAGCGGGGGCTGTTCCTGGCGATGCAGTACCCCACCGAGATCCCCGGGGTGTCCGTCGTGAACTTCCTGCGGACGGCCTACGTGTCGATCAAGGGCGAGCAGATCTCGGCGCTGGCGTTCCGCCAGCACATGAAGACGCAGATGGCGCGTCTCGGGATCGAGGACGCGATGGTGAACCGCTACCTCAACCAGGGGTTCTCGGGCGGGGAGAAGAAGCGCAACGAGGTCCTGCAGCTGGCCGTGCTGGAACCCCAGATCGCGCTGCTCGACGAGACGGACTCGGGGCTGGACATCGACTCCCTGAAGCTCGTGGCCGAGTCCGTGAACGAGCTCGTCGGTCCCGAGCTGGGCGTCCTGATCATCACCCACTACCAGCGGATGCTGAACTACATCACGCCCCAGCACGTCCACGTGACGATGCGGGGTCAGATCGTGAAATCCGGCGGCCCCGAGCTCGCGCACGAGCTCGAGGCCAAGGGCTACGAGGGTGTGCGGGCCGAGCTCGGCCTGGAGGCGGACGCCGTGGCGGAGACGGGCTGACCGTGGCGCCGGCGCTCGACGTCGCGCGGATCCGCGAGGACTTCCCGATCCTGACGCGCTCGTTCGCCGGCCGGCCGCTCGTGTACCTCGACTCGGCGGCGACGGCGCAGAAACCCGAGGTCGTGATCGAGGCCGAAGCCACCTTCTACCGCGAGCACAACGCCAACGCCCACCGCGGGATCTACACGCTCGGCGAGGAAGCGACGGAGGCCTACGAGCAGGCGCGGGCGACCATCGCGCGGTTCCTCGGCGCCGAGGACCCGGCGCGGCTCGTCTTCACGCGCGGCACGACCGAAGCCATCAACCTCGTCGCGCTCGGGTGGGCGCGTCCACGCCTGCACGAGGGCGACGAGATCGTGCTCACGGAGATGGAGCACCACTCGAACATCGTGCCGTGGCAGCTCGCGGCCCAGGCGACCGGGGCGACCCTGCGCTACATCGGGCTCACCGACGAGGGCACGCTCGACCTGCCGGCCGACCTCGGCTCGTTGTTCACGGAGCGGACCCGGGTGCTCGCCGTCACGGCGGTCTCCAACGCGCTCGGCACGATCAACGACGTCCGCCGGCTCGCCGACGCCGCGCACGCGGCGGGGGTGGCGGTCGTCGTGGACGGGGCGCAGGCGGCGCCGCACCTGCCGATCGACGTCGACGCGCTCGGCGCGGACTTCTTCGCGTTCAGCGGGCACAAGATGCTCGGGCCCACGGCGAGCGGCGGTCTGGTGGCCACCCGGGAGCGCCTGGACGAGATGGAGCCGGTGTTCGGGGGCGGCGACATGATCCGCGAGGTCTTCCACGACCACAGCACGTGGAACGACGTCCCGTTCCGGTTCGAGGCGGGCACGATGCAGGTCGCCCAGCAGGTGGGTCTCGCGGCCGCGGCCCGCTACCTCGAGGGCCTCGGCATGGATGCGGTCCGCGACCACGAACGGGACCTCACGCGGTACACGATCGGACGGCTCCACGAGGTCGGCGCCACGGTCTTCGGGCCCGAGGACCTGTCCGTGCACGGCGGCGTCGTCGCCTTCGCGTACCGCGA
>DASQKC010000110.1:0-13683 GCA_035630755.1 Actinomycetota bacterium | reverse complement strand
TCGATCCTGCTGATCGGATCCAGCTTCAGCCACCGCGACGCGCCCGGCTTTAGCGTGGACAGCACGATCGCGTCGAACCGCTCGCCACGCGCCAGCACGTCGCGGATCGCCTCGATCGGGCTCGGGTCCCCGACCTCGCCGTCCGCCTCGATCCCGAGGTCCGCGAGCATGGTGAGGCACCGTTCGAGGCGGTGCGCGGCGGTCGCGAGGGCCTGCCCGTCCGACCAGGCGTGATCGGACGGATGCGAAGCCGGGACGAGCACGTGGAACGACGTCGGCGCGGCCGCGTGGATGGCGCGGACGGCGCCGAGCAGGGCGCCGGCCGCGAGGGTCCGGTTCGCGACGATCAGGTAGCGGCGCATCTCCACCACCCCTGTTGCGAGCCTACGCCCGCCGTGCGTCTCGGGGAAGGGTCACGGCGCGGCCGCGTGCAGGTCGCGGGCGCGGAGCGCCAGCCAGAACTCCATCCGATCGAACGAGCTCGCGAGATCGCGGCCGGTGAGCTCCTCCACCTTCTTCATCCGGTAGCGGAGCGTGTGGCGATGCACGTAGAGCTCGGCGGCGGCGGTCTCCCAGCGGGCGTTGTGCCGCAGGAACGCTTCCAGGCTCACGAGCAACTCGCCCCGCTGGTCGCGGTCGTACGTGTCGAGCGGTGCCAGGAGCGCGTCGGTGAACGCGCGCAGGGCGTCCGGCTCGGCGAGCGACAGCAGCAGCCGGTAGGTGCCGAGGTCGGCGAACCCGGCGTGGGTCCACCCCTCGAGGCGGCAGACCTGCAGGGCGTAGCGGGCCTCACGGAGCGACCGCGCGACGTCGGCGACCCCGACCGCCGATCCTGCGCCGGCGCGGAGCTGCGTCTCGGCCTTGGCCGCGATCGCCTTCGACAGGGTTTCGAGCTCCGGCGCCGTCGCCGCCGGCAGCAGCAGGTGGACGATCTCGTCGTGCGCCGAGACGAGGAACCCCGCGTCCTCGCGCGAGAGCACGTCGGTGGCGGCCTGGGCGGTCTGATCCGGGTCGAACGGGGAGTCCGCCGCCTCGAGGGCGACCACCATCACCTCGACGTCGCGGGCGAACCCGAACCGCGCGAGCCCGCGGGACGCGTCGGCGGCGGGCAACGCCCCCCGCGCCAGCTCGTCGAGGAAGTCGCCCTGCAGCCGGCGTTCGGCGTCGGCGACGGCGCGCGACGCCGCCAGCTCGATCGCGAACAAGCTGAGGGCGTGACCGGCGACGATCCGGTCGACCTGGGTTGGTTGCTCGCTCTTGCCCACCGCCAGGAACGCCTCGACGCGACCCTGCGCGCCGACCGGCTGGATCCAGACGTGGTGGCCCCGGTCGACGAGCGTGAGCGAGAAGGAGGCCGCGTCGGGCCGGGAGACGAGGAGCTCCTGCCATACCCGCTCCTGCCGGATCGTCGCCGCGCGGGAGGTCGACGCGATCGGCTGCCCGTGGAGGTCCAGGAGCAGGACCCAGCCCTTCACGACGTCGGCGAGCGAGGCGGCCACCTGCGCGACGCCGCCCCCCTCCAGCACCGCCCGCGTCAGCGCGTGTTCGGCGTCGACAGCGCGCTGCAGGGTGTCGTACTGCTCGGCCAGGAGCCGCGTGAACACCGCCTCGGTGATCGCGATGAACGGCACGTCGTAGGGGATCTCGAACACCGGGAACCCGAGCTTCTCGGCCTCCGTGACGAGCGCACGAGGGGTGCGGGCGTGCCCGAACCCGACGCCGAACCCCAGACCCGCGACGCCCGCGTCGACCAGGCGGCGGACGTACGCGCGCTGCGCGGCGGGCGTCGCCCCGAGGCGCAGCCCGGTCGTGAGGATGAGCTCCCCGCCCCGGAGCCACGGCGTCGGGTCCTCGAGCTCGGAGCTGTGGACCCACCGGAGCGGCTGAGCGGCGAACCGCTCCCCCGCCAGGAACCGCAGGGAGGCACCCGGGATGGCCACGACGTCTCGGACCGCGACCGTCATGACCTCCATGCTACGGGATGGACAGATCAGGACCGTCGACGGGTGGGCGATCGGTCGCCGGGTACGCCGTTCCGTACATTCCGCGCCCGCGTTCCGCGACGGTCGGCCGCGTGGCGGACCGGGGATCGACCCGGCAGACTGGACGGCATGGACATCCCGCAGGAACGCAAGCTCGTGACCGAGATCCCCGGGCCCAAGAGCCAGGAGTGGTTCTCCCGCCGCGCCGACGCCGTCCCGGCCGGGGTCGCCAACCTCCACCCCGTCGTGACCGCCCGGGCGAGCAACGCGATCATCGAAGACGTCGACGGGAACCGCCTGATCGACTTCGCCACCGGCATCGCGGTGCTGAACGTGGGGCACGCCGCGCCCGAGGTCGTGGCCGCCATCCAGCGCCAGGCCGAGCTCGACACGCACACCTGCTTCCACGTGACCGCGAACGAGCCGTACATCGAGCTCGCGGAGCGTCTCAACGCGATCGCGCCGATCGACGGTCCGGCGAAGACGATGTTCGCGAACGCCGGGGCCGAGGCCGTGGAGAACGCGGTGAAGATCGCGCGCAAGGCCACGGGCCGCACCGCCGTCGTGGCGTTCGACCACGCGTTCCACGGGCGGACGCTCTTGGGGATGACGCTCACCGCCAAGAACCTGCCGTACAAGGCCGGGATGGGCCCGTTCGCGCCCGAGATCTACCGGCTCCCGTTCGCCTACCCCTACCGCTGCCCGACCGGAGGCACGACCGAGACCTGTCTGGAGGGGTGCCTGCGGTACGCGCTGGACGAGATGCACAAGCACATCGGCGAGGAGCAGATCGCGGCCGTCATCCTCGAGCCGATCCAGGGCGAGGGGGGGTTCATCGTGCCGGCCCCGGGGTTCGTGGCCGGCATCGCCGAGTTCTGCGCGACGCACGGGATCGTGCTGATCGCCGACGAGATCCAGTCCGGGATGGGCCGCGCCGGCCGCTGGTACGCGATCGAGGACGAGGACGTGCGGCCCGACATCGTGCTGACGGCGAAGTCCCTGGGTGGCGGGCTCCCGATCAGCGCCGTCACCGGGCGCGCGGACCTGATGGACGCCGTGCACGTCGGCGGCTTGGGCGGGACGTACGGCGGGAACCCCGTCGCGGCCGCCGCCTCGCTGGCGGTCCTCGACCTGATCGAGCGAGACGGGCTGCTGGCGGCCTCTGTCCGCATCGGCGAGACCGTCCTCGGGCGCTTCCGCACGATGGCCGCGAGCGAACCGCGGATCGGCGACGTGCGCGGGCGCGGCGCGATGTGCGCGATGGAGCTCGTGGCCGACCCCGCCACGAAGGAGCCCGTGGATCCCGCCGTCATGAGCGCGATCACGCGCCGGTGCCTCGCGCAGGGCGTGGTCGTCATCACCGCCGGCACGTACGGGAACGTGATCCGGCTGCTCCCCCCGCTCACGATCGACGACGCCCTCCTCGCCGACGGCCTCGACGTGCTCGAGGCCGCCGTGACCGCCGAGCTCGGTTAGCCGCGAACGGCCCCCGTAGGCTGGGCCGGTGCCCGCTCGCCTGCGACGGATCGCGATCGACGTCACGCCGCTGCGCGTGTCGGCGCCCTACCGGCGTCTGTGGTTCGGCCTCGTCGTCTCCACCTCGGGGAGCCAGTTCACGCTCGTCGCGGTCTTCATCCAGCTCACGCGGCTCACCGAGTCGGAGGTGCTGGTGGGTGCGAGCGGCGTCGCCTACCTCCTGGGCCTCATCGCCGGCACGCTGGCGTTCGGTCCCGTGATCGACGCCTGGGACCGGCGGCGGCTGCTGATCATGGCGCAGCTCGGCGCGATGACGGCGGTCGCGATCCTGCTCCTGTCCTCGACGCTCGAGGACCCGCCCCTCCCCCTGATCTTCCTGGGGCTCGCCGTGGCCGCCGCCTTCAGCGCCCTCGATTCCCCGACGCGCTCGGCGATGACCCCTCGCCTACTCGGGGCCGAGCTGATCCCCTCGGCGCAGGCGTTGAACCAGGTCGTGTGGAACGGGGCGGCGCTCGTGGGCCCGGCCGTGGCCGGGGTCGTGATCGGGGCGGCCGGGCTCACCGTGGCCTACGCGATCGACCTTGCGTCGCTGCTCGCGATGCTCGCGGCCGCGTGGATGCTCCAGCCGATGCCGCCCCTGGGGACCGAGCAGAACGCCACGGGCGCCGGCGCGATCGCCGAGGGGTTCGCGTACGTGCGGGACAACCCCCTGATCCGCTCGACGTTCGTGATCGACCTCGTGGCGATGATCTTCGGGATGCCCCGGGCGCTGTTCACGTTCCTCATCGTCGAGGACTTCCACCGGAGCGAGGAGCTGGTCGGGCTGCTGTTCAGCGCGCCGGCGGTCGGCGCGTTCCTCGGCGCGCTGACGAGCGGGTGGACGCGGCGGGTCCGGGCGCAGGGGCGGGCGGTCATCGTCGCCGTGGCCCTGTGGGGCGTCGCGATCACCGCGTTCGGGGTCGCGGCGCCGCACCTGTGGCTGGCGCTCGTGGCGCTCGCGGGCGCCGGGTGGGCCGACGTGATCAGCGCGATCTTCCGCAACACGATCCTGCAGCTGGCGGTCCCCGACCGTCTGCGCGGCCGCCTCTCGCAGATCCACATCCTCGTGGTGACGGGCGGACCGCGCCTGGGCGACCTCGAGGCGGGGATCGTGGCGCGGCTCACCTCGCCCATCGTGAGCGTGGTGAGCGGGGGGCTCGCCTGCATCGCGGGGGCCTGGCTCGTGGGGCTGCGGTACCCATCGCTCCGCGCCTACCGCGCGGCTACCGGTTCCGCGGCGACCTCGGGCTAGGATCTGCGCATGCCGCTGCACGACGACGAGATCAGGGCGGCCCTGACCGACCTCCCCGACTGGCGCGCGTTCGCCAACGCACTGCACAAGGACTTCCGCTTCCGGGGGTTCCGCGCGGCGATCGCGTTCGTGGACCGGGTCGCGGCGCAGTCGATCGCGGCCGCCCACCACCCACGGATCGAGATCGCGTCCGACCGGGTCATGCTCACCCTGACGTCATCCGACGAGGGAGGCATCACCGAGCGCGACGTGGCCCTCGCCCACGCGATCGAACGGGTCCGCGAGCCGAGCGAGGAACGCGCCGCCTCGACAGGCTGATCGCACCGCGGCTACGCTCCGCGGATCGTGGCCGCCGCACCCGCCGCCGAGCTGGTCGAGCTCCGGGTCCTCGACGGGCCGAACCTGTACTTCCCGCGTCCCGCGATCAAGCTCACGATCCGCGTCGCGGGCTGGCAGCGCGCCCGCGAGGACGCGATCGCACGGATCGGCGAAGCGTTGGGCGTCCGCAGCGCCGCGCAGCCGGGGCGCCCCGGGAGCCAGCACCGGCAGCGGGTGATCGGCCGCATCGGCGCGGCGTACGCGCGGCGGGTGGCGATCGCCTCCGGGGCGCGCCGGCTCGCGGTCCGCTCGCGCCCGGGCGATGCGCTCGACCTCGTCGTCGTCGCTTTCCCCTGGCGGCGACGCGGGGCGGCCGAGGCGCTGGGACGCGCGACCGCCACCGCCCTGGGCGCCGGGGTCCGCCGCGCGCCCGCACGGGTGATCGCCGAACTCGCCCCCGACGTGCGCGCGGCGGACCCCGGTCCCGAGCCGACCGTGCCCGACCCGACGATCCCGGTGATCCAGGTCACGGGGACGAACGGCAAGACGACCACCACGCGCCTGGTGGCGCACCTCGTGATGACGGCCGACCGCACGGTCGCGTATTCGTCGACCGACGGCGTGTACCGCGGCACGCGACGGATCCAGGAGGGTGACTACTCGGGCTTCGGCGGCGCCGCGATGGCCCTGGCGGCCGACCCCGACGTGGCGGTGCTCGAGACCGCGCGCGGCGGCATCCTGCTGCGAGGCATCGGGGTGCGGCACAACGACGTCGCCGTGGTGACGAACGTCAGCGCCGACCATCTCGACCTGCAGGGCATCCACACCGTCGACCAGCTCGCCGAGGTCAAGGGCCTGATCACGCGGATCACGCGACCCGCGGGCTGGGACGTGCTCAACGCCGACGACCCCCGCGTCCTGGCGATGCGACGCCAGGCCACCGGCCGGATCTGGCTCTGCTCGCTCCACGCCGAGCACCCCGCCCTGCGCGAGGTGCTGGCCGACGGCGGCCGGGTGACGACGGTGATCGACGGCGCGATCGTCGTGATCGAGGGCCGACGCGTGCGGCGCCTCGCGCACCTCGTGGACGTCCCGATCACGCTGGCCGGCATCTCGAGCGTCAACACCGCGAACGCCCTCGGCGCGGCGTCGGCGGCGCTCGCGATCGGCCTGCCCTGGCGGGCGGTCGCGCGCGGTCTGCGGACCTTCGTCCTGGACCGGGCGCGGAACCCTGGGCGCGCGAACCTGTTCGAGCTCGACGGACGCACGGTCGTGCTGGACTACGCGCACAACGAGGCCGGCATGCGCGGCCTCACCGAGATCCTCCGTGGCCTGCGGCCGTCCGGCGCGCTGATCTGGCTCACGATCGGGACCGCGGGCGACCGGACCGACGAGATCCTCCGCGGGTTCGCGCTGCACGCGGCGCTCGGCAGCGATCGCCTGCTGATCGGCGAGCTGCCGCGCTACCTGCGCGGCCGCAGCCGCGCGGACGTGGTCGAGCAGCTCCGGGCCGGCGCGGCCCTGGCCGGGCGGACGGACGTCCCGGTCTACGACGACGAACTGCGCGCCCTCCAGGCCTCGTTCGCCGCGTCTTCGCCCGGCGACGTCGTGGGCGTCACGATCTTGTCCAAGCGGGACGAGGCGTTCCGGTGGCTCCGGCGACGTGGCGCGCGCCCGCTCGCCCCGGCCGACGTCACGCGCCTGGCACGCCGCGCCGCCGCGCGCTGAGGATCAGTCGCGGAACGCCGAGCCGATCGCAGCCAGCGCGCCCGGGTTCTCGACGCCGGACAGGTCGCCGGGGTCCTCGCCGAGCGCGGCCGCCCGGATCGCCCGGCGCACCACCTTCGCGCTGCGGGTCATCGGCAGCTCGGGGACGAACGCGACGCGGGCCGGCCGGAAGGACGCCCCGAGTCGCGCCGCGACCCATGCGCGCAGGTCTTCGGCGAGCTCCTCGCCGCCCGCACCGGGCTGGCCCACCACCGCGCACCAGATCACCTCTCCCTTCACGGGGTCGGGCACGCCGATGGCCGCCGCCGCGACGACGGCGGGGTGCGTGGCAAGGACGCCCTCGATCTCGGCCGGGCCCAGGCGCTTGCCGGCGACGCTCAGCGTGTCGTCGCTGCGCCCGTGGAGGAACCAGAACCCGTCACGGTCCCGGCTCGCCCGGTCACCGTGGACCCACACGCCTGGCAGCCGTCGCCAGTACGTGTCGAGGTACCGCTCGGGGTCGCGCCAGATCCCCCGTGCCATCCCGGGCCAGGGCTGCCGGCAGACGAGCTCCCCGACCTCGTCGGGTCCGGCGGAGCGGCCCTCGTCGTCGACGACGTCGACGTCCATCCCGAGCGCCGGACCGCGCAGCGTGCACGGCTTCAGATCGCAGATCGGCAGCGGCGACAGGAAGCAGGCCCCGACCTCCGTGCCGCCGGACAGGTTGATGATCGGGAGGCGGTCGCCCCCCACCTCGGTGGCGAGCCAGTCGTAGGCGCTCGGCGTCCATGGCTCGCCCGTCGACGCGAGGATCCTGAGGGTCGACAGGTCGTGGGAACGGACCGGACCGGTCCCCGCCTGGCGGAGCGAGCGGATCAAGGTCGGCGAGACCCCGAGCGTCGTCACGCCGTGATCCTCGACGAGCGACCACAGCCGGCCTTCGTCGGGCGCCGTGGGCGCGCCGTCGTAGAGCAGCACGGTCGCGCCGAGCGCGAGCGCGCCCACGATCTCCCACGGCCCCATGATCCAGCCGAGGTCGGTCACCCAGTGCAGGACCTCGCCGGGGTGCAGGTCGACCTGGTACGCGACCTCTTGCGCGATCTTCACGGTGAAACCGCCGTGCACGTGGACGACCCCTTTCGGGCGACCCGTCGTCCCGCTCGTGTACGCGAGGAACAGGGGGTGTTCGGCGTCGAGCGGCACCGACGGCAGCGGGCCTCCGTCGGCCGACAGGTCCGCCCAGCGCACGTCGCGACCCGCCGTCCAGGGCGCGCGCCCGTCCCCGAGCCGGTCGACGACCACCACGTGCGCGACCGATCCGCTCGATGCCACCGCGGCGTCCGCGATCGCCTTCATCGGCACCGCGGCGCCTTTGCGTCGCGTACCGTCGACCGTCACCAGCACCGAGGCCCCCGCGTCGGCGAGCCGCGCCGCCACGGCGTCGGGGCCGAAGCCGCTGAAGATCGGGACCCAGATCGCGCCGAGCTTGGCGCAGGCCATCACGGCGGCGACCGTCTGCGGCAGCATGGGCATGAAGATCCCGACCGCGCTCCGCTCGTCGACGCCGAGCGCCGCCAGCCCCCGGGCGGCCCGGTCGGTCTCGGCGCGCAGCTCGGCGTAGGTCCAGGCCGCCGTCGCGCCGTCTTCGCCCTCCCACCGGACGGCGACCGCGTCCGGCGTCGCCTCGGCCCAGCGGTCGACGCACACCCACGCAAGGTTCGTCCGTCCGCCGACGAACCACCGGGCCCACTCGGGCCCGTCCGACGTGTCGAGCACACGTTCGTACGGCTCCATCCAGGGGATCGCGAGGTCCTGGACCACGGCGTCCCAGAACCACGCGACGTCCTCGACGGAGCGCCGGACGAGCTCCTCGTAGGTCGCGATGCCGTGCACCCGCATGAACCGCGTGACGTTCGCGCGCTCGATGTACGCGGGGGTCGGGGACCAGACCACGCGAGCCACGACGCCACGGTATAACCGATCGGTGGGGACGCGTGTCGCCGTCGTAGGCGCAGGGTGGTCGGGGTTCACCGCGACCACCCCCGGCGTGTCCTACAAGGAGCTGATGTTCGCGGCGGCCAGCCGGGCCTACGAGGACGCGGGCGTGGACCCTCGCACGCAGGTGGACTCGTTCGTCGCCTGTTCGGAGGACCTCGAGGAGGGCACCAGCATCTTCGACGAATACGTCCCCGACCAGCTGGGCGCCGTGCAGCGGCCCGTCCACACGATCGCGGCCGACGGGCTCTTCGGGGTGGTGACGGGGGTGATGCTCATCGGCAGCGGCGTCGCGCGCACGGTGGCGGTCGAGGCCCATTCGAAGGCGAGCGACGTCGTCTCGCTCGGCCGGATCGACCGGTTCGCGCTGGACCCCGTGCTCAACCGGCCGCTCGGCATCGCCCCGGTCGCCCTCGCGGGCCTCGAGATGCGCGCCCTCCTCGAGGCGACGGGCCGCACGGTGGAGGACTGCGCCGAGGTCGCGTCGAGGAACCGGGACCACGCGCGGTCGAACCCGCGCGTCGCCGACCCGCCGACGGCGCCGCCGCCCCACCCGCTCGCCGACCCGCTCACCGCGGACCAAGCGGCCGAACCCGCGGACGGGTGCGTGGTGCTCGTGCTCGCCGCGGCCGACGAGTCGGGGACGGGTCCCGCGCCGACCGTGACGATCGACGGGGTCGGGTGGCACCAGGACGCGCCCTCGCTCGAGAGCCGGAGCTGGGACCGCGCCGTGTACGCGGAGCGCGCGTGCGCCGACGCGTACCGGCGGGCGGGGATCGCCCCCGCCGACGTCGACCTCGCGGAGGTCGACGACCGGTTCGCCTACAAGCAGCTGCAGCACCTCGACGCGGCGGGCCTGGCGGACCTCGATCCGGCACGCGTCAACGCGAGCGGCGGCGCGCTGGGCGAAGGTGACCTCCGCGAGGCGAACGGCCTTGCGCGCGCGCTGGCGTGCGTGGAGCGCCTGCGCGCCGGGGACGGCGCGACGGCGCTCGCGCTGGCGTGGCGCGGCCTGCCGAGCTCGTCGGGAGCGGCCGTGGTGATGCGGCGTGGGTAAGCGGGTCGCGGTCGTCGGCGCGGGCATGACGCGGTTCGTCCGCCGCGCCGAGGAGACCGGCAAGGAGCTGTCGTGGATCGCCGCCGCGGCCGCCCTCGAGAGCGCGGGGATCGGGCTCGACCGCGTGGACGCGGTGTGCCTGGGAACCGCGCCCGACGCGTTCGACGGCGTCCACCGCAAGGGCGACTACCTCGCCGACGGCGCCGGCGCGTGGGGCAAGCCGTTCATGCGCGCCTACGTGGGGGGTGGGACCGGGGTCTTCACGCCGATCCAGGGGTGGTACACGGTCGCCTCCGGCATGGCCGACGTGGTGCTCTGCGTGGCCGAGGAGAAGATGTCGTCGTGCCGCCCGCACCCGCAGGGCGCGTTCGTCACGATCTTCGACGACATCATCGAACGCCCGCTCGAGCCCAACCTCCTGTGGATCTTCGCCCTCGAGATGCACCGGTACATGCACGCGTACGGGCTTGAGAAGCGCGACATCGCCGAGGTCGCCGTGAAGAACAAGCGGAACGCGGTCGACCATCCGGCCGCCCTGCTCGGCCAGGCCGACCTCACCGTCGACGACGTCCTCGCGAGCGAGGTGCTGGCGTGGCCCGTCCAGCGCCTCGACGTCTCGCCCATCAGCGACGGCGCCGTGGCGCTGGTGCTGGCGAGCGAGGACGTCGCCGGGTCGATGACCGATCGTCCCGTCTGGATCCAGGGCGTGGGGTGGAACCTCGACACGACCTACTGGACGAACCGCGACCTCGTGTACCCCGAGTACGTGGAACACGCCGCCCGGATGGCCTACGAGATGGCGGACGTCACCGAGCCGCGGCGACAGATCCATGTCGCCGAGCCGTACGACCCGTTCGACTACAAGGAGCTGCACCACCTCGAGGGGCTGCTGCTCTTCGACAAAGGCAAGGCGCCCGAGGCGGCCCGAGACGGCGTCACGGCGCGTGACGGGGACCTGCCGTGCACCCCGAGCGGCGGCCTCCTCGGCGTCGGCAACCCGATCGCGGCCGCCGGCCTCATGAAGGTGGCCGAGCTGTTCTGGCAGCTGCGCGGCGAGGCGGGGGGACGCCAGGTGCCCGGGACGCCCGAGCGAGGCGTCGCCCAGGCGTGGGGCGACCTCATGCAGGTCGGGACCGTCGTCGTCCTCGGGACCGACGGCGGACCGGCCACGACGGCGTCGGACCCACCGGCGTCCGCGCCGCCGGCGCCCCGCGCCACGGCCCTGGACGACGCGGCGTTCCTGGCCGCCCCGGGGGCCGTCGACGCCGCGTTCGACGGCAGCTACCGCTGGGACCCGGGCGCGGCGATGGGTCGGTTCCTCGACGGGCTCGCCGAGGGCGTCGTGCACGCGACGGTCTGCGACGCGTGCGGCCGCACGCTCGTGCCGCCCCGCGCGTTCTGCGAGCGGTGCTTCCGCCCGACCGACGGGTGGGCCGAGGTGCCGGCGACCGGCGTCGTCGAGACGTACTCGCGCTGCCACGTGGCGTGGGACATGCAGCCCCTGGACGAGCCGCGGTACCCGGCCGTGATCCGGCTCGACGGGACGAGCCAGGGCGGCTTCCTGCACCTGCTCGGCGGGTTCACGGACGAGCCCACGATCGGCATGCGAGTCGAGGCGGTCTGGCGGCCCCCGCAGGAGCGCACCGGCTCGATCCTCGACATCGCGTGGTTCCGCCCGGCGGGCGAGGAAGCGGGGTCATGACGACGGGCCGCCGGATCGAGGGCACGATGCCCGTGGCGTTCCGCTACACGCCCGGGGTCGGGGCCGGCGCGTTCCTCGCCGGCCTCGGCGACCGGGAGCTGCGCGGGTCGCGATGCGCGGCGTGCGGCGTCACCTACCTGCCCGCGCGCGCCTTCTGCGAGCGCTGCCTCGCGGCGTTGGCACCCGAGGTCCGGTGCGGCCCCGAGGGGACGCTCGTGTCCGCGACCGCGGTCCACGTCGACGTCGACGGCCGGTCGCTCCCGACGCCGGAGGCCTACGTCCTCGTCCGTTTCGACGGCGCGGACACGGTGATGCTCCTGCGCTGGCTCGGCCCCGACGCGGCACGCATCGGCGCGCGGGCGGCGGTCGCGTGGCGTTCGGAGCACGTTGGCTCGATCCTCGACATCGACGGTGTGGTGCCCGTCACCTGATGGACTTCGACCTCACCGAGGAGCAGCGCGCGTTCCGGACGGTGGTCCGCGCCTTCGCCGACGACGTGATCGCGCCCGGCGCGGGCGAGCGCGACGAGCGACACGCCTTTCCGCTCGACGAGGTCCGCGCCATGGCGGACCTGGGGCTGTTCGGCCTCCCGTTCCCCGCGGCGTACGGCGGCGCCGACGCCGGCAGCGTGATGACGTGCATCGCGCTCGAAGAGCTCGGCCGGGTCGACCAATCCGTGGCGATCACGCTGTCGGCGGCCGTGGGGCTCGGCGGCGCCATGATCTCGCGGTTCGGGTCCGACGCGCAGAAGGACCGCTGGCTGCCGGCGCTCGCGGCGGGCGAGACGATCGCGTCGTTCGCGCTCACCGAACCGGGCGGCGGGACGGACGCGGCGGACGCGGCGACGACGGCCACCGAGGTCGGCGACGGGTGGCGGATCGACGGCGCGAAGGCGTTCATCACGAACGCGGGGACGCCGATCACGGCGGTCCACGTGGTCACCGCGGCGAGCGAGCCGGACGGGGGCGCCGCGGGGCTCTCGAGCTTCCTCGTCCCCGCCGGCGCCGACGGCCTGCGCGTCGAGACGCCGTACCGCAAGATGAGCTGGTGGGCGAGCGACACGCGCGGCCTGGCGTTCGAGGGCTGCCGAGTCGACGCCGACGCCCTGCTGGGCGTCCGGGGCCGCGGGTTCCCCCAGTGCCTGGAGGTCCTCACCGAGGCTCGCATCACGATCGCGGCGCTCGCCGTCGGACTCGCGCAGTCCTGTCTGGAGGCCTCGGTGACCTACGCTACCGAGCGGACGGCGTTCGGGCGTCCGATCGGGGCGAACCAGGCGATCGCGATGAAGGTGGCCGACATGCGCGTAGCGGTCGAGACCGCCCGGCTCGCGACGTACCGCGCCGCCTGGCTAGCGGACACCGGCCGTCCGCACGTGGCGGAGGCGTCCCTCGCGAAGCTGGTGGCGTCCGAGGCCGCCGTCGATGCGGCGCGCGAGGCGGTCCAGATCCACGGCGGCCTCGGGGTGATGGAGGAGTCGCCCCTCGCGCGCGCGTACCGCGACGCCAAGGTGCTCGAGATCGGCGAGGGCACGAACGAGATCCACCGCTTGATCCTGGCCCGGGACGTCGGGCTCCCGGTCACCTTCTGACGTCCCCCGCGATCCTCAGCGATCGGGATCGGGGAACAGGCGCCGGGCGATCCGGATGTTCACGACCACGAGGAACGCGACGCTCCCGATGAACAGCGGCCACCCGACCCACGCCGGCGTGGCATCGGGCAGCACCCACCGGAAGAACGCCGCCAGCAGGCCGTACTCCACGATCTGGACGAGCAGCCATCCCATCGGGGAGCGGAGCAGACGGGCGAGCACCGTTAGCCGCGTCCCGCGCAGTCGACGCACAGCACCGACCGGGGGCGGGCCTCGAGCCGCTCCTCGGGGATGAGCGTCCCGCAGCCGTCGCACACGCCGTACGTGCCGTCGTCGAGCTTCGCGAGCGCGCGGACCACATCGGCCCGCATCGCGTCGAGCTGCTCGGCGGTGCCGACCTTCGTGAGCCGGTCGATCGCCTCGGTGGTGCCGTCCCCGATCCGTTTGCCGAACGACACCGCGGCCATGGGATCGCGCGGCGTCGCGGTGAGCTCCGCGAGCTCGTCGTCCAGGGCGGCCAGGCGCGCCGACAGGACGCGGCGGATCGCGGCGGCGTCCATCCCGTCA
>DASQKC010000109.1:0-2579 GCA_035630755.1 Actinomycetota bacterium | reverse complement strand
CCCGACGTGATCCTCACGCAGGACCTCTGCCGCGTGTGCGCGGTGCCGAGCGGCCAGGTGCAGGAGGCCCTCGACCGGATCGGCCTCCCCGACGCGAAGGTGATCTCGCTCGACCCGACCACCCTCGCGGAGGTCATCGGGCAGGTCGAGACCGTCGGCACGTTGCTCGACCGCGAGGCCGAGGGCGCCGCGCTCGCGGCGGACCTCCGCGCCCGCGTGGCCGCGGTGAAGGCGACGGCCACCACGGTCCCATCCGTGAGCGTCTTCGGGCTGGAGTGGTCCGACCCGCCGTTCTCCGCGGGACATTGGATCCCCGAGATGATCGAGATCGTCGGCGGAACGCCGATCCTCGCCGAGGCGGGGCAGCCCAGCCGCGAGACCGCGTGGCACGAGATCCGCACCGCCGCCCCCGAGGTCATCGTGTTCATGCCGTGCGGCTACTACCTCGAGGAGGCCGAGGACGAGGCCGCGGGCTTCATCGACCACCCCGAGTTCGCCGACACGCCCGCGGCGCGCAACGGCAACGTGTTCGCGGTCGACGCCACGTCGTACTTCTCCCGGCCGGGCCCGCGCCTCGTCGACGGCCTCGAGATCCTGGCATGGGCTGCGCACCCCGACGTCTACCCCGCACCGCCCGAGGGCACGATCGCGAAGCTCGGCTAGCGATGGGCGACGGGCGGGCGGACGCGCCCATCCTCGAGTTCGATCCGAGCGCCACCGCGGTGATCGAGCCCAACGAGATCATCGACCCGATCGACATCCCGCCCCACGTCGTCCTCTGCTTCTTCCAGGACGTGATCGAGCGCGTGGTGGCCGAGCACGACGGGCGGCAGATCGACGTCCTCGTCTCCGAGATCGGCCAGAACCCCGTGTACGAGCTGACGTACGGCGGCGAGCGGCTGACCGTGGCGCATCCCGGCGTGGGCGCCCCGCTCGCCGCCGCCTTCACCGAGGAGCTCATCGCGCGCGGCTGCACCGCGTTCGTCGCCTGCGGAGGGGCCGGCGCGCTGGTGCCCGAGCTCGCGTTGGGGCACGTGATCGTGCCGACCGCGGCCGTGCGCGACGAGGGCACGAGCTACCACTACCTGCCGGCCGCGCGGACGGTCGAACCCTCCGCGGCGGCGGTCGCCGCCATCGTGGCCGCGCTCGAACGGCACCACGTCCCGCACGTCGAGGGGACGACCTGGACGATCGACGCCCTCTACCGTGAGACGAGGGCGAAGGTGGACGCGCGGGTCGCCGAGGGGTGCCTGACCGTCGAGATGGAGGCCGCCGCGTTCTTCGCCGTCGCACGCTTCCGGCGCGTCACGTTCGGGCAGCTGCTCTACGCGGGCGACGATCTGTCGGGCGACGCCTGGGACCAGCGCGGCTGGGACGACCACGCGGAGGGTCGCGAGCTGCTGTTCCGGCTCGCGGCCGAGGCGGTGCTGGCCCTCTAGTACGATCCGCGCGATGCCCGGCGACGACGTCCTGCTGATCGAACGCCGCGGGGATGTCGCGCTGCTCACCCTGCACCGTCCGTCCAAGCTGAACGCCCTGTCCCACGCGGTCGAGGTCGCCCTCGACGCGGCGATCGCCGATGACGCCGTGCGCACGGCCCGGGCGGTCGTCGTGACGGGCGCCGGCCGCGCGTTCTCGGCGGGCGCCGACGTGACGGAGTTCCCGGATCAGGATCCGGCCGCGATCACGGCCTACTTCGAAGGCGTCGGCGGGGTCTTCGAACGGTTCGCTCGGCTCCCCCAGCCCACGATCGCCGCGATCCACGGTTACTGCCTCGGGGGCGGGCTGGAGCTGGCGCTGGCGTGCGACCTGCGGGTCGCCGACCCCACCGCGATCTTCGGCCTGCCCGAGGTCGACCTCGGGATCCTCCCGTCCTCGGGCGGAACGGTGGCGCTGACGCGGCTCGTCGGACCGGGCCGCGCGAAGGAGCTGATCCTCCTGCGCGACCGGTTCGACGCCGAGGAGGCCCTGCGCTTCGGGGTCGTCACCGAGGTGGTAGCCGAAGGTGAGGCGATCGAGACCGCCCTCGGATGGGCGGGCCGGCTCGCGGCCCGGCCCCCTCTCGCGGTGCGCGTCGCGAAAGCGGCGACCGACGCCGCGGCCGAGGCCCCCCGTGACGCCGCGCTCCAGATCGAACGGACCGCCTACGCGATGCTCGCGCAGACCGCCGACGCGGACGAAGCCGCGGCGGCGTTCATCGAGAAGCGCGAGGCTCGGTTCGAGGGACGCTGAGCGTGTCGGGCTCGCGGGACGTCCCGTAGGCTGAGCCGCGATGCGAGGCACGAACACCGTCACGCCCGACGATCTCGGCCGCCGCGTCACGTTCCAGTTCGAGTTGCCGAACGGGTACGTCGGGGAGGCCGTCGGCGTCTTCGAGCGGTGGGACGAGGAGGCGGCGACCTACTTCGTGCGCACCAAGGACGGGGGCGAGGTCCGCGTGCCGGCGCGCGGCGTCCGCCACGGCAAGGTCATCCCCGCGTGAGCGAGCTCCCCACCGCGCTGATCCGTCTCCGCCTCGGGCAGGAGGACGCGCACTACGGCGGCAACCTCGTGGCCGGCGCGACCCAGCTGCGCATCGT
>DASQKC010000108.1:0-2070 GCA_035630755.1 Actinomycetota bacterium | reverse complement strand
CTTCGTCGGGGAGGACGCCCTGCCTCACGTCACGCCGAGCGGATTCCGTCTCGTCGAAGTCGGTGCCTTCGAGCTCAAGGGCATCGCGAAGCCAGTGATCCTGTACGAGGCCGTCCCTGACGGCGCATAGCGTGTCGTCCTGGGGACGTAGGGCGGAAAGGGGTCCGCTCCCTCGAGCGCCGGAAGAGTCCACCGGCTCTCGACCGGTCAAGGCCGGGCCGGAACGCCCCCGCGCGGCACCCGGGATTCGCATCCGTCGGCGCTGACGTTCCAGTTCAAGCAGACGTCAGCGCCTCCGCCGCCGTTCAGTCTGTCCGGGCCGGTTGTCCCGTCGACGATGTCGTCACCCGGGCCGCCGTAGATCGTGTCGGCGTTGAAGCCGCCCACCAGGTGATCGTCACCGTCGTCGCCGAAGATCACATCGTCGCCGTCGCCGCCGTAGACGCTGTCGGGACCCGGTCCGCCGCGGATGCCATCCTTCTGAGTCCCCCCGTAGAGGAGGTCGCGTCCTGAACCCCCCAGGAGGGTGTCGTTGCCGCCACCCGCCACCAGCGCGTCGTTCCCCGGGCCACCGAACATCGGATCCACCCGCTGGTCGGTGCCACCGTTGATGATGTCGTTTCCTCTCCCACCGATCAGGCGGTCCTTGCCGCCTTCGCCGCTCAAGGTGTCGTGACCCGATCCTCCGTCGATCCGGTCGTCGTCGACGTTCCCGAGGAGTTGGTCGTGGTCGGCCCCGCCGCAGATCAGGTCGCCCCCGTCGCCACCGTCGATCGTGTCGCTCCCGCCGGCGCCGACGATGACGTCGTGCCCCCTTGTCCCGACGAGATCGTCGTCACCGGAGGTCCCCACGATCGTCGCCGGCCGTCCGAAGCACGTCACTCCTGACACTCGTGTTCCGCCGCGGCGGGCGCGGCAGCTGCTGTTCCGTTCCCCGCCGAGACAGACGTCGACGGAGGCCCCACCACCCAAGGCATCCACACCCCGGCCGCCGAAGAGAACGTCCGCCCCCGTTCCTCCGATGATCCGGTCATCATCGTCGCCGCCATACAGCCGATCCGCTCCTGCACCTCCCCGGAGTCGATCGCCGTCCCGATCGCCGTCGAGCACGTCGTTCCCGGCATCGCCGAGGAGGAGGTCGGACCCCGAGGCCCCCTGTAAGAAGTCGCCGCCGTCGCCGCCCGACAGCACGTCCGGGCCCGGCCCCGCGTTGAACAGGGTGTCGTGCCCGGGCCCACCGTAGAGGTGGTCCCTGCCGGGGTCGCCCCCGCCGCTGGTCATCACGTCGTTGCCGGGCCCGCCCCACTGCCAATCGTCGCCGACAACCCCGAACAGGCCGTCGTCGCCAGCTCCGCCGAAGAGTCGGTCCGGGCCGGTCTTTCCGATCAGGCTGTCGGCGCCGGAGTTGCCGCACAAGACGTCCCGGCCGCCCAAGCCGTCGATCACGTCGTCCCCCTCGAGACCGGCGATCACGTCCGTGCGGGTGGTCCCGACGATCAGGTCGTCCTCGGGTGTCCCCCGGATCGTCACGTGACGACCGCCGCACGTGGTCGCGTCGACGGCGAGCGCTTCCGAGGGGGCAACCGCCGCAGAGTCCAGCACAAGGAACGCGGTTGTGAGGACTTGACCGAGCGATCGGCGTATCCGAGCGGACATCCCATCTCCCTGGGTGTGGAGCGCCCCGCGCCGTCGCGCCGAGCCTACCGGCCTGTTGTAACGCGAGGCAAGATCGTGAAGCGGGCACGGAAGCGACTGGCCAGTGCCACGGTGAGAAACCCAGACAGAGGCACGAGAGGACGCGATGCGCGTGCCTCAGCGAAGGGTTCGACCCTGGGCGGAGAACCGCCACGGTCCGCGTCCTCGCTCACACGTGCGACGTCATCAGCCTGCCGGTCGCTCAGTCCTCGAATGAGAGGGGGAGGCCAGGTTCGGCTCGCAGCGATCGCGGGAAGCTGGCAGCTGGGTCCTCTACACTCGGTCCCGTAACCTGCGAAGTGGCCGTGCTCTCGCGGCGGTTCATGTGATCAACGAGCGGTGTGCGTCAAGCCGGGAGAGTGTTTCGCCAGATCA
>DASQKC010000107.1:0-2717 GCA_035630755.1 Actinomycetota bacterium | reverse complement strand
TCCTGGACGTACTGGTCGATCGTGGGCGTGGCGGTCATCGCCGCGTCGCAGCGCACCCCATCGCCCAGCGCCAGCTGGTCGAGCGCGTCGGTGTCCGTGTCGAAGGGCACGATCGTCGGGTCATCGATGACGTACTCGATGTCGTACCCGGTGATGTTCAGAGCACCCTGCAGGTAGAGCTCGTACGTTGTGCCGGCGCCCACACAGATCTTCTTCCCGTCGAGGTCGGTGGTGACGTCCTGCACGGAGGTGTTGTCCTCGTGGACGGCGAGCGACGCCGGTGTGAAGTAGTACGCGGGAGCGAAGATGAAGAGCTCCTCTCGCTCCGGCGTGACGGTCATCGACCCCACGTTCATGTCGTATCGATCGTTCCACGACCCGGCCGTCACGTCCGTGGACCAGTCGTGGTGCTCGATCTCGGGTTGGATCTCCACGCCGAGCTGCTCGCTGAGCCGCGCCGTGACCTCCTTGGCGACATCGACGTCGAAGCCCATCCACTCGCCGGTCGCGTAGACGAACCACGACTGCGGCTTGTATTTGGAGTCCGTCGCGATCTCGAGCACCCCACGGTCCTCCACCCGCTCCAGGAGGTTCTGCTCCGCAGGTTGCGACGTATCGGTGGTCGGCTCGTCCCCGCACGCCGCCGCGACCATCGCCATGATGGCCAGCGCTGCGACGAAGCGGACCCGGAACTTCGGCATGGGATCTCCCCTCTCTCCCGGAGACGCGCGGAAACGCCCCTCCCCGTACCGGGGCGACTATAGGCGGGAGGGGTCGGGCGGGCAACGCAGTCACGGGGGGACGGTCGATCGCTCCACCGGGAGCCAGCGCGTGCCCGCCGCTCGCCACACACCCACTGGCATCGTGCGGGGAGCCCTCGCACCGTCTGGTTCGAAGGCGTAGTCGCCCGCGATGCCTTCGACGTCGGCCGCACCCCCGAGCGCGGCCACCACCCCGGCCCGCGGGTCGTCGCCCGGGATGTCGGTCACGATCGACGCGAGGAGACTGCCGGCGTCGTACGCCTCGACGGTGAACGGACCGGGCGGTGCCCCGCTGTCTGCCTGCACGTCGTGCACGAACCGCTGGAGGATGGGGTGGAGCGTCAGGGTCACGTCCGCGCACGCACAGACCGTGAGCACATCGACCGCCGACGTGGCGAGCGCCAGGCCGTCGTCCGTCTTGATCCTCGAGGTCCCGACCACGACCGACGGCACGTCGTCGGCGCGAGACCGGAGGACGGCTTCCGCACCCGGCGCTCCCCCGGTCCACGCGAGGACCGGGCAACCCGTGTCCGCCGTCTGGACCTCTGGGTCGCCCGCCGCTCGGGCGAGCTCTTCCGCCGTCGCGAGCAGGGCCCGGCTCGTCGCGAGGCCGTCTCCGGCCAGGCAGACCGGCGCGCCCTCCGGGGCGACGTCGGCGGCGGACAGGAGCAGGACCGCCTCCCGTGGCGGATCGACGACCAGCGAGAGCCACAGGCCGTCTCCTGGCGCGGGGGGACCCCACGCAGACGACAGCGAGACCACGGGCAGTCCGTGCGCGGCCAGGAGGTCGACCGCGCCGTTCGGAGGCGCGGTCCAGGGGGCGATCACCGCGGCGACGACGCCGCGGTCCTCGACCAGGTCCTGCAACGAGGTGGTGACGTCCGCGGGGGCGAGGCCGACATCGACGGGCTCGATCTCGATCGCGCCGGTCCGATGCGCGGCGAGCTCCAGCCCCGCGAGCGCGGGGGCGGTCACGAGCTCGGCATCCGGCGGGGATCCGTCGAACAGGAAGGCGACCGTGGGGAGATCGGTGGCCGACGGGGCACGGGAGCCGTCCGCACAGGCAGGGAGAGCGAGCGCGAGGAGGGTCACCAGGCCGGCGCGGACGGACCGGTTCGCCCGCGTCTCGCGGCCCGCTACCCTAGACCGGCCCGGCCGGGATGGCGGAATCGGCAGACGCGCGGGTCTCAAAAACCCGTGGGCTTCGGCCCGTGAGGGTTCGACCCCCTCTCCCGGCACGCTGCACCCTTCGCCGGGACCGGTCCCCCATCCACCCATCTCCGCGATTATCGACGCCGTCGGGGCGACCGGGTGGCCTAGCATCGAGGGCGATGGAGCCCGCACCATCGCGAGCGCCGAGGTCGATCCGCATCTGGGGATGGGTCCTGCTCGCTTCGTCGGTCCTGAACCTCATCGCCTTCGCGACCTCCTCGATGGGCACGCTCACGTCAGGGGGCGCGCCGGGCATCTCCTCCCTCGCCGTGGTCGCGTTCCTGGTCACGGTCGCCACCGGGATCGGGTTCGTCAGCGGGTGGCGATGGAGCTGGTACACGGGGGTGCTGATCGCGGTCGGCGGGCTGGCCTTCGGGGTCTGGTACCTCCAGCAGGTTCGGGGTCCCGGAGCGTCGCAGATCCGCCCGGCCCTCGGTGTGATCTGGCTCGGTCCGAGCCTCGTGCTCCTCCTCTGTCTGCTCTTCCCGTCAGCGATCCGCTGGATGCGAGGTGGAGAACAGCCGTGGCGGTGGCCGATGCCGCCGCCCAGCACGCCGGCCGCGACGATGCCGCCGCCCCCGGCCGATGCGGCGGCCCCGAAACGGCCGTCGCTGATCCTGCCGCTGTCGATCTTCCTCCTGGCGGGGACCGCGGCCGGCCTGATCCTCTGGCTCGGCCGAGGCGACGGGGAGTTCCCGGAACGGGCGGCAGGGTTCCGGCTCACCCGAACGATGGACGTCGACG
>DASQKC010000106.1:0-3127 GCA_035630755.1 Actinomycetota bacterium | reverse complement strand
GGCGTCCGCCACGGCAAGGTCATCCCCACGTGAGCGAGCTGCCCACCGCGCTGATCCGCCTGCGCCTCGGGCAGGAAGACGCGCACTACGGCGGCAACCTCGTGGCCGGCGCGACCCAGCTGCGCATCGTCGGCGACCTCATCACGGAGCTCGCGATGCGCTACGACGGCGACGAGGGCCTGTTCCGCGCCTACGAGTCGGTGGAGTTCCTGGCGCCGCTCTACGCTGGTGATTGGATCGAGGCGCGAGGCCGGATCGTGAGCGTGGGGACCACGAGCCGGCGCTGCGAGTTCGAGATCCACAAGATCGGCGCCGCGCGGCCCGACATCTCCGAGAGCGCGGCCGAGTTCCTGGTCGAGCCGGTGCTGACGTTGACGGCGGTGGGGACCACGGTGGTGCCGGCCGAGCACCAGCGCGTCGCGCACTGAGCCGGCGTCAGCTGGCGAGCTCGAGGCCGTGCAGGATGCCGAGCAGGTCGTCGACGTCGAAGGGCTTGGCCACGTAGGCCGACGCACCCATCGAGGTCGCGCGGGCCCGGTCGCCCGCGGTGGCGAGGGCCGTGACCATGATCACGGCCGGCCGTTCGTGCAGGGGCATCTCCTGGAGCGACTCGAGCACCGACCAGCCGTCCTTGCGGGGCATCATCACATCGAGCACGACGAGGTCGGGGTGGTGGCGGTCGATCTGCGCGAGCGCCTCGAGACCGTCGTGCGCCGTGTAGGTGGCGTACCCCTCACCTCGGAGCGTCATCTCGAGGACCGTGACGACCTGGACCTCGTCGTCGACCACCAGCACGCTATGGAAATGTCCGTCGGTGCGCATACCTATGGGAACGACCGACGTCATGCGGTCCTGCATCCGGCAAGGGTCCAGATCTGCGATGGGCCGACCGGGGGACGCCACCGCCCGATCAGGTGATGCGGAAGGGGACGCCGGTGACCACGGTCCCCACGCGCCGGGCGCCGTCGGCGCCCCCGATGACCCGGTCCGCGTCCTCGGGCGCCACCACGAGCACCATCCCGAGCCCGAGGTTGAACGTCGCGAGCATGTCGTCGTCGGTGGCCCCGCTCGCCCGTTCGAGCCAGCCGAAGACCGGGGGCTCGTCCCAGCTCCCGCGGCGCACCTCGGCGCCGAGGCCCGGTGGGAGCGCGCGCGGGAGGTTCTCGACGATCCCACCGCCCGTGATGTGCGCCGCCGCGTGGAGCAGACCCGCGCGGTGCAGGGCCAGGACCTGCGGCGCGTGGATCCGGCACGGCTCGAGCAGCTCGTCGGCCAGCGGGCGCCCGATCTCGGGGATCACGGCGGACAGGTCCATGTCCGCGATCACCCGCCGCACGAGGGAGTAGCCGTTCGCGTGCAGGCCGCTCGACGGCAGCCCGACGAGGACGTCGCCCTCCCGCACACGGTCGGGGCCGAGCAGGTCGGCCTCGCGGACCGTCCCGACGCAGAACCCGGCCAGATCGAACGCGTCCTCGGCCATCACGCCCGGGTGCTCGGCGGTCTCGCCCCCGAGGAGCGCGCAGCCGGCCCGCCGGCACCCCTCGGCGACGCCCTCGATGACCGCGGCGACGCGGTCGGGGACGACCCTGCCCACCGCCAGGTAGTCGAGGAAGAAGAGCGGTTCGGCGCCCGTGCACACCACGTCGTCGGCGCACATCGCCACGAGGTCGATCCCGACCGTGTCGAGCCGCCCGGTGATCCGCGCGATCTCCAGCTTCGTCCCGACGCCGTCGGTGGCGGCGGCGAGCAGCGTGTCGTCGCCCGAGCGGAACAGCCCCGCGAAGCCACCCACCGCGTCGGCCACCTCGGGACGCCGCGTGCGCGCGGCGAGGTCGGCGATCAGGGTCACGGCCTTGGCGGCCGCCTCGGTGTCGACGCCGGCGGCGCGGTAGGCCTCGCTCACCCGGTCGGGAGCCGGAGCTGATCCTCCAGCATGAACTTGCCGGCGCCCTCGGGGACCGGGATCGGGTACTCGCCGTCGAAGCACGCGCGGCAGAACGATCCGGCGTCCCCGCCCGCCGCCTCGACCATGCCCTCGAGCGAGAGGTACCCCAGCGAATCGGCGCCGACGTAATCGGTGATCTGCGCCAGCGTCAGGTCGGCCGCGATGAGCTCCTGGCGGGTCGGGAAGTCGATCCCGTAGAAGCACGGCCACCGCACGGGCGGGCACGTGATCCGGATGTGCACCTCGGTGGCGCCCGCCTCGCGGAGCATCGCGACGACCTGCTTCGTGGTGGTGCCGCGGACGATCGAGTCGTCGACGACCACCAGCCGCTTGCCGCGGATCGTGTCGGGCAGCGGGTTGAGCTTGAGCTTCACGCCCCGGTCGCGGAGCGTCTGCGACGGCTGGATGAAGGTCCGGCCCACGTAGGTGTTCTTCACGAGGCCGTCGCCGTACGGGATGCCCGTCATTTCGCTGAACCCCTGCGCCGCGGCGTGGCCGGTGGTCGGGACCGCGATCACGAGATCGGCGTCGGCCGCGTGCTCGCGCGCGAGGATCCTCCCCATCTCGCGCCGCGCCTCGTAGACCGTGGCGCCGTCGAGGCGGGAGTCGGGTCGCGCGAGGTACACGAACTCGAAGATGCAGAGCGAGCGTCGCGGCGACTCGGCGAAGCGCACGCTGTGTAGCCCGCGGTCGTCGATCCGGACGAGCTCGCCGGGCTCGACGTCGCGGAGGAACGCCGCGCCCACGATGTCGAGGGCGCAGGTCTCGGACGCGACCACGAACCCGTTCGGCAGACGCCCGATCGACAGCGGCCGGACGCCGTGCGGGTCCCGGGCGGCGAAGACCGACCGCTCGTCCATGAACACGAAGTTGAAGGCCCCTCGCAGGGTCGGCAGGACGCGGAGCGCCGCCTCCTCCAGGCCGCCGGTGGCCCTGGCCTCGTTCGCGAGCAGCGTGGTGACCAGGTCCGAGTCGGTGGTCGCGGTACCCTTCGGGCCGAGCGCCGTGGCAATCTCGGCCGTGTTCACGAGGTTGCCGTTGTGGCCGAGGGCCACGGAGTGCACGCCGTCGGTCTTGAAGACCGGCTGCGCGTTGTCCCAGGTCGTGGACCCGGTCGTGGAGTACCGCGTGTGCCCGATCGCGAGGTCGCCGTGCAGGGTCGTGAGCGTGGCCTCGTTGAAC
>DASQKC010000105.1:0-4458 GCA_035630755.1 Actinomycetota bacterium | reverse complement strand
GCAGTTGTCGTGGTACACGGTGAACGTCCCCTGCTGGACCGTCACCAGGGTCTTCCCGGGGTGGGAGTGCCAGCCGGTCGAGCTGTTCGGGCCGAAGGTGAACTCGGCCACGACCGTGTTCGTCCCCGGCCGGATGTTGAGTCCCATCCCGCTCGTGCTCGTCAGCACGCCCGCGCCGATCGTCACCGAGGTCGGTGGCCCGGTCGGCGGTGACGCGATCGCGACCGCCGCGAGGGCGAGCGAGGCCGCCACGGCGACCGCTCCGATCGCGGCGATCACCCGTCGGGTACGTCGGTTCCGCATGATGTTGCCTCCTTCCGCATCCCATGGATGCATCGAGCGGGCAAGCTCCGTGAGTGGATCAGTCGTCGACGATGAGCGTGTCGTTCCCGTACCAGGCCGGTCCGTCCCCGGACGCGTCGAGCGATGTCACCTCGCCGCTCGCGACGTCGACGATCTCGACGTCGCCGGCGTTCCCGTAGGCGACCGTCGTACCGTCCGGCGAGACCTGCGGCCACGTATAAGGGCCCCCACCCCCCACCAGCCGACGGGCGTTCCCACCGTCGCCGTCCATGATCCAGATGCTGTCTCCCGCGAAGTCGTGCATGGATCTGAGGAAGACGATCGAGCCCTCCGACCCCCAGGTCGCGAACCCGGCATCCTCGCGCAGGATCGCTGGCTCACCGCCACCGATCGGCATGGTCCACAGGTCCCAGGTCACGTCCTCTCCCTTCCCGCGCGGGAGGTGGAACAGCACCGTCGCGCCGTCCGGACTCACGTCAGACCGCACGACCCACGCCCTGTTCGTCATCTTCGGAAGATCGGTGATCTGCGTGAGTTCGCCCGTCGCGACGTCGGCGAGGTACAGCTGGCCGACCTCGAAGCTGTCGGCTTCGCGCCCTTGCAGGAGGAGGGTCTCGTCGTCGACCCACGTCGCCGCGTATCCGTTCATCTCTCCGGGGGTGATGCTCCGCTTGTCCGACCCGTCGAGGTCCTCCACCCAGATCGCGTCGTCGCTGAGACAGCAGGTGCTGAAGACGACCGACTCGCCGCTCGGGGATACCTCGGTCAGTTGCGCTTGGGTCATGGTTGCGCCGATCGGCGTCCGCTGACCGGTGGCGATATCGAGATACGAGAACCAGATGGTGCCGCCGGTCGGCGCCGAAGGAGTTCCGGCTGGCTCACTCCCGTCGTCCCTGCCCCCTCGGAGCGAGACGAACGCGATCGCGGCCAGCAGGACGATCACGGCGGCGATCCCGAACGCCCCGATCCTCCGGTTGCGTGCCAGCTTCCGCTGGCGGTCCTCCTGTTCCCTCCATGAGTCCAGATCGGGCTCTGTCTGCTTGGTCACCATGTCGAACAGCTCCTTGATGTCAGCCATGCGGGCCTCCGGTGGCTCTCAGTACGGCTCGACCTTGCGTCGCGAGCGCGCGGACGGTCGACGGACGGATGCCCATGATCCGTGCGGCGTCCTCGGATCCGTAGCCGTACAGGTCGAGCAGGACGAGGGCGAGGCGCTGCCGTGGCGTCACCGCTTGCAGCATCCGTCGAACGTCTTCGCGGAGGTCGACGTCGTCGTACGCGTCCCGAACGACGCCGAGCGGGATCGTGCGCGTCGCGGCTCGCCGCGCGGTGCGTACCCGCATCCGCCAGCCGTTCAGCGCGACCCGGAACAGGTACGCCTGCGGGTCATCGATCGTGTCGATCCGATCCCAGCGCTCCCAGACTTTCAGGAACGCCTCCTGCATGAGGTCGGCCGCCTCCGCCCGGTCTCCGGTGACGAAGTACAGCGTCTTGAACAGCCGCCGATGTTCGTCCTCGAAGAACGTCCGGAAATCCCTCGGCGCCTGCTGCGCCATGGGGAGCTGTACGATCTCGCCCTTCGCCTGCATCACCTGTCCAGATGCCGCGCTGCCGCGCAACGCTTAGGACGGGATCATGATCCATCCGGGAAGAGCGGGTATCGGAACGACGCTACATCGCTACATCGTGAGCTCGCCGCGCAGGTCCTCGGGGACGAGGTCGGCGAAGAGCCACCCGGTCCACATGTCCGTCGCGATCCGCTCCCACGGGTGGTGGACCCCGTGCTTGCCGAAGAACTCGCCTAGGCGGCGCAGGTCGCGCTCCAGGAACGCCTGTGCGTGCCGGTTCTTCTTCGGATCGACGGCCTGCGGGAAGTCGATGACCGTGATGTCGTCCTCCCACACGAGGACGTTGTAGGCCGACAGGTCGCCGTGGACCACGTCGCGGTAGAGCATGTGCTGGATCGCCCGGTGGCACCGTTGCCAGAGCTCTTCGAGCTCCTCGGGATCCGCCTTCGCGTGATCCTGGAGCCGGGGCGCCGGGGTCTGCTCGTCGCCGATGTACGACATGAGGATGGCGTCCCCGGTCCACTCGATCGGGCGGGGGACGGGCACGCCGGCGGCGGACAGCGTCTGCAAGGTCTCCCATTCGCGGGAGACCCACAGGCCGCCTTGGACCTCGCGGCCGAAGGCCGTCTTCTTCGCGAGGGCCGCACGGATGCGGCGCTCCTTGATGAACTCGCCGTCGCGATACAGGGTCTCGTCGCGGAAATCGCGGCGGTCGAGCGGGTGGTACAGCTTCAGCGCCACCAGGTCCTCGTCGGTCGTGCGAGGGTTCGCGCGGAACAGGTGGACGCTGGCTTCTTTGCCGTGTTTGAGAGGGAGCAGATATCGTTCGACGAGGCCTTCGTCGAAGAAGTGTTCGAACGAGTCGTGTTGCAACGCAGGGCTCCTTGCCGTGAGGGCGGATGGGCGGGCGAGAGCCGCGCCGCTCGGCGAGGGCCTAGGTAGCTAGGCGGACGCGGAGGGACGCGGCGTGCTGACGGACGCGTGGGTCGCTGTCATCGCTACATCCCTCCTTCCGGAACATCGTGCGCCGGATCGGGTCCGACGCGTCCGGGGCAGTCTACACCTCGTCGGCGCCCGGACCCAGCGTGGTCATCCGTTCGACGAGCGCCACCGGGATGTGCGTCACGGCCCGGTAGCCGTCGTCGTCGGGCAGGATCTCCTGGGCCAGCGAGACGAAGCGCGGACCTTCGGACAGCAGGAACCCGGCGGTGTGCACCAGGTAGTCGGACCGGGAGTCTTCGACGTCACGCTGTTCGAAGTCGAAGTAAGCGTCGCGCCAGATCACGAGGACGAGCGGGTGGGGGAGGTCGTCGCGGTCCGGGGACCACGGCTCGACCGGCTCCGGATCGAGCCGCTCCGCACCGTCGAGACCGACCTTGACCACTCGCATCGTGACCTCCTCACCTGGTTGGTATCGGCACGGTGCGGGCGCGACGAAGCGCCCGGGGAGAGCTACGGACGTTGGGCGGGGTGGGTGCCGCCTCCCGGCCTCACCCCCCGTGGGCCACGGAGCCTAGCGCGGGGGACCGACACCCCCGTCGATCACGGCACCCCGTGCGGTGTCGGTGGCGGGGGCTAGCCTCGCGCGGTGGCCAAACCTGCGGCGATCTACGAGTGCGAGGCGTGCGGGCACCGCCCCGCCCGCTGGGCGGGCCGATGCCCCCGCTGTGACGGCTGGGGCACCGTGACACAGGTCGCCGCGTCGCTCGCGGCGCGCTCGGACGGCGCCGTGGGAGCCTCCCCCGAGCCCCTGGTGGGCGCGGGCGACGCCGACCCCGACCGCGTGCTGACCGGGATCGAGGGCGTCGACCGGGTCCTCGGCGGGGGCCTGGTGGCCGGGTCCGTGGTGCTGTTGGCCGGTGAGCCCGGGATCGGCAAGTCGACCCTGGCGCTCCAGGTGGCCGGCGCGCTGGCGTCGGCCGGCCGGACCTGCCTGCTCGCCTCGGGCGAGGAATCGCGGCAGCAGGTCGCTGCGCGCGCGGCGCGCGTCGGGGCCACCGCCGACGGGATCACGTTCATCGCCGGCCGAGACCTCGGCGGCGTGCTCGAAGCCGCCACCGCGGCGCGTCCGACGGTCCTCGTCGTCGATTCGGTCCAGACGTTGCGCGCCGCCGGGTCGACCCACGTCCCCGGGGGGGTCGCCCAGGTCCGCGTGTGCACCGACGCCGTCGTCGGCGTGGCGAAGGAGACCGGGATCGCGGTGATCCTGACGGGCCACGTCACGAAGGACGGCGACTTGGCGGGTCCGCGTGCCCTCGAGCACGCGGTCGACGTCGTGCTGTCGTTCGAAGGTGAGCCTCGGTCGGGGCTCCGCGTGCTCGCGGCCGGGAAGAACCGTTTCGGCGCCGAGGGCGAGACCGCCTGGTTCGAGATGGGGCCGGCGGGGCTCGCGGTGATCGATCCCACCGACCTGCTCGTGTCGGGGCGGGCCCTCGCCGGCGCGGCCGTCGCGCTGGCGCAGCGGGGCCGGCGGGGGCTCGCCATCGAGGTCCAGGCGCTCGTGGGTCCCGCCGAGGGGTCGGGCCGCCGCCACGTCACGGGGCTGGACCTGCGGCGGCTGCAGCTCGTCACCGCGGTGCTCGACCGC
>DASQKC010000104.1:0-7789 GCA_035630755.1 Actinomycetota bacterium | reverse complement strand
CGCAGCCGGCGCAGGCGCGCTTCGGGGATCGTCATGGCACGGTCCTCCGCAGACGGAACACCTCGACCGGCTCCTCCCGGCCCTTCACCGGCCGCAACCCGATGGGCTCCGCCTCGATCCCGGCGGCGGCGACGGTGGTCGCCGCCGCCACGACCTCACCGCCGGCCGCCTCGGACTGGAGCCGCTGCGCGATGTTCACCGCGTCGCCGATCACCGTGTACTCGAGCCGGCCGCCGCCCCCGATCGTCCCGGCGATCACCGTCCCCGTGTTGAGCCCGATGCCCACCTCGAGGACGTCGACCCCGTCGAGACCCCAGCCCTGGCGATTGAGATCGTCCTGACGATCCTGCATCGCGAGGGCGCAGGCGACCGCGCACGCGGCGTGGTCGTCCCTGGGCATCGGCGCGCCGAAGATCGCCATCACCGCGTCGCCCTGGAACTTGTCGATCGTGCCGCCGTGCGCCGTCACCACCTCGGCCATCGCGCCGAGGTGACGGCCGATCAGGTCGGCCACGACGCGGGCGCCGAGCCGCTCGGAGAGCGTCGAGAACCCACGGATGTCGCTGAACAGGACCGTGACCTCCAGCTCGACCTGCTCGATCATGCCATCGGCGAGCCGGTCGGCGACCTGCGACGGCACGAACGACCGGAGGGACTCGGCGTGCGCGCTCTGCTCGACCACGGCCGCGTGCAGCTGCTTCATCCCGTCGACGGCGGCGGCGCCGTCACCGCCTGCGATCCGACGGAACAGCTCGGTGATGCGGCGGTCGACGGCCTCCTGGGTGGTGCCGAGCTCCTGGGCCATATCGGCGTACCCGAGGCCGCGGCTCATCATGTCGAGGATCCGCCGGTCGTCCCCGTCGGCGTGCCGGCTCCCCGTGAGGCGCTCGGCGATGGCGGGGTCGACGACGCTCCCGCCGGCGTCGACCTCGCGGATCGCCCTCGCGAGCTCGTCACCCTGCGCGATCCGGTCCTTCAGGAGGTAGGCGAGGCCGCTGTGCCCCCCGCCGAGCAGGGCGATCGCGTATTCGTCGTCGTCGTGGGCGGAGAGCACCACGACGCCCGTGTCGGGGTGGGTGCCGCGGATCGTGTGCGCGCAGTCGATCCCCTCGAGCTGGAACGAGGGCGGCATCTTGATGTCGGTGACGACGACATCGGGGACGTGCTCGGCCGCGGCCGCGAGCAGCGAGGGCGCGTCCTCGGCCACCCCGACGACCTCGATGTCCTCGTAGGAGTTGAGCAGGGCACGGACGCCCTCGCGCACGAGCACGTTGTCCTCGCCGAGCACGACCCTGATGCTCATCCGTGCCGTCCCCCGGGTACCATCCGCGCGGGATGCGCGTCGTCTTCGCGGAGGATAACTACCTGGTCCGTGAGGGCACCGTGGCCCTCCTCGGCGAGGTCGACCGGGTCGAGATCGTGGCCACCGCCGCCTCGTTCGACGAGCTGATCGACGCCGTCGACGAACACGAGCCCGACGCCGTGCTCACGGACATCCGGATGCCGCCCACGGGGACGGACGAGGGGATCCGGGCCGCGAAGCGGATCCGCGCCGAACACCCCGCGATCGGGGTCGTCGTGCTGAGCCAGTACGCCGACGACGAATACGCTTACGACCTGCTGAAGGACGGTGCCGGCGGGCTCGGCTACCTGCTGAAGGAGCGGGTGGGGGACGTGACCGAGCTCGTCCGCGCGCTCGACGAGGTGGCGAGCGGCGGGAGCGTCCTGGACCCCAAGGTCGTCGAGGGCCTCGTGGCGGCGAAGGACCGGATGGCCCACTCGCCCCTCGCCCAGCTCACGGACCGCGAGCGCGAGGTGCTGTCGTTGATGGCGCAGGGGATGAACAACGCCGCGATCGCGAAGGCGCTGTTCCTGACCGACCGGGCCGTGGAGAAGCACATCAACTCGATGTTCCACAAGCTCGGGCTCACGGAGGAGCCCGACGTCCACCGCCGTGTGATGGCGGTGCTGGCCTTCCTCCGTGAGACCGAACACGCCTGACCTCACTGCGCCCGACGCGTGTCCACGATGAACACGCTGCACGGCGCGTGCCGCAGCACCAGGTTCGGGACGCTGTCGCGGACGCGCCACCACGAGCCTTTGGTGCCCCGGTTGCCGAGCACGATCGCGTCGGCCTGGAGCTCCTCGGCCACGGCCACGAGCCGTTCGGCCGCGTCGCCGTCCTCGACCCTGGCGATCGCGGTCACGTCGGGGAACCGGCGCGCCAGCTTCGCCAGGTGGGCGGCAGGATCCGCGGCCTTCCCCGGATCCACCACCGCGCGCAGGTCGCCATCGGGTCGGACGTAGAGCAGTACCAGATCGGCGTCGCGGTCACGGGCCAACCGCGCCGCGTCGTTCACCGCCAGGTCCGCCGCGGCGGAGGTGTCGGTGCCCACCAGGATCGTCGTCATCGTTCGTCGCCTCCTTCGTGCCATCACGGTAGGCCCGTGGTGCGACGGCGGCGATCCGGGCAGCACCACGGTCCCCGGGTGGTGGCAGCACCCCGCGGGACGGTGGCGTGCTCCCCCTGGCTCCGCAGGGAGGAGGGTGCGAGGATCGCGGCGATGGAACGGATCCAGCCGCCGGATCGACCGGCCACGGGGACCCCGCGGAAGTCACGGCTCGCGGCCGCGTTCTTCACCGCGCTCCTGCTGGTCATGGCGCTCACGATCTGGCTGTCCGTCGAGAACGGCTCGCTGACCGACGACGGCATCTTCATCGCGCTGGCCGTGACCGCGATCATGGGCTACGCGGCGGTCGGCGCGGTCGTCGCGCGACGCGCCCCCCGCAACCCCATCGGGTGGCTCCTGATCTGCGTCGGGTTCACCTTCATGCTCGGCGCCTTCACGGACGAGTACCTGACCTACCAGGTCGACCGCAACCACACGTCGTCGTTCTCCTTCGGCGTCGCGGTGTGGCTGCAGACGTGGATCTTCGTCGGGATCTCTGCGCTGCCGTTGATCCTGCTCCTGTTCCCCGACGGCCGGCCGCCGACCCCCCGGTGGCGCTGGGTCGTGTGGTTCATCGCGATCTGCATCGGGGTGACGGCGCTCGCGTCGATGCTGATCCCCGGGCCGATCGACACGGGGATGGCGCTGCCGACCCAACCGTCGAACCCCACCGGGGTCCCCGCCCTCGAGCCCATCCTGGATCCGCTCAATGCGATCGCGTCGATCGGGCTCCTGGTCGGAGCCCTGGCGTCGGCCGTCGCCCTCGTGGTGCGGTGGCGCCGCGGCGTGGGCGTCGAACGCCGGCAGATCCGCCTCCTCGCCGTCACGGTCCTGCTCGCTGCCGTGCTCTTCGCGACGACCGTCCTCACGGCAGAGCTGGGTGGCCCCGCGCTCGAGGACCTGAGCGGCGTCCTGTTCGTCGCAACGTTCGCCGTGCTCGGCATCGGCGTCCCGATCGCGCTCGGCGTCGCCATCCTCCGCTACCGGATGTACGACCTCGAGGTCGTGATCCGCAAGACCGTCCGGTTCGCCGTGGTCGCGGTGATGATCCTGCTGGTCGCGGCGGCCGCGCTGCTCGTGGCCGGCGGCACGTTGATCGGCGGCATCCACTCGACGGAGGACTCGGTCGCACCGATCGTCCTCGGCGTGCTCGTCGGGGTCCTCATCGTGCCGATGTGGCGCGTGTCCCGGCGCATCGCGGACCGGCTGGTGTTCGGTGGACGCGCCACGCCGTACGAGGTCCTCACCGAGTTCTCCGAGCGGATGGGCGAGTCCTACGCCACCGACGACGTGTTGCCACGGATGGCCGCGATCCTCGGCAACGCGGTGGGCGCCGCGCGCGCCGACGTCTGGCTCGGGATCGGCCCGGCGCGCCGCCGGGCGGCGGGCTGGCCGGACGAGGACGGGCCATCCTCACCGGCCGGCGAGTCGGTCCCCGTGTCGTACCAGGGCGACGAGCTCGGCGCGCTCTCGGTCGTGATGCCGCTGAACGACCCGATGGACGATGCGAAACGATCCCTGCTGCACGACCTCGCCTCCCAGGCCGGCCCGGTCCTGCACAACGTCCGGCTCGTGGAGGACCTCCGGGAATCCCGGCGCCGGATTGTCGCGGCCCAGGACGATCGCGCCCGCAAGCTCGAACGCGACATCCACGACGGGGTCCAGCAGCAGCTCGTGGCGCTGGCGGTGAAGCTCCGCCTGGCCGACCAGCTCATCGACCGTGACACGGCGAGGGCCCACGAGGCGATCGCGTCGCTCCACGAAGAGGCCGGACACGCGCTCGAGGACCTGCGCGACCTCGCGCGTGGCATCTACCCACCGCTGCTCGCCGACCAGGGGCTCGAGGCGGCCCTCTCGGCGCAGGCGCGGAAGGGCGTCGTGCCGACGACCGTCGACACGGACGAGCTCGGCCGCTACCCGCGCGAAGTCGAATCCGCCGTCTACTTCTGCACGCTGGAGGCGCTCAACAACGCCGTCAAGTACGCGCAGGCGACGTCGGTCCGCGTGTCGCTGGGCCAGTCGAACGGACAGCTGACGTTCTCGATCACGGACGACGGCCGCGGTTTCGACCCCGACAGGACGACGTACGGGACCGGCCTGCAGGGGATGCGCGACCGCCTCGACGCGGTCGGCGGTTCGCTGCGCGTGGAGACGGCGCCGGACGCCGGCGTCCGCGTCACGGGCACCCTTCCCGTCAGAAGGGTCTCGTGAGCACCCGCACGGCGCGTGCGCTGTCGATCGTGATCGCGGCGGTGGCGATCGCCATGATCCTCGCCGCGGTGCCGGTCGGCAGGGCCGCGGGGGACGCCGACCGCGCGTCGATCGTCGTGGTGCCCGAGGAACGACGCGCCGACATCGAGCGCGCGATCGAGGACGGCGAGGGCTGCTCGAGCCCGGGCGCGGACCACGCGCTGGCCGACGCGATCGCCGTGTACTGCGAGCTCCAAGGCCGGACCGCAGCGGGCGAGCTCTTCGAGACGGTCGGTCCGACGGATCCGTTCACGATCGCCGCCTCCCTCGTCGGTCTCCTCTGGATCGGGACCGGCTTCCTGATCGTGTCCCGCCGAGGGACCAACCTGGCCGGCTGGATCTTCGAGCTCGTCGGGCTCGGGGTCGTGAGCCTCAACGCGATGCTCACCTTCGCGTACGTCGGGGTCGCCGTCCCCGGTTCCGTCCCCGCGGTGGGACTCTGGGCGATCGTCGACGAGTACGCGATCTTCTCCATCGCGCTGCTGCCGATGCTCTGGCTCCTGTTCCCCGACGGGAAACCCCCGACCCCGCGCTGGCGGGTGTTGGTCCGCGTGTACTTCGGCGCGCTCGCCGTGGTCGCGGCCGTCGCGGTGCTGATGCCCGGACCGTTGAACAACCTCGTCGACTTCGGGATCATCTACCTGAACCCGGTCGGCCAGGCGTGGGTCGCCGATGCGGGCGGCATCGTGATGGCGATCGGGATGATCACCGTCCTCGGGATCACCGTCGGGAGCGTGTTCGCGACGCGGCGACGGTTCCAGCGCGCCGAGGGAGAGGAGCGTCAGCGACTCCGATGGCTGCGCTTCGTCATCTCGATCGCCGTCGTCCTGTTCCTAGTCGGGTTCCTCGGGAGTTTCGTGTTCGGCGTGATCCTCAGCGAGGACACCGGCACGGCCGACGACTGGTCCGGGATCCTCTTCGCGCTGCTCGCGCTGACCCTCGCGCTCGGGTTGCCCGCGGCCTACCTGGTCGCGATCTATCGGTACGGGCTGTGGGACCTCGATCTCGTGATCCGCAAGACCCTGATCGTCGCGGTCGTCGGTATCACGTTGACCGCGATCGGGCTGGGGCTGCTCCTGATCGTCCCCGTGATGACCTTGGGGATCGGAGGAACGCTCGACGCGGGGGAGGTGGTCCCCGTCGTCGTCGGGCTCGCGCTCGGGCTGCTGTTCGGTCCCATCCGGCGGCGTGCCCGCCGCTTCGCCGACCGGGTGGTCTACGGTCGTCGCGCGACGCCGTACGAGGTCCTCTCGAGCTTCGGCGACCGGTTGAGCGAGACGTACTCGGCCGACGACGTGCTCCCCCGCATGGCGCAGGTCCTCGCGCAGGCCACGGGCGCCGACGTCGCGGTCGTGTGGCTCCGCATCGGCGGCGCGATCCGACCGGAGGCCCGCTGGCCCGCCGACGCGGTCGCGCCGGAACCCGTGACCATCGACGGGGACACCCTGCCGGCCCCCCTGGTCGGGGTGCGCCACCAGGGCGAGCTGCTCGGCGCCCTCAGCGTGTCGATGCCGGCCAACGATCCGCTCGACCCGGCGCGCGACCAGCTCGTCGCCGACCTCGCGGCCCAGGCCGGTCTGGTGCTCCGGAACGGGCGGCTCATCGGCGAGCTGCGGGCGTCGCGCCAGCGGCTCGTCGCCGCGCAAGACGAGGAGCGGCGGCGGCTCGAACGCAACATCCACGACGGCGTGCAGCAGCAGCTCGTGGCGCTCAGCGTCCAGCTCCGGCTGGCCGAGCAGCTGGTGCCGACCGACCCCGCGCGGAGCCAGACGATGCTCGCCGCCCTGCAGGACCAGACGACCGGGACGCTGGAGGACCTCCGCGACCTGGCGCGCGGCATCTACCCGCCCCTGCTGGCGGACCGCGGTCTCACGTCGGCGCTCGAGGCCCAGGCGCGCAAGGCCGCGCTCCCCACCACCGTCGTGGCCGAGGCGGTGGGTCGCTACCCGCGCGAGGTCGAGAGCACCGTGTACTTCTGCACGCTCGAGGCGCTCAACAACGTGGCGAAGTACGCGGACGCGTCACGCACCGACATCACGCTCGCGCAGCGCAACGGCACGCTCGAGTTCGTCGTACGCGACGACGGCCGGGGGTTCGACGTCGCCGCGCGGTCGACGGGGACCGGTCTGCAGGGGATCGCCGACCGCCTCGACGCGATCGGCGGCACGTTCACGGTCGAGAGCGAGATCGGGGGCGGGACGTCGGTCCGCGGCGCGGTACCCGTGGACCACCTCGGCTGACCGCGGTCCGTCAGGCGGTCGCGGCGTGCCAGGCGTCCTCGAGACGGTCGGGACCGAACGACGCCTTCGGCACGTAGGACGCCGCCCCGCATTCGGCCGCCTTCGGCGCGTACTCCTCCTCCTCGTACGTCGAGAGGAGGAGCACGACGGGCGGTCCGTCGGCCGCGAGGATCCTGCGGGTCGCCTCGAGCCCGTCGATCCCGGGCAGGTTGACGTCCATCAGGACCAGGTCGGGGCGGAGCGACGCCGCCTGCGACACGCCGTCCTCGCCGGTCTCCGCCTCGCCCACGACATCGAACCCGTCGGTGGCATCGACCACCATGCGGGCGGCGAGCCTGAACGGCTCCTGGTCATCGACGATCAAGACGCGGACGGGCATGGTTGCTCGCGTCCAGCGTGGCAGAGGCCTCGGGGAGTGCCAGTGGTGCCAGCACCACTTCTCGGGTCACTCGTGGAAGCGCTCGTCCGACCGTGAGCCGGGCTTCTTGCGCGCGGCGGTCCGCGCCAGGCGGGCGCGCATCTCGCTCGGATCGCTCGCGGGGCTCGTCCCGACCGGCTCGACGAGCCGCTCGAGGACATCCAGCACCTCGGCGTCGTGACGGAGGTCGTCGTCATCGACCGCCTCGGGCACGCGCACGACCTCGGCGGCCTCCGTGGGGCGGCCGGCCGCGGCCGGTGCCGCCGCGGCGGGCTCCGCCTTCGTCCGCCGGCGCTTGCGGGCCGGCGACGGCGCGGGCTCGGGCACGGTCTCGGACGGCGGCACCACCACGACCGGTGCGGGTGCAGGGTCGGCGGCCACGACCGGCTCGGGCTCGGGCTCGGGCTCGGGCTCGGGCTCGGGCTCGGGCT
>DASQKC010000103.1:0-8144 GCA_035630755.1 Actinomycetota bacterium | reverse complement strand
TGCGCCTGGTCATCGTGTGCAAGCGCGGGGCGAACGCGCAGGTGGTGCTGAACCAGCTCTACAAACACACGCAGCTGCAGGACTCGTTCGGCGTGATCATGCTCGCGCTCGTCGACGGGGTGCCGCGCACCCTGAACCTCGCCGAGATGATCGGCTACTACGTCGACCACCAGGTCGACGTCGTCACGCGGCGCACCCGCTTCGAGAAGCGCAAGCGCGAGGAGCGTCTGCACATCGTCGAGGGCCTGTTGATCGCGCTCGACCACCTCGACGAGGTCATCGCGATCATCCGCGGTTCGCAGGACGCCGAGGAAGCCCGGACGAAGCTCATGAAGAAGTTCAAGCTGAGCGAGGTCCAGGCGAACCACATCCTCGACATGCCCCTGCGCCGCCTCACCCGGCTCGCCCGCGCCGAGCTCGACGAGGAGAAGGCCGAGCTCATCGCGCGCATCAAGTACCTCGACTCGCTGCTGAAGAGCCCGAAGAAGCTCCGCGGCGTGATCGAGGAGGAGCTCCTGGCGATCAAGAAGAAGCACGCCGACCCCCGCCGCACGAAGATCGGCGCCGACGAGGGGGATCTCGACATCGAGGACCTCATCGCCGAGGAGGACGTGGTCATCACGGTCAGCCGCGCCGGCTACGTGAAGCGCCAGCCCGTGGACGCGTTCAAGCGCCAGGGCCGCGGCGGCAAAGGCGTGAAGGGCGCGACCCTGAAGGAAGAGGACGTGATCCGCAACGTCTTCATCACGACGACGCACCACTGGCTGCTGTTCTTCACGTCGAAGGGCAAGGTGTACCGGGTGAAGGCGCACCACGTGCCCGACACGTCGCGGCAGGCGCGCGGCATGTATGCGGCCAACCTGCCCGGCGTGCAGGTGAGCGCCGACGAGCGGATCAGCGCGGTCCTCGATCTGAAGGCCTACGAGGAGGGCCGGTTCCTGCTCTTCGCGACGCGCAAGGGGATCGTGAAGAAGACGTCGCTCCCCGAGTACGACTCACCCCGCACGGGGCTGGCGGCGATCAACCTGCGCGGCGACGACGAGCTGATCGACGTGCGGCTCACCGAGGGGACCGACGACGTGTTCCTCATCTCGCGGCGGGGCCAGACGATCCGCTTCAAGGAGACCCTTGCCCGGGCGATGGGCCGCGCCACCGGTGGCGTGATCGGGATGCGCCTCGCCGAGGACGACGAGGTCCTCGCGCTCGGGCTCTCGTCCGAGGGCGAGGAGATGATCAGCGTCTCGCAGAACGGCTACGGCAAGCGATCGGCGCTCACGCAGTACCCGGTGAAGGGTCGCGGCGGCAAGGGCGTGATCGGGCACCAGATCACCGCGAAGACCGGGCGGTTGGCCGGCGCGTTCATCGGGTCGAAGGACCAGGACTTGCTCACGATCTCCTCGAGCGGCAAGGTCCAGCGGGTGGCCGCCGCCGACATCCGGCGCGTCGGCCGCTCGAGCCAGGGCGTGCGCACCATGCGGGTGGAGGACGGCGCGACGGTCGCCGCGATCGCGCCGGTCGTCCTGCAGATGGACGACGAGTGACCGACGCCCTCCCGTCGTGGGGGGAGCTGCTCGATCTGCTCCGGTCGCCGAAGGGCGCGCTCCGCGCCACGGTCTACGCGATGGGCAAGGATCCGGCCCCGGTCGACCTCGGCGCCGAGGATCCCGGACCGTCGTGGGCGGTCGCGTGGGTCGCCCCCGCGCGACTGGCGGTCCTCCCCACGGCGACGGGACGCGCCGTCGGCCGGGACCGGGAGGGTGGACGCGATCGCTGGGTGGCCGAGGTCGGCGGGCTGAAGGGTCCCTCGCCGGTGAGGGTCTGGATCGACGCGGCGACGGGCGCGATCGTCCGCCTAGAGCGTCTCGACGATCCCGCGCCGCTCGTGGTCGTCGAGGGGTTGGGAGGTGCGTGATCGACGCCGACGTGATCGTCGTGGGCGCCGGCCCGACCGGACTGATGCTCGCGTGTGAGCTGCGCCGGGCCGGCGTGCGACCGCTGGTCCTGGAGCGGCACCCGCAGATCCGCGATATCCCGAAGGCCGGCGGTCTCAGCGGGCAGATCCTGGAGGTGCTGCGCTACCGAGGCGAGCTCGCGCGTTTCGAAGCGGCCGGCACCGCTGCCGTGCCGGCCCCTCGGCTCCCGTGGGGCGGGATGCACGTGGACTTCACACCGCTCTCGGATCCTCCGATGGAGGTGCTGCCGCTCCCCCAACCGTTGCTCGAGGGCGTCCTCGACGAGTTCGCGCGCGAGCTGGGCGCCGAGATCCGCCGCGGCCACGAGGTGGTCGGGCTGAGCGAGGACGACGCCACGGTGACGGCGGAGGTGCGAGGGCCAGACGGGCAGGAACGGGTGACCGCCCGGTACCTGGTCGGCTGCGACGGGGCCAGCAGCCGGGTGCGCGATCTGGCCGGCATCCCGTTCGCCGGCATCACCTACCCGGAGGTCCAGCGGCTCGCCCTGGTCACCCTGCCCGAGTCATTGACCCTGCTCGAGGGCGGCGACATCGACGTCGCCGGGGTGGGCACGATCAGCTTCGGCTTCACACGAACCGAGCGCGGTGAGTTCGCCCTCGGATCGACCGATCCCGGGCACATGGGGCTCTACACCAGCGAGGAGGAGTCCACCGAGTACGACGACGACGAGCCGATGACCCTGGACGAGCTCCGGGACAGCATCCACCGCGTGCTCGGCGTGGAGCTGCCGCTGGGAGAGCCGACCCGGCTGACGCGCTTCACCTTCCACGCCCGGCAGGTCGACCGCTACCGCGACGGGCGGATCCTGATGGCGGCGACGCCGCGCACCTGTTCCCCGCCCCGGGCGTCGCCCTCGGCGCCGGGCTCCTCGACAGCGTCAACCTCGGCTGGAAGCTGGGCGCCGACATCCACGGGTGGGCGCCTGACGGCCTGCTGGAGACGTACGACGACGAACGCCGCCTCGCTGCCGAGCGCAACATGCTGCACGCGCAAGCCCAGGTGGCCATCAGGCGCGGCCACGACTCGGCCGCCGTCGCGCTCCGGGAGCTCTTCCAGGAGCTGCTCGCCGACGACCAGCCGCTGCGCCGCCTCGGCGGTCTGATGGCCGGCTCCGAGCTCCGCTACCCCTTCCCCGGCCACGACCACCACGCCTCGATCGGGACCTTCGCACCGAACCTCGCCCTGGACACCGACCGGGGCGCGACGAGCGTCGCGGAACTCATGCACACGTCACGGCCCGTCTTCCTCGACCTCGCCGACCGCCCGGACCTGCGCGAGACCGCCCGGGGCTGGCCGGACCGCATCGACGTCCACACGGCCGGGACCGAACGACGGCCGGCCGATGCCCTCCTCATCCGGCCGGACGCCCACATCGCCTGGGCCACACCCATCGACGAACCCTCCGGGAGCGCCGCGCCCGCGCTGCGGGACGCGCTCACCCACTGGTTCGGCGCACCCACGTCCTAGCCGACGAGGGACGTCAGCGCCAGGAGGACCGAGATCGCGGCGGTCACGCCGACGGTGAGCCCCACGATCGAGACGACGATCGTGCGCCCCGTGTGGGCCGTCCCCTCCTGCAGCGCGCGGCGCCCGACGAGCCCGCCGGCGACGCCGAGCGCCGCCACCGCCAGCATCGAGACGAACAGGCCGGCGCCGCGTCCACCGACCGGCAGGAGGCCCACGAGCGCGATCGAGACCGGGACGGCCAACAGGCAGGCCAGGGTCAGACGGAACGCCAGGGTGGCCCGCGGGATCGCCATGACGGCCGCATCCTAGGGCCGGTGGCGGCTATCCTCCCGCCGTGGCGCCGGCCGTGGGATGGACGATGGTGGTCGCGTCGCTAACGTTCCTCGCGGTGGCGTGGCTCTCCTTACAACACAAGGTTTCCCAGGTCGCCGCCGACCTGATGACCGTGGTCGCCGCGGTGGGCGCCACGTGCGGCGGGCTGCTCATCGTGCGCGACGCGTCCGCCGCCTCCTGGGTCATCGGGCCGCTCCTGGCCGCGGTGGGCGGCGTGGTGCACCGCCGCGCCCTGTTCCGCGGCGCCGGGCCGTTCCGGACCTGAGCGGGCCGGTTCCGGGTGCTTGCCCCGGCCGGCGGCTACGCTTACAACCTTCCCGAGCGAAAGATGGCGACCACGGCCGACGACCCCGTCACGCAGGGCTCCAGCAGCCCCGATGCGCCCACGATCGACCTCCCGGTGCCGAGTGCGCAGCCGGGGCGGTCGCCGGTGCGGGTGCGCCGCCAGGGTCCGCGACGCACCCGCGTGTCCGTCCGTCGGTTCGGCGTCCTCTCGGTCCTGAAGTTCGCGCTGATCTTCTCGGTCTGCATGATGTTGATCGTGTGGCTGGCGCTGCTGCTGATCTTCCTGGTCCTGCAGGCCGGCGGCGTGATCGACTCGATCACGTCCTCCTCGCTCGCGTGCCTGTTCAACGACCCCCAGGGCACGCGGGAGTGCGCGGCGGTGCAGATCAACGTGCCGGCCATCTTCACGGCCCTCTTCCTGGCCGCGATGGTCATGGCGGGCGCGGTCGCCCTCGTGATCACGTTCGCCGCCGTGATCTACAACCTGATCGGCGACATGGTCGGCGGCGTCGAGGTCACCCTCTCCGAGCGTCGCTGACCGACGTTTGACACGGTTCCGACGGCCTGCCTACCCTCGTGCACACGTACCGTGGGGCCTGTAGCTCAGCTCGGTTAGAGCGCTTCCCTGATAAGGAAGAGGTCGATGGTTCAAGTCCATCCAGGCCCACCGTCGCCGCACTCCCCGCGGAGATGGAGTCCGGCGTTCTGGGTACTATCCCGGGGCGGAACAGGGCCGGTGAACGCACGTCCGGGCCCCATTCGGAGAGGAAGGAGCACCCGGTGGCAGAGACCGAGGGTGAGAAGAAGAAGGGCGGCTTCAAGCGGGTCCTGAAGATCGGCGCGCTCATCGCGGCGGTCGCCGGCGCCGTGATGTTCTGGAAGCGCCGCAAAGGCAACGACCTCGACGACGTCGAGTGGCAGGAGCTCCCGCCGCCCGCCGGCGGCTGAGACCGTTCCGACAGACGTGACCGAAGGGGCCGGGTGACCGGCCCCTTCCGGCGTTCTGGCACACTCCGGCCATGCGTGATCCGTGGGAGCTCGCGCACGAGGCGGCGGCCGCCTCGTGGGTCACGCTCCGCCGGCTCGACGGCGTCGAGGACGGCGACGCCGTGAACGAGGTCATCGAACGGACGTGGGGCGGCCAGCACCTCGACCGGGAGATCGTCCGCGCGCTCGGGTTCAGCGGGAACGCCGTCCTCGGCGCTGAGGACGGCGGCCGGGTGGTCGGGTTCGCGCTCGGCTGGGCGGGCGTGGACGAGGACGGTCTGCACGTCCACTCGCACATGCTCGCGACGCTGCCCGACGCCCGTCGCCGCGGCATCGGTTACGCCCTCAAGCTCGCCCAGCGGGCGCTCGCGCTCGACCAGGGGATCACGCGCATGCGGTGGACGTTCGACCCGATGGTGGCGCGCAACGCGTGGTTCAACCTCGGCAAGCTCGGCGCCGTGGCCGACCGGTTCTACCCGGACTTCTACGGGCCGATGACCGACGCGATCAACGCCGGCGAGCGGAGCGACCGGCTCGTGATCCGCTGGGACCTGCCGCGCGAGCCCGGCCCGCGGGACCCGGGCGGCGACGCCGTGCGCATCGAGGTCCCGCCCGATCACGAGCGGCTGCGGGTCGACGATCCGGCCGCCGCGACCGCGCGGCGGACCGAGGTGGCGTCGCGGATCAGGGCCGCGACCGACGAGGGCCGGCACGGGATCGCCTTCGATCGGGACGCGTCGGCCTACCTGTTCGCCCGCGAGGAGGGCGCGTCGTGACGACGGCCCGGGCCATCGATCTGTACGTCGTCGCGTTGCCGCTCGTGCGGCCGTTCCGCACGTCGTTCGGCACCTCGACCGAGAAGATCTGCATCCTCGCCCGGGTGCGGACCGATCACGCCGAGGGGTGGGGCGAGTGCGTGGCCGACGACGGCTACCCGGGCTTCTCGGGGGAGTGGATCGAGGGGGCGTGGGCGCTGCTCCGCGACGTCCTCGGGCCGGCGCTCCTGGGCGCCGGCGACCTGGAGGCCGACGCGGTCGAGGCGGCGTTCTCGTTCGTGCGGGGGAACCCGATGGCGAAGGCGACGCTCGTAGACGCGTTCGTCGACGCCGCGCTGCGGGAGCACGGGATCTCCCTGGCGTCGTGGCTCGGCGCCGAGCGCGACCACGTCGCCTGCGGCGTCTCGGTCGGGATCACCGACACGACCGAGGAGCTCCGGGCCCAGGTCGACGGGTACCTCGACGAGGGGTACCGGCGGATCAAGCTCAAGATCGCGCCCGGCATCGACGTCGAGCGGGTGGGGGCGATCCGTGCCGCGCACCCGGACATCCGGCTCTCGGTCGACGCCAACGCGGCGTACACCCTGGAGGACGCCGGCGTGTTCCGTGCCCTGGATGCGTACGAGCTGCTGATGATCGAGCAGCCCCTGCACCACGAGGACCTGGTGATGCACGCGGCCCTGCAGCATCGGATCGTGACGTCGCTCTGCCTGGACGAGTCGATCCGCTCGGCGGCCGATGCGGCGGCCGCGATCGAGCTCGGCGCCTGCCGGATCGTGAACATCAAGCAGGGGCGCGTGGGGGGCGTGCTCGAGGCGCGCCGGGTGCACGACGTGTGCCGTGCCGCCGACGTCGCCGTCTGGTGCGGCGGGATGCTCGAGACGGGCGTGGGACGGGCGCTCAACCTGGCGCTGGCCGCGCTCCCCGGGTTCACGCTGCCGGGGGACACGAGCGCCTCACGCCGCTACTTCCACGAGGATCTGACGGCGCCGTTCGACCTCGCGCCCGACGGCACGATGGCGGTCCCCCGCGGTCCGGGGATCGGCGTGGACCCCGACCCCGGGCGGCTCGCCGCCTGGACGACCGCCCACGAGCACCTCTGAGGAAGAGTGACAAGAACCCGTCCGTCGGGTTGACCGGAGGTGACGGATCGGGGTGTACTTCGTCTTGAGAAGTCGCTGGGGCCCTCGGGTTCCGGCGGCTTCTCATTTCTGCACCCATCACGCGCCCGCACGATCGGTGCGCCGCGTTCCTTGAGGAGCTCCCCCGCGTGGGTGACGATAGCCCGCGCGTCCGGCGAACCCCCGGGCGCATGCGCCGTCATGAAGAAACGCGTGGTGCGGGCCGAGGAGTTCGAGGTCGTCGACGAGGCGGGGCACGTCCGCCTGCGGATCGGCCTGACCGGGGACGAGCACCCCTTCTTCTCGATGCTGGACGCCGACGGCAGCGTCCGCGCCCGGTTCGGGGTCACGAGCGACGGCGCGGCCGGCCTGGCGATCGCGGACGAGAACGGCAAGGTCCGAGCCACGATCGGACTGTCCTCGGATGGTTCGGCATCCCTCGCCTTCGGGGATAAGAACGGCAGGATCCGCGCGAAGTTCGGACTGGGATCGGAGGCGTCGCCCACGATGGGCACCGTGGTGGAGGACGGGGACCTCAGGCACCCCTACGCCCTGGCGGAGCAGGGCTCGCCCACGCTCGGCCTGTACGACCACACCGGCAAGGTGCGCGTGCGGATGGGCCTGGCGGCCAAGGGTGCGCCGGTCGTCCGCCTGCTCGACCACGCCGGGGAGATGCGCTTGGTCGTCGGCCTGGCCGACGATGACACGCCGTTCGTGCAGTTCATCGACGAGTCCAAGCAGCCCACCTGGACGCAGCGATGACCGGGTGGTGGGCCGTGGCTTTCGTGGTGCAGTGGATCCTCGTGATCGCGTTGCTCGTCGTGGTCGTGGCGCTGGCGCGACAGGTCGGCACGCTCCATCTGCGTCTCGGCCCGCGCGGCGCGCTCGAGATGGACGACGAGGGTCCGGCGCTCGGGGAGGCCCCGCCACCGATGCCCGCGACGGCCGCCGACGGTCCCGCGGTGATGCTCGGCGGTCCCGGGCCGGCACGCGTGGTGCTCTTCTCCTCGCCGACCTGCGGCGTCTGCAAGGAAGTGGCGCCGGCCGTCCCGCCCGCCGCGGCCGCCGTGGGCGTGGCGGCGCAGGTGCTGCACGATCCCGACGCCGAGCGAGCGTGGCGGGTTCCCGGCACACCGTTCGCGGTGATCCTCGACCCGTCCGGCGTGGTCCGTGCCAAGGGCACCGTGAACAACCTGGAGCAG
>DASQKC010000102.1:0-8768 GCA_035630755.1 Actinomycetota bacterium | reverse complement strand
GCCGGCACCGCCACGACCGCGAGGGCGCGCTCGGCCGGCTCCGGCCGGCGCAGCCAGGTCCGCCGGATCGGTTCCCCCGCGTAGGCGATCGCCCCTGTGAGCGCGAGCACCTTTGGCCAGCGCCGTCGCGAACCGATGGCGAGCGCGAGGCCCGTGTAGGTCGCGAACCGGACCGCGTGACGCTCGGGGTGCATCGCCGCCTCGCCGTCGCCGCGCGCGTAGCGGAAGTACTGCCGCCACAGCCCGACGAGGTCCTCGCGCGGCCGCCACGACGCCACGGCCTCGGGCGCGAGCCGCAGGTCCATCGCACGCTCGCGCCAGCGCAGGTCCACCCACGTGTCCTCGCCGATCGCGAGCCACTCCGGGTAGCCGCCGACGGCCTCGATCGCCTCGCGCCGGAAGGCGAGCGACCGCGCGCTCGGCAGGAAGGTGTCTTCGTCGACGCCGCCCGGGTCGACCGGCAGGTTGCACGTGACGCACGCGTCGAACAGCGAGGCCACGACCGGGTCCGTGACCCCCATCGCGACGTCGGCGCCGGCCTCGAGCGGTCCGAGGAGGGCGGCGAGCCAGCCCTCCCCGTAGGCGCAGTCGGCGTCCGCCACGGCGATCACGTCGTGCGTGGCGTGGGCGATCGCGAGGTTCCGTCCGCGCGCGATGTTCGCGCCGGGCGCTTCCACCAGGGTGACGCCCTCGGCCGCGCGGAGGATCTCCACGGTGCCGTCCGTGGACCCGCCGTCCACGATCACGACCTCGTCGGGCATCCGGGTCTGCGCGGCGACCGACGCCAGGAACCCGCCGATGTCGTCGGCGGCGTCGAGCACGGTGGCGATCAGCGAGACCTTCATCGGGCGGCATCCGCGGCGTCGCGGTAGGCGTCGAGGGTAACGCGGGCGGTCGCGGACCAGGTGAAGGCCCGCGCACGTCGTCGACCGGCCGCGCGGAGGGCCGCGCGCAGGTCCTCGTCGCTCCCGGTCCGCACGAGCGCTTCGGCGAGGCCGGCCACGTCGCCGGGCTCCACGAGCACCGCGGCGTCGCCCGCCGTCTCGGCGCACGCCGGCGTGGTCGTGGTGATGACGGGGACGTCGCGCTGCATCGCCTCGAGGATCGGCAGCCCGAACCCCTCGTAGAGGGAGGGGTAGGCGAGCAGGTCGGCGCCGCGGAGCACGGCGTCGAGGTCCGCGCCGTCGAGCCGGCCGGTCGTGACGATCCACCCCGGCCCGCCGCGCGCGATCTCGGCGTGGACGCGCGTCGCGTCGGGCCCGTCGGGGCCGGCCAGGACGAGCCCGCGTCCGAGCTCGGGCGCCGCCTGCCGGTAGGCGCGGATCAGGCCCACGAGGTCCTTGCGCGGTTCGAGCGTGCCGGCCGCCACGACGTACGGGCCGTCGATCCCCAGGCGGGCGAGGATCGGGACGGGGTCCGTGCCGGACGCGGGGAGCGCCGCCGCCAGCGGCGTGACCCGGATGCGGTCGGCCGCGAGCCGGTAGCGATCCTGCAGGTCCACGGCGGTCGACGCCGACGGGACGAGCACGAGGTCGGCGCGGCGCACCGCCGCGCGTACGCCGGCGCGGTACAGCCACCGCCAGCGCGCGGGGAACACCTCGGGGACGACGTCGAAGGCGAGGTCGTGGACGGTGGCGACGAGCCCCTGCCCGCGCCCCGCCGGCGCGACGGCGGCGTGGTTCGTGGCGTGGACGACGTCGCACGCGGCGAGCGCGGGGGGCAGGGACGGCCGCCCCACGAGGGCCCACGACGGGTAGACGCGCCGGATCGAGCCGGGCACCTCGACGTCGGGGCCCGGTCCCTCGCCGTCGCGGTCGCTGACCTGGAACGTCACCAGGGCGGGCGGGTCCTCGGCCGCGGTGAGCGCCGCGCCCAGCTCGCGCACGTACGTCCCGATCCCGCCGGGGGCGCCGAACCACAGCTGGTCGGTGTGGAACGCGACCTTCACGGCGCCCACGCCTCGACGCACGCGCACCCCGACGGGCCGACCGTGGCGGCATGCACCGTCCGGGCCGGGAGGTCGAGGCGATCGCCCCTACCCAGCGCGAGGTCCTCGCCCGCAACGTGGAACACGATCGACCCCTCGACGCAGTACAGGACCTTCGCCCGCTCGTGGTCGTGCGCCCCGTAGGTGTCGCCGGGACCGTTCGCCCAGGCCCGGGGAGCCCCGCATCCCTCGGCCGCCATCGCCGTGACCGCGTCGGCGCGCGTGGCCGCCGCGGGCGTCACGCGCGCCATCGCCTCAGCGGACGTCGCCGCGTCCGTGCTGGGGCGGGACGCCTTTGCGCGCGAACTCGACCCACTGGCCGTGCCACGGCTCGCGGGCGAACCGGCGGACCTGCAGCGCGCCGTAGCCGGTGGCCTCGATCCGGCCCTGCAGGACCCACGGCGCCGGCAGCGGGTTCTCCTGCACGAAGTACCGCTCCAACGACATCAGGATGGCGCGCTCCTCCTCGGGGGTGAGCCCCTCGGGGAGATCGACGCGGCGGCCGCCCTCTTCCTCGAACATCTAGAGCGGGATGTTCCCGTGTTTGCGCGCGGGGATCGCCTCGCGCTTGGTGGCGAGCATGCGGATGGCCCGGATCAGGCGGGGCCGGGTCTCCGCGGGCTCGATGACGTCGTCGATGAAGCCTCGTTCCGCCGCCGCGTAGGGCGTGGAGAACTTGTCCCGGTAGGACGTGATGAGCTCCGCGCGCCGGGCCGCGGGGTCCTCGGCCTCCTCGATCTCCTTGCGGAACACGATGTTCACGGCGCCCTCGGCGCCCATCACCGCGATCTCGGCGGTGGGCCACGCGAACGACACGTCGGCGCGCAGGTGTTTGGAGTTCATGACGAGGTACGCGCCGCCGTACGCCTTGCGCGTGATGACGGTCATCCGCGGGACCGTCGCCTCGGCGTACGCGTACAGGAGCTTCGCGCCGTGGCGGATGATCCCGTTGAACTCCTGCTGCGTACCCGGCAGGAACCCCGGCACATCCACGAACGTGAGGATCGGGATGTTGAACGCGTCGGCGAAGCGCACGAAGCGCGACGCCTTCTCCGACGCGTCGATATCGAGGGTGCCCGCGAGCACCTTCGGCTGGTTCGCGATCACGGCGATGCTCCGGCCGTCCAGGCGCGCGAACCCGGTCACGATGCTCGGGGCCCACAGCGGGAACACCTCGAGGAACTCCCCGTCGTCCACGACGTAGCGGATCACCTCGTGCATGTCGTACGGCTCCTTCGCCTGATCGGGGATCAGGTGGGTGAGCGCGTCCGAGCGCCGCTCGGGGTCGTCGGTCGTGGCGTAGGCGGGCGGATCCTCCAGGTTGTTCGAGGGCAGGAAGCTCAGCAGGTAGCGCACCCGCATCAGGACGTCTTCGTCGTCCTCGCCGACGAACCCGGCGACGCCGGACTTCGTGTGGTGGGTCATCGCCCCGCCGAGCTCCTCCATCGTCACGTCCTCGCCGGTGACGGTCTTGATCACGTCGGGCCCGGTGATGAACATGTGCGAGGTCTCCTTCACCATGAAGGTGAAGTCGGTGATCGCCGGCGAGTACACGGCGCCGCCCGCGCACGGCCCCATGATCACGCTGATCTGCGGGATCACGCCGCTCGCGCGGACGTTGCGCTCGAAGATGTAGCCGTAGCCGGCGAGCGAGGCCGCGCCCTCCTGGATCCGCGCCCCCCCGGAGTCGTTGATCTGGATGAACGGGGCGCCCGTCTGCAGCGCGAGGTCCATCACCTTGCAGACCTTCTGCGCGTGGACCTCGCCCATCGAGCCCCCGAACACGGTGAAGTCCTGGGAGGCCACGAAGACCTTGCGCCCGTCGATCGTGCCGTAGCCGGTGACGATCCCGTCACCGGGCGGTCGGCGCTGGTCCATCCCGAAGTCGTGCGCGCGGTGCACGGCCAACGGGTCGGTCTCGACGAACGAGCCCTCGTCCATCAGGACGTCGAGGCGCTCGCGCGCCGTCAGCTTGCCGCGGTCGTGCTGCTTCTGCGCGGCGTCGGGGCCGCCGGGCGTGAGGGCCGCCTCGCGGCGGTCGCGGAGCTCGGCGATGCGATCCTCGACGGTGCGCTCGATGTCGGGCTGGTCTTCGGTCTTCGCCATGGGGGGAGTCTCGCACAGCCGCCCGCCGGGGCGCCGGGGCGGCTCAGCAGTCGCCGCGGGTCCAGCCGGCGACGCCCCACGCGCCGGCGCGGGCCACCATCCGGACCGTGACGATCGAGTTCGAGCGACCGTGCAGCGCCGACTCGGGGAGCTGCCAGTCGGGGTTCGTCATCCCCTCGTACCGCGCCGGCCAGTACTCGGCCGCGTGCTGGTAGAGACCGAGGTACATCCCGGTCTCGCTCGACGCCTTCGGGTTGAGGTTGCTCTCGCGGTCCGCGATGCAGATCGCGCGCTCGACGCCGCCCGGGATCGGCCCGAAGCGCTCCACGGCGCACGCGATGCGCCGCTTCGAGAAGGCGCGGATCGTCTCGCCGTCGAGGCGGGTGAGCGCGCAGGGTCCGGGCACGTCACCCGCGAGCGCCCGCGGCAGCAGGAGCGAGGTGGGGAGGGCCAGGGCGAACGCGATCGCGAGGGATGCCACGCGGAGCCGCACGAGCGCGGACCCTAGCAGGTCGTCCCGCTCACGGGTCCACGTCGACGCGGCCGCCGGCGCGCCAGTACTCGCCGTGCTCGCGGTCGAGGAACCCCTCGTCGACGAGGTACCGCCGCAGGGCCGCGTGATCGGTGTGGAACGCGCCGACGATGGCGTTCACCTCCGCCTCGGGGTAGCGGCGGCCCGGGTCGAACTCGAGGGCGATCCGTTCGAGCACGATCCGGCGCTTCGCGCGTTTCATCGGGATCTCGGTGAGCCGCCCGTCCCGGAAGAAGGTGCGCAGGACGATCTCCTCGTCGACGTTGGCCGCGCCGAGCGCGAGGCCGGCCTCGCGAGGTGGCCCGACCTGCGAGGCAGCCCATCGCAGCGTCTCCGGGTCGAGGCGGTAGGTCCGGCGGTCATCCTCGAGCCGGGCGACGCCGGCGGCCGCGAGCCGCGTGAGGTGCTGGCGGACCCGGCGCTCCGCGAGCCCCAGCTCGCCGGCGAGCGAGGGCGCGGTCCGGTCGCCCCGCGCGAGCACACCGGCGATCGCCAGCCGCTCGGGGTCGGCGAGCGCGCGTAGGACGGCGTCGGGGGTCTCGGGCATGTCGGTCTCGCCCTCTAGCATGCGCGACATGCAGCTGACCGACCCCCAGCGCCGGACGCTCGACCAGCTGATCGGCACGGGGGAGCGCCCGGTCTTCGCCGCCGACCTGGTCCAGCGGCTGCGCGACCGCATCGAGGACGCCACGCGGGAGCTCGCGGGCGCCGAAACTTTGTGGATCGGCAAGGAGAAGCTGAACGACCTCGCTCGGTGCGAGGGGGCCTTCGCGGCCAAGGTGGCCGGCGAAGCGCCGCCCTTCGAGCACTCGGGGTCCTCCGCGGCCGGCGTGCTCCTCCACAAGGCGATCGAGGTCGAGGTCGGCAGCCGCGACCTGGTCGATCCCCACGAGCTGGCGTCGGCGGCGGCCGACCGGCTCGTCGATCGCGAGGAGCGGTTCGCGGAGTTCTGGCGCGCACGTTCGGCGCTCGAGCAGGACGACCTGCTGATGCAGGCCGTGCGGGGTCTGGTCATGTACCAGGGGTCGTTCCCGCCGCTGCGCGACCTGCGCCGCGAGCTGAGCCCGGCCACCGAGGCCGGTATGCGGGCCGAGCTGCTCGGCGGCGCCCTCGTCCTGTCGGGCAAGGTCGATCTGCTGCTCGGCGCGCCCGACCGCGTCGTGCCGATGCGGGGCACCCGGCTCGTCATCGACCTGAAGACCGGCGGCGCCTACCCCAACTACGTGGAGGACAACCGGTTCTACGCGCTCCTGCTCGCGCTCCGGTTCGGGGTCCCGCCCTACCGCGTGGCCTCCTTCTTCCTCGAGGGCGGCACGTGGCAGGCCGAGGACGTCGACGAGGACATCCTGTTCCACGCCGCGGACCGCGTCATCGCCGCGGCTCGCGCCGCCACCTCGCTGCAGGCCGGCCGCGAGCCCGTCCTCACGCCGGGCCCGTGGTGCGGCTGGTGCCCCCGGGCGGCCACCTGCCCGGTCGCCGAGATCTAGACACGCCGCCTGAACCGGGCGGCGTCCGGTGCCGATACCCTTGCGGAGGCCACGACACCGGGAGGTCGAGATGGAACGCATCAGCCGGGGTTTCCGGCTCGCGCGCGCGAGCTGGTCGGTCGTCGCGGAGGAGCGGCACCTGCTGTGGCTGCCGATCATCTCGATGGCGGCCTCGCTCGTCATCGTCGTGGTGTTCTCCCTCGGCATCTGGGGCATCGGGATCCCGGAGGAGGGCGAGTCCCTCAGCCCCGCCGCCTGGATCCTCATGTTCGTGTTGTATGTCCTCCTGTCGTTCGTGTCCTTCTTCTGCAGCGCCGTCGTGATCGGCGCGGCGACCGAGAAGATGGACGGCCGGGAGGCCTCGCTCCGCGTCGGCTACGCCGCGGCGAAGGCGCACGCCGGCGAGATCTTCGTGTGGTCCCTCGTGAACGCCACCGTCGGCATGCTCCTGCGGGCGATCCAGGAGCGCCTGGGCATCCTGGGCCAGCTCCTGGGCGGGCTCCTCGGCGTGGCGTGGACCGTGCTCACCTTCTTCGTGGTCCCCGTGATGCTCTTCGAGGACGCGACCGCCATCGACGCGATCCGGCGCTCGGCGCGGCTGTTCCGGGAGCGCTGGGGGGAGCAGTTCATCGGCGCCGGCGCGATCGGCCTCGCGATGTTCGTCATCGTGCTGGTCGTGTCGATCCCCCTCGCGCTCTTCGCGATCGTGGTCCCCGTGGTGGGGATCCCGCTGTTCGTCCTGGCGGTGCTGGCGATCGCCGCCGCCGGCTCGGCGTGCTCGGGGGTGTTCAACGCGGCGCTCTACCGCTACGCGGTGGGCGGCACCGCCGCCGGCGTGTTCAGCCGGGAGGATCTGGACGCCGCGTTCCGGCCGCGCCGGGGCAAGGCCGACGACCGCCCGCCCGTGCCGCCGCCACCCCCCCCGCCGCCGCCCGCGCCCTGACCCGCTGCTAGCCTTCCCGCCCTGACGCGACCGTGCCGGAAGGGTGAGAGGGATGGGCAAGGACCTGTACGACATCGGCGAGCTGCCGCCGCCGGGCGAGGTGCCGCCCCGGATGCACGCGATGACGGTGCGGCCGGACCGGTTCGGGGAGCCCGCGGTCGCGATCCAGGACGAGGTCATCGACGTCCCCGAGCTGGGGCCGCGCGACGTGCTCGTTGCCACGATGGCGGCCGGCGTGAACTTCAACAACGTCTGGGCGGCCCGCGGCATCCCGGTGGACGTCACGAGATCGCAGGCGCGCTGGGGGGAGCCGACCGACTTCCACATCGTCGGGTCCGACGCGAGCGGCATCGTGTACGCCGTGGGGAGCGAGGTCAGGGGCGTCGCGGTCAGCGACCAGGTCGTGGTGCATCCGGGCCAGTGGGACCTCGAGGACCCCTGGGTGCGCGCGGGCAAGGACCCCGGGCTGGCGGGCTCGTTCCGCGTGTGGGGCTACGACTCGTGCTGGGGCTCGATGTCCCAGTTCACCAAGGTCCAGGACCACCAGTGCCTCCCGAAGGCCGACCACCTGACCTGGGAGGAGGCCGCGGCCCCGACGCTCACCGGCGGAACCGCCTACCGGATGCTCTTCGGCTGGGCGCCGAACACGGTGCAGCCCGGCGACGCCGTGCTGGTGTGGGGCGGCGCGGGCGGGCTCGGCTCGCTCGCGATCCAGCTGGTCGCCAACGCCGGCGGCCGGGCGATCGCCGTCGTGTCGTCGGACGAGAAGGCGGCGTACTGCGAGGGCCTCGGCGCGGTCGGCACGGTGAACCGGACGGCGTTCGACCACTGGGGCGTCCCGCCCGCGTGGGACGGTCCGGACTGGAAGGGCTGGTTCGACGGCGCCAAGGCGTTCGGGAAGGCGGTCTGGGACGCGCTGGGGGAGAAGACGAACCCGGCAATCGTGTTCGAACATCCCGGGCAGGACACGATCCCGACGTCGAACTTCGTGTGCGATCGCGGCGGGATGATCGTGATCTGCGCGGGCACGAGCGGGTACGACACGATGATCGACGTGCGGTACCTCTGGTACCTCCAGAAGCGCTACCAGGGCTCGCACCTGATGAACGACGAGCAGGCGATCGCCTTCAACGATCTGGTCCGTGACGGCAAGATCGTCACGACGCTCGGCCACACCTACGGCTACGACGAGATCCCGCTCGCGCACCAGTTGATGGGCGACGGCAAGCTCCCGGAGGGGAACGTGAGCTGCCTCGTGAACGCGCCGGCACCCGGCCTGACCGGGCTGCCCTAGGCGCCGGCGCCCGTCTGCACGAGCTCCACGAGGACGCCGCCGAGCGTCGCCGGGTGGACGAACGCGATCGTCGTGCCCCGCGACCCGGAGCGCGGCGTCTCATCGACGAGCCGCGCGCCCTCGGCCCGCAGGTGCGCCAGGGCCGCCGCGACGTCCTCGACGCGGTAGGCCACGTGGTGCAGCCCGGGCCCGCGCGACGCGAGCGAGCGGCCGACGGGGGTATCGGGATCCAGCGCGCCGAGCAGCTGGATGTAGGACGACCCGACCGGGAACAGGACCTCCTCGACCCCCTGATCCTCGACGCGCTCGCGGTGGACCGGCGCGACCCCGAGCACCCGCTCATACCGTGCGACCGCCGCCTCCAGGTCATCGACCGCGATCCCGACGTGGTCGATGTCGGTGAGGTTCATCGGCCGCCC
>DASQKC010000101.1:0-2700 GCA_035630755.1 Actinomycetota bacterium | reverse complement strand
GCTTCGCCGAGCTGCACGGAGGCAACGCGTGGGCCGAGGAGCGCGAAGGCGGCGGTGCTTCCTTCCACGTCTTCCTGCCGGGATCGGATACCGGGGGACGGCGCGCGCCGGAGTCGATGAGTTCGGAGCCGATGAGTTCGGAGCCGGCGGTCGGATTCGAACCGACGACCTAGCGATTACAAATCGCTTGCGCTACCGGGCTGCGCCACGCCGGCCGGGGCACCGAGTCTACCGGTCGAGGGGCCACTGCTTGAACAGGAACCCGTACGTCAGCAACGCGTAGAGGACGAACGCGTCGAGGGCGAGGGTGAGGAAGCCGGAGCTCCCCGACCTCCGCAGCTGTGCGAGCGCGCTCACGATCCCCACCACGGTCAGCACGATCCCCAGGATCCGCCCCGCCGGCCGGAGGCGGAAGACCCACCATCCTGCGAGCAGCGAGAGACCTCCCTGCGCGATCAGGATGACGGCGATGACGCGCCCGGCCTCCTCGCCGTCGAGGAACGGTGTATCGATGTCGACCCCGTTGCCCGTGAGGTCCATGGCCCCGAAGTACAGAAGGAGCGCTCCGGCGATCATCAGGATCAACGCGGCGCCGGTCAGAGCCGGCGGGCGTGAGGTCGGTCGGGTCGCCGGGCGCGGCGTCGGCACGCCGGGCACGGGATCTGATGAGGGAGGCGGGATGTCGTTCATCGTTGATGCCGCGTGGTGCGGCTGCCGCGAGCCTAGCCAGGGGACCCGGGCGAGGCAACGACGTCTCGCCGGAGGACGAAACCGTAGAGCGCCGCCGCGAGGGCGGCCGACGCGTTCAACGAGCCGACCCTGCCCTTCACGGGGAGCGCCACGAGCAGGTCGCATCGTTCGCGCACGAGCCGGGACATGCCCTCTCCCTCCGATCCCACCACCACCGCGACTCGGCCTTGGGGGCACGACCCGTCGAAGATCGACGAAGGAGCAGCGTCGTCGAGCCCGATCACGGAGAAGCCCGCGTCCTGCAGCCGTCCCAGCGCGCGGGCGATGTTGGCGACGACGGCGTGCGGGAGATGTTCCAGGGCGCCCGCGGACGCGCGGAGGGCTGCGGGCGTCACCCCGGCCGCCCGGCGACTCCGGGTGACGAGGGCCGCGGCGCCCGCCGCCTCGGCCGTCCGCGCCGCGGCTCCCAGGTTCTGGGGGTCCGTGATCCCGTCAAGGACGACGACGAGCGCATCCGGCGCGAACGGGAGGGTCGCGAGGTCACGCTCCCCCAACTGCCGGCGGTCCGCGCGGCCGCCCACCGTCCGCGCGACGACGCCTCGATGATCGACGGCCATCCGATCCAGCTCGCCCCGATCCGTCGCGCGGACGGGCACCTTCGCCGCGCGGGCCGCCTCCCGGACCGCCCGGAGGCCCTGCGTGTCGCGCGCCCCGGTCGCGACGAGCACCTCGCGAACCTGGCCCGCGCGCAACGCCTCGACGACGGCCCGACGGCCGGTGACGAGCTCGTCCCTCACGTGACCACCGCCAGCGCCAGACACCCGATGCCATCGCCGGTGAGCCCGAGCCCCTCCGGGCGGGTCGCCTTGACGGAGACGCGGTCGATCGGGAGACCGGTGCACCGGGCCAGCTGCTGGCGGATCTCGAGTCGTCTCGGCGCGATCGCCGGACGCTCGCATACGATGGTGACGTCCACGGACACCGGCGCGTGGCCACCCTCGGCGATGAGCCGGATCGTGTGAGTGAGCAGGTCCTCACCCGTCATCCCCTCGGTCCCGGGATCGGTGTCGGGGAAATGCTCCCCCACGTCACCGAGTGCCACGGCCCCGAGGAGCGCGTCCGCGATCGCGTGACAGACGACGTCGCCGTCGGAGTGTCCGGCGAGCCCCGGCTCCCCGTCGAACGGGACACCGCCGAGCCGGAGCGGACGACCGGCCGCGAAACGGTGGACGTCGAAGCCGAGCCCGACGGCCGGATCAGCCACCGCCCGTCCCCATCCGGCGGTCGGCGTACGCGAGATCGGCCAGCGTGGTGATCTTCATGTTCTCCGGATCCCCGGGGACCGCGCGCACCTCGTAACCCGCCCAGCGGAGCATCGAGGCATCGTCGGTGAACGCGGCGCCCGCCGCCTCGGCCTTGGCATGGGCCTCTCGGAGCGCCGTCGTGCGGAACGCCTGCGGCGTTTGCCCCAACACGAGCTCCTCCCGCGACTCCACGCCTTCCACGGCATCGTCGCGGACGCGGAGCACGGTGTCGGCGACGGCCAGGACGGGTACAGCGCCGTCGGCGCCCCCGAGGCCATGGACGACCCGCGTGAAGAGATCAGGAGGGGCGAACGGCCTGGCGGCGTCGTGCACGGCGACGAACTCCGCAGAGGTGGGGACCGTCGCGAGCGCGGTTCGGACCGAGTCCTGTCGCGTCTCGCCCCCTTCGACGAACCGGATATCGATCCCGAGGTCCTCCACGCACGCGCGCGCGCGTCCCTCCCATCCCGGCGGGAAGGTCACGACGAGTCCGTTGATCGGAGGGGCTGCTGCGGCTGCGGCTGCGGCGACCGCGAGGATCGGGCGGCCGCCGATCGGGAGCAGCGCCTTCGGCTCCGCGCCGCCGAGCCGACGGCCGGCGCCGGCGGCCAGGAGGATCACGATCGCCGCGTCGGGCTCCACCGCCGCAGCATCGCAGACGGCGACGTTCAGGCGTCGGCGTCGGCCGTCGCCGGGGAGTCGTCCG
>DASQKC010000100.1:0-14476 GCA_035630755.1 Actinomycetota bacterium | reverse complement strand
CACGCAGAAGGTCCTCGAGCGCACGGGGCTGTCCATGCAAGACATCGACCTGATCGAGATCAACGAGGCCTTCGCGGCGCAGGTGATCGCGTGCGAACGGGAGCTGAAGTTCGACCGCGACCGCGTGAACGTGCGCGGCGGGGGCATCAGCCTGGGCCATCCGATCGGCAGGAGCGGCGCGCGGGTCATCCTGTCCCTCGCGTACGAGATGCGCGAGCGGGGCGCCGCGCTCGGGCTCGCGACGCTGTGCATCAGCGGCGGGCAGGGGCTCGCCGTCGTCCTCGAACGATCCTCGGGAGGGGAGGCGCGGTGAGCGTGCACGCGGTCGTCCTGATCCGGTGCGAGATCGACGGCATCACCGAGGCCGCCGAGACGATCGCGGCGCTCGACGGCGTCTCGGAGGTCTACTCGGTGGCGGGCGAGTTCGATCTGGTCGCGATCGTCCGCGTGCCCCAGCACGAGGACCTGGCGCGCGTGATCCCCTCGGGCATCGGACGCGTCGAGGGCGTCGCACAGACCGAGTCGCTGATCGCGTTCCAGGTGTACTCGAGCCACGACCTGGAGCGGATGTTCTCGATCGGGTTCGATCAGGACTGAGGCGCGGCCGCGTCCCAGGCGATCGCCACGGGCAGCGCCGACCGACCCCACCCGCGCAGGTCTTCCCCGTACCCCGGCTGGTACTTCTCGACGAGGAGGCGACGCGCGAGCGCGTCCTCCTCGCTCGCCGGCGCGAGCACACGCGCCGTCGGGGTCCGCACCTCGGCGCCCAGCTCCAGGGTGACGACGGGGGCGACGAGCAGGTTGCGGACCCAGTCCGCCTCGTCGCGTCCGCCCGAGAGCAGGTACACGGTCCCCTCCCACAGGGCGAACCAGATCTCGATCCGGTGCGGGCGGCCCGAGATCCGTCCCGTCGTCGTGAGGTAGCAGAACGGCAGCTCGGCGAGTGCCGGCGGGACGCTCACGCCGTGAGCGCCCACACCACGAGCGCGACGACGATCACGATCGCGGCGAGCAGGAACAACAGGTCGCCCCGCTTGATCTTCCCGGGCTGCATCGCGTTGAAACCCATGGACCCGTCCCTTACGGCTGACGCACGGTCGGCGACCCGATCCGCGCGAGCTGGCGACGGATCTCGCCCAGGACCGACCCCTCGGCGAGGGTCATCGACGGGGCGAGGTCCGCGAGCGCTTTCATCGACCGTTCGAGCGCCGTGCCCGCCACGTCGGCGTCGCGGAGCACGTCGACGATCGTGCCGCCGTAGTCGGGGTTGAACGGCTCCCCGCACCACGGGCACGCACCGCCGCTCGCGACGACCTGCTCGGCCACGAACTCTCGGCCGCAGTGGCCGCACGTCCCTCGGATCTTCACACCAGCTCCTCCGACGCCACGCTCGATCGTTCTTCGACGAGCTCCCACAACCGGTCGGCCACCTCGAACGGATCGACCGGCTTCACGAACCACGCGTCGGCCCCCGACCACGCCGCCAACCAGGCGTCGTGGACCCGTTCGAGCAGGATGAGGACGATCCCCGTGTAGGGCTCCTCGTCGTCGCGGAGCGACCGGGTGAGCGCGAAGGCGCCGGCCCGCGACGCCAGCTCGTCGGCGACGATGATCGCCGGCCGGTCGCGCCGAGCGGCGCGGAGGCCGAGATCGCCGTCGCGCGCGGCGCGGAACGTCAACCCGGTGGCCGAACGTCGCTCGATGCTGCGGACGACGAGGGCCATCTGCGCACGCGTTTCGGGGTCGGGCGAGACGAGCAGGACCTCCACGGCGCGAGGCTACCACGGGCCTGTTCGCCACCATTTTGCCCGCGCGGGTGCGCCACGCTAGGCTCGGCAGCCGAACGGCCGGGCAGCGCCACCGCCGGTCGTCCCGACCGAGGAGGGTCCGTTGGAGAACACCGGGAAGGCATCCGTCGCCGAGTTCGTGGGCACGTTCGCGCTCATCTTCTTCGGCGCCGGCACGATCATCGCCACGCAGGGACAGGACCTCGTCGCGATCGCGCTCGCCCACGGGCTCGCGATCGGGATCATGGTGTCGATGATGGCGCAGCTCTCCGGCGGGGTGTTCAACCCGGCCCTGCAGATCTCGCTGTGGTCGAACGGGAAGATGTCGAGCGGCCGCACCGGTGCCTACATCGTGGCGCAGTTCGCCGGGGCGGTCGCGGCCGCCTTCCTGCTGAAGTACTTCTACCCGGAGCCGGCCTTCGACGCCGTGAACGGGGGGGTCCCCGCGGTCGCCTCCGGGCTGGCGCTCGGGAAGGCCACGCTGATCGAGGCCACCACCACCTTCTTCCTGATGTGGGTCGTGATGGGAACGGCGGTCGACGAACGTGGCCCGTTCGCGAAGATCGCCGGGCTCACGATCGGACTGACGATCACGATCGACGTCTTCGCGACCGGCGGCCTGACCGGTGCCGCGATGAACCCGGCCCGATGGTTCGGGCCCGCGGTCGCGACGGGCGACTACACGAACGGCTGGGTCTGGATCCTCGGTCCGATCGCCGGCGCGATCATCGCGGGCGTCGCGTACAACTACCTGTTCCTGCGCGACCGGGAGCCCGCGACCCCCTGAGCGACGCCGTGGCCACCGACGTCTTCCTCGACGCCGCGGCGGCGACGCCGCTGCGCCCCGAGGCGGCCGAGGCGATGGTCGACGCCCTCGCGTGGGCGGGCGACCCGATGTCCATGCATCGGGCCGGCCGCGCCGCGCGCGAGCAGCTGGAGGACCGGCGCGCGCGGATCGCCGCCGCCCTCGGGGCGCAGCCCGACGAGATCGTGTTCACGTCCGGCGGCACCGAGTCGGTGGCGCTCGCGATCTGGGGCGGGGTCCGGGCCCAACGCGAGCTCGGGACGCGGATCGTCGTGTCCTCGGTCGAGCACCCGGCCGTGGGCGGCATCGGCAATGTCCTCGAGAGCGACGGGGTCGAGGTCGTGATCGTGCCGACCGACGGCCACGGGCGCATGGACCTCGATCGCTTCGCCGCGGAGGTGCGCGTCCCCGCGACCCTCCTCGCGAGCGTGCAACACGCGAACCACGAGATCGGGACGATGCAGCAGGTCGGCGAGGCCGCGCGGCTGTGCCGTGAGGCCGGGGTCCGCTTCCACACCGACGCCTGCCAGACCGTGGGCCGGCTGCCGGTCGACGTGAAGGCGCTCGACGTCGATCTGCTCTCGCTGTCGGGGCACAAGTTCGGCGGTCCGCCGGGGGTGGGCGCCCTCTACGTCCGGCGCGGGGTCGGGATCGCGGCGTACCCGTGCGGCGACGACCGCGAGCGCAAGCGGCGCGCGGGGATGGAGAACACCCCCGGGATCGCCGGGATGGCGGCGGCGCTCGACGCGGCCATCGGCACGATGGCCGACGACGCGGCCCGCATGTGGTCGGCCACGGCCGAGCTGCGCGACCGGCTGGCCGAGGTGCCGGGCGCCACCGTGTGGGGCCACCCCACCCACCGGGTGCCCCACCTCGTCTGCTTCACCCTGGACGACCTCGACCCCGCGACCTTCGCGATGGCCCTGGACGACCGGGGGTTCGCGATCGGGGCCGGGTCGCCGTGCACCGGCCGGCCCGAGGACCCCTCCCCCGTCCTGGAGCAGCTCGGCCGAGCGGGTACGTCCGGGTTCCGGGTCAGCATGGGCCCGACCACGACCGAGGAGGAGCTGCGACGCTTCGCCGCGATCGTCCCCGAGCTCGCGGACGACCTGCGCCACGTGGAGCGGATCACGTCGGAGGCCCTGGCGCGGTTCCAGCCGCCCGAGCCCTGAGCGGTCCCCGGCCTCAGCCGGCCGCGTCCACCGTCCAGGTGTCGCCGCCGTGCAGCAGCGCCGCCAGGTCGCCGTCCCCGTGCCGCTCGGTCGCCCGGGCCACCTGCTCGTGGACCGCGCGGCCGTACGTCGGACGTTCGACCTCGCGGAACACGCCGATGCAGGACTCCTCCCAGGGGCCGTCGGAGATATGGGCCAGCCCGAACGCGAGGGAGGGCCTGCCGTGGATGTCGTGGGTGACGATCGACGCCGGGTCGGTCTCGGCCACGGCGGCGATCTCGAGCCGACCGTTCTCGCCGATGCGGACGCACCGGGTGCCCTCGTCGAAGATGATCGGTTCGCCGTCGACGAGGCGGATCTGGTTGTGGGCGCCCTGCGGCTTGTCGCGGAGCACGTCGAACGCGCCGTCGTTGAACACGTTGCAGTTCTGGTAGATCTCGACGAAGGCCCCGCCCGGGTGCGCGGCCGCCTGCCGCAGCACCTCGGTGAGGTGCTGGCGGTCGTTGTCGATCGTCCGCGCGACGAACGTCGCCGCCGAGCCCAGCGCGAGCGAGACCGGGTTGAAGGGGCGGTCGACGGACCCGAACGGCGTCGACTTCGTGACCTTCCCCTGCTCGGAGGTCGGCGAGTACTGGCCCTTCGTGAGCCCGTAGATCTGGTTGTTGAACATCAGGATCTTGATGTCCACGTTGCGCCGGAGCGCGTGGATCAGGTGGTTCCCGCCGATCGACAGCGCGTCCCCGTCGCCCGTCACGACCCAGACGTTGAGGTCGGGGTTCGCGGTCGCGACACCCGTTGCGATCGCGGGCGCGCGGCCGTGGATCCCGTGGAAGCCGTAGGTGTCCATGTAGTAGGTGAACCGGCCGCTGCACCCGATCCCGGAGACGAAGACCATATCCTTCGGCTCGATCCCCAGCTCCGGCATGAACCCCTGGACGGCGGCGAGGATCGCGTAATCCCCGCAGCCCGGGCACCACCGCGGGTCCTGCGAGGACGTGAAGTCCTTCTTGGTCAGCCCGGCGGGCGCGTCAACCACGGCTCAGCTCCTCGATCGCGTCGGCGAGTTCATCGGCCCAGATCGGCCGGCCCTGCACCCGCGAGAAGGTGATCGCGTCGACCAGGTATCGGGCGCGGACCAACATCGCGAGCTGCCCCGTGTTCATCTCCGGCACGAGGACCCGCTCGTACCGACGAAGCACCTCGCCGGTGTTCGAGGGGAACGGGTTGAGCCAGTGCAGGTGCGCGGTCGCGACCGCGCCGCCCCCCACCCGGAACCGCTCGGCGGCGGCCGAGATCGACCCCCGGCTCGACCCCCAGCCCAGGACGAGGAGGTCGGCATCGCCGGAGGGGTCCGTCACCTCGAGCGGCGGGATGTCGGCCGCGATCCCGTCGACCTTCGCGGCGCGCAGGTGCGTCATGCGTTCGTGGTTCTCGCCGTCGTAGCTGATGTCCCCGGTGACCTCCTGCCGCTCGAGCCCACCGATCCGGTGCTCGAGGCCCGGCGTGCCCGGGATCGCCCACGGACGCGCGAGCCGGTCGTCGCGCGCGTACGGCTCGAAGCCCTCCATCGGCGTCGCGAACCCCGGGTCGATCGTCGGCAGGCCCTCGACGTCGGGGAGCCGCCAGGGCTCGGAGGAGTTCTGCAGGAAGCTGTCGGAGAGCACGATCACCGGCGTCCGGTACCGGATCGCGACGCGGGCCGCCTCGAAGGCCACGTCGAAGCAGCCCCCCGGCGAGCTCGGCGCGACGATGGGGATGGGCGACTCTCCGTGGCGGCCGAACATCGCGGCGAGCAGGTCCCCCTGCTCGGTCTTCGTCGGCATGCCGGTGGAGGGATCGGCGCGCTGCACGTCGATCACGAGCAGCGGCAGCTCCGTGATGACCGCGAGGCCGATCGTCTCGGCCTTGAGGTCGAGCCCGGGCCCGCTCGTCCCCGTGACCGCGAGCGAGCCGGTGAACGCCGCCCCCAACGCCATGTTCGCGGCCGCGATCTCGTCCTCGGCTTGGACCGTCAGCACGCCGAAGTGCTTGTGCTTGGATAGCTCGTGCAGGAGGTCCGAGGCGGGCGTGATCGGGTAGCTCGCGTAGAAGAGCTGCAGGCCGGCGCGCTGGGCGGCGGCCACCAGCCCCCACGACAGGGCCTGCGCGCCCGCGACGTTGCGGTACGTGCCGGGCGCCGAGGGCGCCGCCTTCACGACGACCTGGTGCGCGAACAGCTCCGTCGTCTCCCCGAACGCGTAGCCCGCGTTGAACGCGGCCACGTTCGCGTCCAGGATCTCGGGCTTGGATCCGAACTTCGCCTCGAGCCAGGTGATCGTGGGCTGCGTCGGGCGGCCGTACATCCAGGAGACCAGCCCGAGCGCGAACATGTTCTTCGCCCGCTCGGCCTCCTTCTTCGAGATCCCCAGGTCCTCGACCGCGCGGACCGTGATCGAGGTCATCGGGACCTTCACCACGGTGTAGCCCTCGAGCGAGCCGTCGGCGGTCGGGTCGGCGGCGTAGCCGGCCTTGTCGAGGTTGCGGGCCGTGAAGGCGTCTTCGTTGAGCAGGAGCGTCCCGCCCGTCACGACGGTGTCGAGATCGGCCTTCAGCGCCGCGGGGTTCATCGCGACCAGGACGTCCGCGTGGTCGCCCGGCGTGGCGATGTCGGTCGATGCGAACTGGATCTGGAAGGCGGAGACACCGTGGACGGTCCCGGCGGGCGCCCGGATCTCGGCCGGGAAGTCCGGCAGGGTCGCCAGATCGTTGCCGAGGACGGCCGTGGCGTTCGTGAACCGATCGCCGGTGAGTTGCATCCCATCGCCGGAATCACCGGCGAAGCGGATGACGACGCGCTCTCGTTCCTTGACCGCCTTGCTCATCGTGGGGCTGGGATCGACCTCCGGGTCTGCTCGGGGTGGACGGGTCGTCGTCCCTCCTAGCGTAGCGCGCCGGGCGGCTTGCGCCGGGGGGTCCGGGTCACGCCGTCGCGCGGGAGATCTGCCGCAGACGCCCGACCATCACCTCGAGGATCGTGATGGCGATCGCCGGGTCCTCCTCGATGAGCCGGCGGACGGTGGCCCGGGACAGCCGGAGCAGCGTGAGGCCGGTCTCGGCCCGCACCGTCGCGCTGCGCGGGCCGCCGTCGATCACGGAGAGCTCCCCGAAGAAATCGCCCGGCAGGATCTGGCCCACGCGTCGCCTCCGACGGGTGACGACGGCGCTGCCGGTGAGGACCACGAACATCGCCTCGCCGAGCATGCCCTCCTCCACGACCGTCTGCCCCGGCTCGAGCGCCACCTGGTCCGCGTCGGCGGCGAGCTCGAGGAGGTGCCGCTTCGAGAGCCGCGCGAGCAAGGGGACGCGGGCGAGCAGGGCCGCCGTCTCCCGTCGGCTCCGGCGCGCGCCGCGCGGGACGGGACGTCCCTCGGCGGACGTACCTCCGGAGAGGCGCAGCGCGGCGTCGGGCAGGCTCTGGGGCATCCCCCGGATCCTACCGACCCCGTGCCCGCGGCGTGCATCGGAGGTCGCGTTCGCGGTGGCCGGTAGGCTACGTGGATGGCGGACGCCGGCTCCCACCTCCGCACCTTGCTCGACGAGCGCATCGTGGTGCTCGACGGCGCCTGGGGCGTGCTCCTGCAGGGCAGGGGGCTGGACGAGGCCGCGTTCCGCGGTGCGCGGTTCGCGGACCACGACCGCGACGTCAAGGGCGACCCCGACCTGCTCAACCTGACGCAGCCCGACATCGTCCGCGACATCCACCGGGCGTACCTCGACGCCGGCGCCGACATCACCACGACGAACACCTTCACGGCGACCTCGATCGGCCAGGCCGACTACGGCCTGCAGGACGCGGTCCACGACATGAACCTGGCCGGGGCACGCCTCGCGCGGGAGGCCGCCGACGAGGTGCCCGGCCGGCTCGTGGCCGGATCGGTGGGGCCCCTCAACGTGACGCTTTCGATCTCGCCCAAGGTCGACGACCCGTCGTTCAGGACGGTCTCGTTCGAGCAGGTCTACGAGAGCTATGCGGCCCAGATCGCGGCCCTGCGGGAGGGCGGCGTCGACCTCCTGCTCATCGAGACGATCTTCGACACGCTGAACGCCAAGGCCGCGCTGGCCGCCGCGATGGACGTGGCGCCCGACCTGCCCCGCTGGATCTCGGTCACGATCGTCGACCGGAGCGGGCGGACGCTCTCGGGCCAGACCGTCGAGGCGTTCTGGACGAGCGTCGCGCACGCCGACCCGATCCTCGTCGGCGTGAACTGCTCGCTGGGGGCCCGCGAGATGCGGCCCTCGGTCGAGGCGCTCGCGCAGGTCGCCCCGGTGCCGGTCGCGGCCTACCCGAACGCGGGGCTGCCGAACGCGTTCGGTGGATTCGACGAGACCCCCGAGATCACGTCGTCGCTGCTCGGCGAGTTCGCGCGCGCCGGTCTCGTGAACCTCGTCGGCGGGTGCTGCGGCACCACGCCCGACCACGTCCGCCAGATCGCGGCCGCGGTCGAGGGCGTGGCCCCGCGGGCCGTCCCCGCCCCCCTCCACGTCACCTCGTTCAGCGGCCTGGAGCCCTTCCGGATCACCCCCGAGACCGGCTTCGTGATGGTCGGCGAACGCACCAACATCACGGGGTCGAAGCGGTTCGCCCGGCTGATCGAGTCCGGCGATTTCCAGGCCGGCGTCGACGTGGCGCGCGAGCAGGTCGAGAACGGCGCGAACCTCGTCGACGTGAACATGGACGCCGACCTGATCGACGGCGCCGCCGCGATGACGAGGTTCCTCAACCTGATCGCGACCGAACCCGAGATCGCGAAGGTCCCGATCATGATCGACTCCTCGAAGTGGGAGGTCCTGGAGGCGGGGCTCCGCTGCGTCCAGGGCAAGGCGGTCGTCAACTCGATCAGCCTGAAGGAGGGCGAGGAGGACTTCCTCGCGAAGGCGGCGACCTGCCACCGGTACGGCGCGGCGGTCGTCGTCATGTGCTTCGACGAGGAGGGCCAGGCCGGGACGGTCCCCCGCAAGATCGAGATCGCGGAGCGGTCCTACCGCCTGCTGATCGAGCGTGCCGGGTTCGCCCCCGAGGACATCATCATCGACCCGAACATCCTCGCGGTCGCCACCGGCATCGAGGAGCACGACGAGTTCGCGAAGGCGTTCATCGAGGCGGCGCGGGAGATCAAGCGGCACTGCCCCGGCGCGAAGGTCTCCGGCGGGGTGTCGAACCTGTCCTTCTCGTTCCGCGGGAACGAGCGCGTGCGCCGCGCGATGCACTCGGCCTTCCTGTACCACGCGATCGCGGCGGGGCTCGACATGGCGATCGTGAACGCCGGACAGCTGGACGTCTACCAGGACATCCCGGCCGACCTGCTCGAGCACGTGGAGGACGTGATCTTCGCCCGGCGCCCCGACGCCACCGAGCGGCTCGTCACGTTGGCCGAGACCGTGCAGGGCTCGGCGCTCGCGACCGAGGAGGACCTGTCGTGGCGGGAGGGGACGGTCGAGGAGCGGTTGTCGCACGCGCTCGTGCACGGGATCGACCGGTTCATCGTCGATGACGCCGAGGAGGCGCGCCAGGCGTACGACCGCCCGCTCGACGTGATCGAGGGACCCCTGATGGACGGGATGCAGATCGTCGGGGACCTGTTCGGCGCCGGGAAGATGTTCCTGCCCCAGGTCGTGAAGAGCGCCCGCGCCATGAAGAAGGCGGTGGCCTACCTCGAGCCGTTCATGGAGGAGGAGAAGGCCGCGCTGGTGGCGGCGGGCGGCACGGCGCGCGCTCAGGGCAAGGTCATCCTGTGCACGGTGAAGGGCGACGTGCACGACATCGGCAAGAACATCGTCGGCGTGGTCCTGGGCTGCAACAACTACGAGGTCATCGACCTCGGCGTGATGGTGCCGGCCGACGTGCTCCTCGACACAGCGATCGAGCAGGGCTGCCACGTCGTCGGCTGCTCCGGCCTGATCACCCCGTCGCTCGACGAGATGGTCCACGTCGCGAAGGAGATGGCGCGTCGCGAGCTCGACCTGCCCCTGCTGATCGGCGGCGCGACGACCTCGCGCCAGCACACGGCGGTCCGGATCGCCCCCGCGTACGACCAACCCGTCGTGCACGTCGTCGACGCCTCACGGGTCGTCGGGGTCGTGTCGGCGCTGCTCGATCCGGAGCGCCGGAGCACGCTGGAGGCGGACAACCTCACCCTCCAGGAGCGTCTGCGCGCGCAGCACGCCGAGCGCGAACGCGAGCCGCTGCTCCCGTACCGGATCGCGGCCGAGCGACGCACCCAGCTCGACTGGCGCGCCGAGGACGTCCCCGAGCCCGCGTTCACCGGTGCCCGGGTCGTGGAGCCCACGATCGCCGAGCTCCGGCCCTTCATCGACTGGACGTTCTTCTTCACCGCGTGGGAGATGAAGGGGTCGTTCCCGCAGATCCTCGACCACGACATCTACGGCGAGCAGGCGCGGGTGCTCTTCGGCGAGGCCCAGGAACTGCTCGACGTCCTCGAGGAGGACGGGACGTTGCAGGCGCGCGGGGTCCACGGGTTCTGGCGCGCGAACGCCGAGGGCGACGACATCGTGCTCGTGGACGGGACCGTCTTCCCGATGCTCCGCCAACAGCAGGACCGGGGCGCCGACACACCCACGCGGAGCCTCGCCGACTTCGTCGCGCCGGCCGAGACCGGCCTCCCCGATCACCTCGGCGCCTTCGCCGTCACGGCGGGCATCGGTGTGGACGAGCTGGTGAAGCGCTACGAGGCCGAGCACGACGACTACCGGGCGATCATGGTGAAGGCGCTCGCCGACCGGCTGGCCGAGGCCTTCGCCGAGCGGCTGCACCAGGAGGCGCGGATCGCCTGGGGCTACCAGCCCGCGCCGTTGCCCAACGAGGATCTGGTCGCCGAACGGTACCGCGGCATCCGCCCGGCGTTCGGCTACCCTGCGTGCCCCGACCATTCCCTGAAACGCCGTCTCTTCGACCTGCTGGGCGCGCGCGAGCTCGGGATCGACCTCACCGAGCACGGCGCGATGATCCCGGCCGCGAGCGTGAGCGGCCTCTACTTCTCGCACCCCGAAGCGCGCTACTTCAACGTGGGGCGGATCGGGAAGGATCAGGTCGAGGACTACGCACGCCGCCTGGGCGAGAGCTTCAACGAAGCCGAGCGGTGGCTCCGGCAGAACCTCGGGTACGACGCCGACTGAGGCCTAGTGGAACGAGCTGCCGCAGGCGCAGCCGCCCTGGGCGGCGGGGTTGTCGATCGTGAAGCCTGACTGCTCGAGCGTGTCGACGAAGTCCACCGTGGCCTGCGTCAGGTAGGGCACCGACATCTTGTCGATCGCGATCCGGACGCCGTACTGCTCGGCGGTCTGGTCGGCGTCATCGCTCACCTGATCGTCCAGATACATCGCGTAGCGGAGGCCGGAGCAGCCACCGGGCTGCACGGCCACGCGAAGCGCGATGTCGTAACGGCCCTCTTCGGCCAGGAGCTCCTTCACCTTGCCGGCGGCGGATTCGGTCAGGGTCAGCATCGGTCCTCCGGGGTGGATCGGTCGGTCTACGGGATCGACGGCCAGTGTACCCCAGGGCCGCCTGATCCCTACCCCGCCGGTCGGGTTCCGGCGAAGTCGGCCTCGGTCGCATGCGTGAGGGCCCGCAGCCTGTCCGGCGCCACGGCGAACACGCTGTCGGGGGTCCCCGCGGCCGCCCAGACGGCGTCGTGACGCAGCAGCTCGGGGTCGATGAACGTCCGGACCGGGCTCGGGTGGCCGAACGGCGGCGTCCCCCCGACCGCGTAGCCCGTGGCGGCCCGCGCTTCCTCGGGCGTGGCGCGCCGGGCCGACGGCACCCCGGCCGCCGCCGCCAGCGCGACGGTGTCGACGCGGTGCCGGCCCGACGTGAGGGCGAGCAGCGGCGACCCGTCGTCGGCCGTGAACACGAGGGACTTCACGATCTGCGCCACGTCGCAGCCGACCGCGCGCGCGGCGTCCTCGGCCGTCTTGGTCCCTTCCGGGAACCGGCGCACGTCGACCTCCAGGCCCTCGACGCGCGCGGCTTCCAGGAACCGGTCGAGCGCCCCGCTCATACGGGGACCCCCGACGCGAGCCGCTCCCCCACCCGCTCGAGCCACGGGCGGGTCTCGCGCATAGCGGCCTCCTCGCCGGCGAGATCCACGAGCGACACCACGTCCACCCCCTCGGGGGCGCCGGACGACCTCCCGCAGACGACCACCGCACGCACGCCGGCGCGGTGGGCGACGTCGAGGACGCCGCCCACCACCTTGCCGCGGAGCGACGTCGCATCGAAGGCGCCCTCCCCCGTGATCACGACGTCGCTCACACGCAGCGCCGACTCGAGACCCACGACCTCGGCGACGGCGTCGACGCCGGGTCGCAGGCGAGCACCCGCGAACGCGAGGAGCCCGAATCCGAGTCCGCCCGCCGCCCCCGCCCCGGGCTCGCGCGACGGGTCCACCCCGAGGTCGCGTCCGACGACGGCGGCGAGCTGTTCGAGGGCGCGGTCGAGCTCCCACACCGTGTCCGCGTCGGCGCCCTTCTGCGGACCGTACGTGGCGCTCGCGCCGTGCGGGCCGCACAGCGGGTTGTCCACGTCGACGAGCCCCGCGACGTCGATCGCGTGCAACCGGGGGTCGAGGCCGGCGAGGTCGATCCGAGCGAGCCGAGCGAGCGCCGCGCCCCCCTCGGGCACGGGACGGCCCTCCCCATCCAGGAACGCGACCCCGAGGGCACGCGCCATCCCGGCGCCGCCGTCGTTCGTGGCCGATCCGCCCACGCACACGACGGCCCCGGTCGCGCCCGCGTCGAGCGCCGCGCGGAGCAGGTCGCCGACCCCGCGCGTCGTCGTCCGGCGCGGGTCCCGGCGACCCGGCGACAGGAGCGCGAGGCCCGACGCCGTCGCCATCTCGATCACGGCCGTGCCGTCCGGCCGCATCCCCCAGTCGGCCTCGACCGGGTCCCCGAGCGGGCCCGCGACCGTCGTGCGTCGTCGATCGGCGCGGTCGGTGAGGGCCTCGAGGGTCCCCTCGCCGCCGTCGGCCATCGGCAGCGTGTCGAGGTCGTCGTGGGGCCGCACGCGGCGCCATCCCGTGGCGAGCGCGGCCGCGACCTCCCGCGCGGTGGCCGTCCCCCGGAACTTGTCGGGACACAGGAGGACGCGCATCGGCCGAGTGTATGATCCGGCGCGATGTCGGCCTCCACCGCCACCGCGCCGTCCGACCAGGAGCACCTGCTCGGGATCGCGAGCGCGGAGCGCGCCCGGCTGGGGCGCATGATCCAGTTCGCGGACCCCGCCACGTGGGAGATCCCGAGCGCTGCCCCCGGCTGGTGGAACCGCGACGTTGTCGCCCACCTCGGCGCCCACGACACCGCGATCGCGCAGCTGTTCGCGGGCGAACCGGCCGAGGAGATCGACGCCTACCGCGCCACCCTGCCCGACGGGGCGGAGCCGGACATCGACGGCTTCAACGCGTGGTCGGTGGCGCGGCGCTCCGGCCTCGACGTGCGCGAGGTCCTCGACACCTGGGGAAGGGCGGCCGACGCCGGGATCGCGTACGCGGCACAGCTCACGCCGGGCGCGTGGCGCGACGATCGGTACCCGTGGTTCGGGGGTGAGATCGCGGCCCGGTTCCTGGTGCAGACGCGGGTCGTCGAGTGGTTCCTGCATGGCGAGGACATGCGCGCGACGAACGGTGTCCGCGACGGCTGGCAGGAGCGGTGGCAGCACTGGCCGGTGCACCTCACGATCGACATGGCCGTCCGGATGCTGCCCTGGCAGCTCACTCGCCGTGCGATCAACCTGCCGGGCGCCAGCCTGCTGATCGAGGCCGAAGGCGCCGGCGAAGGCCGCTGGCACTGGGGCCTCACCCCCGACGAGGTGCCCGCGCCCCGCGGGGCGCCGACCGTCGTGATCAAGGCCCAGGCGCCCCAGCTCGCGCTGGTGGTCGGCCGGCGGCTCGACGCCGATCAGGCGCTCGACGCAGGCACCGTGGTCCTGGGCGGCGATGTCGAGCTCGCCGACACGGTGCTGCGGGCCGCCCAGGCCTACGTCTAGCCCCGCGACGCGACGAGCCGCTTGACGGCCCGGGGGACGGCGCCGAACCGGTACTTGTAGCCGTAGTCGCCCTTCAGGAGGTCGAACGCGGTGCAGCCCTCCTCGATCGCGATCCTGATGTCGTCGGCGACCAGCACCATCCCTGGCGCGAGCGCACCCCAGGCGCGGTCGAACGCCGAGTTGTAGAGGAACGCCGTCCCGTCGAACGCGAAACCGATGGTGCCGGCGGCGAACTCGCCCGCCACCTCGATCATCGTCAGGCGGAACCGGCCGTCGGCGCAGAAGGCCTCGCCGAGTCGGCGGAAGAAGATCTCCATCCCGGGGACGAGGAAGACGCCCTTGGGGCCTTCGCTCGTGCGATGCAGCGCGACGAAGCGATCGAGCATGGGGACCAGGGTGGCCTCGTCGGCCGTCACGATCCGGTACGGCCCCGCCTCGGCCTCGAGCTTCTTGGCCTTCCGTCGGATCTCGTGTCGCAGCTTCGACGGGATCTGCGCGAGGTACTCGTCCCAGGTCGGCGGAAGGTCGAGGCGCGGAGCCACCCCGTTCTGGTCCTCGGCCTCCTCCACCGCGAGCCCCTGCCCCGCGGCCGCCTCCTGGAGCGCCGAGAGCCACGCCGAGTCCTCGGGTAGACCGCGGAGATCGGCCTCGCGCCAGTCGTCGCGTGCGAGCA